>DYLB01000046.1:0-7358 GCA_020722305.1 Anaerolinea thermophila | reverse complement strand
GGGCGGACGCGAGGCCTGCCCCTACCTGGGCGGACGCGAGGCCTGCCCCTACCTGGGCGGACGCGAGGCCTGCCCCTACCTTACCAATTCACCATCTGTCCAATCCCTATTTTATCAGCATTCTTGATAGCCAGTTGGGCCGCGACCGCGTCTTGCACGGCCACGCCGACCGATTTGAAGAAGGTGATCTGATCCTCGGAGGTCCGTCCCGGTTTGCGGCCGAGCAGGACTTCGCCCAACTCGGCCCGGATGTGGTCCTCGCCGAACAGCCCGGCCTGGATCGGCTGGAGCAGGTCGCCGGTCTCGGCCAGAGCGGCCGAGCGGGAATCGACGACCACGTAAGCCTGTTTGACGATATCGGAGGGGATTTCCTGCATCCCGGGCGTGTACGACCCGACCGCGCTGATATGCGTCCCGGGGCGGACATCTCCCGCAGCGAAAACCGGACGAGTGGCCGTGGTCGCCGTACAAATTACGTCCGCCTGGCTGACGGCTTCGCCCGGCGACCCGGCGATGCGTAAATCCTGCGGGATCCCGTCCTTGCCGGCCATCTCTGCCGCGAATTTTTGGGCTTGATTCAGGTTGGGGTCATAGACCCAGGCGGTCTCGATCCGGCGGACGGCGCAGGCGGCTTCGAGCTGGGTGCGTCCCTGCACGCCGGCGCCGAAGACGGCGACGGTCCTGCTCCCGGGGCGGGATAACGCGTCGATGGCCGCGCCGCTCCCGGCTCCCGTGCGGATCGCGGTCAGGGAACTGCCTTCGAGCAGGGCGGCTGCTCGTCCGGTATCCGCTTCGAGCACCAGCACCGCCGCCTGGATGAAGGCCAGTCCACGTTTGGGGTTGTCGGGGAAGAGCGAGACGACTTTGACGGCCAGCGCTTCGCCGTCATCCAACTGGACGAAGGCGGGCATGAACAGGCTGGCGGCGTTGTGGGGCGAAACGGGCAGGTGGGTCCGCAAGGGGACTTCGGCGCGCCCGCTGGACAGGGCGGCGTAGGCGCGTTTCATCGCATCAATCGCTTCGCGCATGGGCAGCGCTTTTCGGACTTCGTCGGCGGTCAGGATCAGCATAATTCCTCCGGGATGATGATACTACATCCTTGTGGAGTTTCCTCGCAAAGATGGATTTAACAAACAAGGTATACAGCGGGCTGTATACCTTGCAGTCGGCAAGACCGGGCGGGATTATTCCATACCCAGGTAGGCTTTTTGGACCATCTCGTTTTTAGAGAGGTTCTGGGCGCTATCGCTGAGCACGATTTCGCCGGTTTGCAGCACGTAACCGCGGAACGCCACGGAAAGGGCCATGGTGGCGTTCTGTTCCACCAGCAGGATGGTCGTGCCTTCCTTGTTGATGGCGATTACCGTGTCGAAGATGGCTTCCACCAGCACCGGGGCCAGGCCCATCGAAGGCTCGTCCAGCAGGAGCAGGCGCGGGTGCGACATCATGGCCCGTCCGATGGCGAGCATCTGTTGTTCGCCGCCGGAGAGCGTCCCGGCGACTTGGTTGCGGCGTTCCTTCAAGCGGGGGAACAGGGTAAAGACCCGTTCCAGGTCCTTGCCCATGGAGTCTTTGTCTTTGCGGCTGAAGGCACCCATATCCAAGTTTTCTGAAACTGTCAGGCGGGAGAAGATGCCGCGCCCTTCCGGGACCATGGCAACGCCTTTGTAGACCATCTGGTGGGCTGGGATATTGGAAAGGTCTTCGCCCTCGAACAAGACGTTCCCCTGGCGGGGGCGCAGCAAGGCGCTGATGGTGCGCAGGGTGGTGGTTTTTCCCGCCCCGTTGGCCCCGATCAGGGTGACGATCTCGCCTTGTTCGACGGTCAGGGTGATGCCCTTGAGCGCGTGGATGTTCCCGTAGTAAGTGTGGATGTTGTTGACTTCTAGCATTGGCATGAGAACACGCTCCTGTTTAGACCGTGGCCGAGACGCCTTCGGCTTCCAGGCCGGAGGCGGCGCCACGTCCGAGGTAGGCTTCAATCACGCGCGGGTTGCGCTGGATTTCTTTCGGCGTCCCTTCGGCGATCTTCTGGCCGAAGTCCAGGACGTGGATGTGTTCGCTGATGCCCATCACCACGCGCATGTCATGTTCGATGAGCAGGATGGTGATGCCCAGGTCGTCGCGCAGGTTCTTGATGAAGCGCATCATCTCGGCGGATTCGTTGGGGTTCATGCCGGCGGTCGGCTCGTCCAGCAGCAAGAGTTTGGGCCGGCTGGCCAGGGCGCGGGCGATCTCCAGGCGGCGCTGTGCGCCGTAGGGCAGGTTGCGGGCCAGGGAGTCGCCCAGTCCCGCCAGGCCGACGTATCGCAGCAAGCGCCGGGCTTCGGCCTCCGCGTCTTTTTCCTCTTTCAGGAAACGGGGCGTGCGGAAAATGGCTTCGGCCCAGAAGGTTTTCAGGTGGGGGTGCTCGCCGACCAGGATGTTTTCGATGGCGGTCATGTTGGCGAACAGGCGGATGTTCTGGTAGGTTCGGGAAATTCCCATGCGGGTGATGAGATCGGTGGATTTATGGTTGAGCAGATTCCCGTCGAAGATGATCTCGCCTTCGTCCACCTTGTAGAAGCCGGTGACGCAGTTGAAAAACGTGGTTTTGCCGGCTCCATTGGGCCCAATGATGCTGACGATCGAACCCTGGGCCAGGTCAATATTCAGGCCGCTGACCGCCACCAGACCGCCGAAACGTTTGGTCACATTTTTTGCAGTCAAAATGTTCATATTGAGGCTCCGTTTCCTAGTCTGCGGCCGCTGGTTCTTCGATTGGAATGCTTTCGTCATGGGCGTGCAGTTCCCGCTTCGTAATTGCGGAAGGCCAGAACCCTTCAGGCTTCGCCAACATCATGACGATTAGCAGCGCGCCGTACATCCACAAGCGGAATTCGGCGAACTCACGGAGCAACTCCGGCAGGCCGACCAGGATGAGCGAACCGATGACCACCCCGGGCAGGCTGCCCATCCCGCCGACGATGATCAGGCTAAGGACGTTGATCGAAATGAGCAGGTTGAAACTGTGCGGGAAGATAGAGGTCAATTTGCTGGCGTAGATCGCGCCGGATAACCCGGAGAACCCCGCGCCGATGGCAAACGCCAGCAGTTTGGTGTTGACCAGGTTGATGCCCATAGCTTCTGCCACGTCCTCGTCTTCGCGCATCGCCATCCACTGGCGGCCCAGGCGGGAATTGCTCAGACGGGTGGAGACGAACCAAGCCAGCAGCACGCCCCCCAGGACGACGTAATACAACTGACCGGGCTGGATCAGGCTCGTGCCGAAAAATGAGGGTTTGGGGATTTGCAGCACGCCCTGGGCGCCGCCGATGAAGGGCTTGAGCAGGTCTGAGTTGGCCATGATGCGGATGATCTCGCCGAAGCCCAAGGTGACGATGGCGAGGTAGTCACCGCGCATCCGCAGGACCGGCGTCCCCAGGAAGATGCCCGCGGCCACCGCAGTGATCACGCTGACCGGCAGGGCCACCCAGAAGGATGTCTGGGCCACTCCCAGGAAGCCTTCGGAGGTCAGGATAGCCATCACGTAAGCCCCGATGGCGAAGAAAGCCACGTAACCCAGGTCGAGCAGGCCGGCAAATCCAACCACGATGTTCAGGCCCAGTCCCATCAGCACGTAGATGCCCACGTTGTTGACCACTTCCGAGAGATAGGTCCCCAACAGCAGAGGCATGGCGAGCAGCAACACGAAGAAAGCGACGCGCTGGGCGATGATCATGTTGCGGCGCTGGGTTGCAGACTGGTTGGCGATCCGCTCCGAGAAACTTGCGCCGCGCTGCCCCCAGAAGTAGGCAATGGCCGTAATACCGACCAACAGGATGACCGCGACGGTCGGCTGCAAGGCTTTCGAGCGGATGATCAGGTTGGTGAACGATATCCCGAAGAAGGCGCGCAACCGTTCCTGGAGGATTTCGGAGAACATGCCGACGAGCAATGTCCAGAGCAGGCCGGTGAGGATGGGGTTGCGGATTTTTTCGTCCAGTTGATGCAAGATGGCAGCCAAAAGCCCGATAAGGGTATTGATTGCGACCAGAATAAGGCTGCCCACAACGGGCCCCTGTCCAAAGGTCAGGGTTGAAATCAGGTTGGGTGACACATTGACCAAGAACTGGCGCAAATCGAATGCCGATGCCAGGAGGACCAGGACGATGATGGGGATCGAGGCGAAGAAACCTGTTACCGCGCCGGATGCCAGGGCATTGTTTTTGGCAGATTTCCTTGCAGATTGATAGCTGAGCAGGGCAGGGGCAAGCAGGATAAATACCTGGGCGGTTGTCATCAAGTTAGCAATGAGTTGACGTTTACTGAACAACTCGACCATGCCTACCATGCTGATTAGCGAGGTTATCAGCCCGGCTATTAAGCCCTGGTTAACTGCGTCTCGCAGGGTAAATTTCTTTTCAGGATTCATGAGGGCCTCCTTAGGCTTTCTTCTCAGCCAAGCGCTCGCCAATGATACCTTGCGGGCGGAAGATGAGGATCAATACCAGCATGGTGAAGGCGATCACGTCCTTGAGTTGGTGATAGGCGGGGACGTTCAACCCGTCTAGGAACAATGGCGGACCAACTGATTCGAAAATACCCAAGAACAAACCGCCAATTGCGGCTCCCGGGATGCTGCCAATACCGCCTAATACCGCAGCGGTGAAAGCTTTCAAGCCGGGTAAGAAGCCCATGAAAAAGTGTACCTGGCGGAAAACCAGCGCATACAAGACACCTGCGGCTCCAGCCATTGCAGCGCCCAGCGCGAAGGTGATCGAGATGGTTCGGTCAACGTCAATTCCCATCAGGGCGGCTACATCTTTGTCCTCTGCAACCGCGCGAATGGCTTTTCCAGTCTTTGTTCGCATCACGAATAAATAGAGACCGACAAGCATGATGACGGTCGCAATAATGACGACCAGTTGGGATTCTAGCAATTCCGTCCCGAGGAATGGGATCTTCCCGGATAACGCCTCTACTTGGGGGAAAGGCTTGACTTCGGACCCGTAAAGGCCGCGAAAGGTGTATTGCAAGAAAAATGAGGCCCCGATGGCCGTGATCAACGGCACGAGCCGGGGCGCTTTACGCAAGGGACGATACGCTATGCGTTCAGTCAAGACAGCTACCCCAACGGAGGTGAGCATGGAAACGGCCAAGATCAAGAGCAAGCTGATAACTGGCTGGCGGTCGAGATAGCCGGAGGCGCTCAACGGCCCGGCAACGAAAACGGTCGCCGTCATCACGCCGGACATGAAGAACTCGCCATGGGCGAAGTTGATCATGAAAAGCACACCGTAAACCAGGGTGTAGCCAATGGCGATCAAAGCGTACATGCTGCCCTGGGCAATGCCGAAAACAATGAAATCAATCCAGTTGCGGCCAGAATACGGATTATCGCTGAGCGTGGCGATTGATCCCCATACAACGATGACGATGATTGACACGCGAATAAGCCAGAGCACAAGGTCGAGGTAATTGATATTTTGCAAGCGTCTTTGCATGGATGAGCTCCACAAATTTGGATAATGGGCCCGGGTTTTTGGGCCCGGGCCCATTTTGTCGTGCAAGACAGACGCAGCTTGGCTGCTGATCGGTTACGGCCAGATGCGCTTGTATTCGCCGTTCTCGAGGATGGAAACCGAGATTTTCGGGTCAGCGCAGTCACCGTACTCGTTGCAGGTCAGGGTGCCGGTGATGCCCTGGTAGCCGGAAGTGGCATACAAGCAGGAGCGCAGGGCCGCGCGGCCAACGGACAGTGAGCCATCATCGCTGGTGACGCCGACCTTTTCGATGCAGTCGAAGATCATGTTGGTGGCGTCGAAGGCGTGAGCGTGGAAGACCGAGATCGGGTCAGAGCCGAACAGGGTGTTGTACTGTTCCTTGAAGGTGGTGTAAGTGTCGCCCGAGAAGGATAAGTCGGGGCCGGAGAAGTACATGCCGTTGCCGGCTTCGCCGATGGCTTCGGCCGCAGCGGCCGAGAAGCAGCCGTCCGCAGCCGCGGTCACGGTGTTCTCGAGGCCGGTCACTTCTTTGGTCTGCTTGGCCAGGAAGGCGCACTCAGCGGTGAAGACCGGGAAGAACAGGAATTCCGGCGCGCCGCCTTCGGATGCCGCCACAGCGGTCAACACGGGTTTCATATCGGTATCGCCCTTGCTTACAGCGGTGAACGCGACCACCTTGCCGCCTAGGCTCTCGAAGGATTCCCGGAAGGCATTCGCCAGGCCTTCGGTGTAGGGGTCACCGTCGTGGATGGCAGCCGCAGTCTTGAGACCGAGAACTTCGTAAGCGAACTTTGCCATGGCCGCGCCCTGGACTTTGTCGTTGTGAGCGGTGCGCAGGTAGCCGGGATTCCAGGCCTGGGCGGGATCGGTCAGGGACGGGGCGGTGTTGGACGGGGAAACCATCACATAACCGGCCTCGGAAATGACCTTGGACATCGGGACGCCAGCGCCGGAGCAGCTGGTGCCGACCACGGCCACAATCGAGGGATCGGACACGATCTTCTGACCGGCAGCCTGGCCGCCTTCAGCATTGCAACCGTCGTCTTCGGCCTGGAGTTCGACCGAGTGACCGGCGACGTTACCGCGCATGGCAATGGCAATTTCAACGCCGTGTTGAGAGTCTAGGCCGAGTTGGGCATCGGGGCCGGTGATGACCAGGGCAGATGCAATGCGGATGGGGTCTTCGGGACCGTAGACCGCACAGCCGAGTTCATCGGTGCATTCCGCGGGACCCGCAGGACCGCAGGCCGCAAGCACCATGCTGGCAACGACCAGCACCGACAAGATAAAGAGCATTTTCTTCATGGAAATCTTCCTCCTCCTGAGAGATAGATAGGTACCCGATATGTCGGGTTTGCATGAGACTAGCTGACCATGCTCGCAAATGACCGGTCGCGCACCACCTCCTTCTTATGTGAAGATTTTCTTGCAGACATAAAACATAGCGCGGCCTCCAGCCGCAACCAAACGTACCGCCGACCTACGGTCGGCCCTGTGCCATACCACTGCGTGGCACTTGTACCACTGCGTGGCACTTGTACCACTGCGTGGCACTTGTACCACTGCGTGGCACCTGGGCGGAGCCTGGCGGTACGATTGCCAGATAAGATTTGCGCGTTCAATGCAAATGTTGTACAGTAACACTATAACCCGTCGAGAAGTTGCTCGTTACTCGGCCGATTACGGAATAATTTCACTAAAAGCGGATACATCCTAATGGGAATTAGAGCAAGGGTCAAGTGGGTTTTTTCGATTATTTATGTTTTTTTTACTTCGTTTTCATGCCATAAAGGAGTTGCTCGCGCACCCGCAAATCGGTGTTGCGTATCTTCATGGCCAGGTCTGCGGCGAGGTTGTTCATTAAACGGTACC
>DYLB01000045.1 GCA_020722305.1 Anaerolinea thermophila | reverse complement strand
GACTCGAGACCTGCTTTGTTTATTGGTAATGTTCAGCCATGCCTACGGAAAATCTTTGAAACATGAAAGAACACAAAGTCAACGGAGGAAAAACGCATCTGACAGCCATCGCCGGGCGATAAATCGCCCGGCTGCGATGACAAAGTCGGGTAAACCCGACTGCTTGTCAACCGGCTTCAGCCGGTTTAGCAGCGACTCGCCGGTGGATTTATCCACCGGCGAGGCAGGCTGAATAGATACGTTTATTGGAACCAAAGCACAATGAAAATACGTTAAGCATGTCGTATAATTAACCTGACCCAGAAAAGGAGGAAGAATGTCCAAGCGCCCAATCGTTTTACTGCTCTTTTCGATTGTTTCACTCGTTCTGACAGCCTGCAACCTGCCCACCCGCGCCACCCCCACGGAGGACCCGAACGCCGTCTTCACCGCTGCGGCCCAGACGGTTGAAGCCCAATTGACCCAGGCGGCCGCGCTGGCCTCGCCCACCCAGCCGACGCTGGCAACCCTGCCGCCGTCCACCCAAACCGTCGTGACCCCCACTTTCACCCTCAAGCCGCCGACACCCACGAATACGCCCATCTGCGACCTGGGGCAATACGTCAAAGACATCAGCGTCCCGGATGGAACCGTGTTTGCGCCGGGCACGGCCTTCACCAAGACCTGGCGCATCAAGAACATCGGCGTCTGCGAATGGAGTGGCTACTCGCTCGTCTTCGACAGCGGCGATGCGATGAGCGGGGACGCTTCCAAGGCCATCGGCTCGGTCCTGCCCGGACAGGAGGTGGACCTGAGCATTGACTTGAAAGCCCCCTCCACCGAAGGGACGTACCGCGGCTACTGGCGCATCCGCAACGCCTCCGGGGTGCTAATCCCGATTGCCGGCGGTTACCAGGGCCGGTCCTTCTACGTGGAGATCAAGGTCGCCAACCCGACCGCCACACCGACCAACACGCCTCCCAGCAACGTCACCGTGAATATCAACCCCACCGGCGGGAACACCGGCGGGACCGTCTACGACCCGGCATCGGGCATTGCGCTCGTCCAAGGGACGATCCTGGCCGGGGACACCTCTTCGAACTACCTGGCGCGGGGCTTTATGAGCTTCGACATCTCGGCTCTGAGCGGGAAGACCATCGTCAGTGCCGACCTTAAATTGAATATGTGCAGCGCCATGAACAACCCGTTCACCGATCTGGCGGGCATCTGGGTCGGCGAGGTGCAATTCACCCCGCCGCTGGACCAGCCGCATTATTCGCTTTCGGGCACGGGGATCGAACTGCTCAGCGCCGCGCCCAGCAGCAACATCAACGTCAAGAACTACGTCCAGACGCGGGTCAACGAAGGCAAGACCTATTTTCAGATCCGCCTGCACCCCTCCGCCGGGGCCAGCGACGGCGACGGGGCAGCTGATTACATGTCCTGCGGAGCTACGGGCCCGGTCTTGACTATCGTTTACCAGCCTTAGCATGACCTTTGGTCGATGTCCGCAAGCGCCCGGTGACCAACGCTGGGCGCTGTTTTTTTTAAAACGGGTATAATGCCCGCCAGAAAGTGAGGTTCTACCCTATGAAGTTTGCTAAAAATAGAATTCTGATGGGGATCCTGGGTTTGGTCCTGGTATTGAGCGCCTGTGCGCCCGCCGCGCCCCCGGAATCCCAGCCCACCCCCGACGTGGCGGCGATATCCACCCAGGCGGCCATGACCGTCGAAGCCCGTTTCATCGCCACCCAGCAGGCCGCCCAGGCCAGCCCCACACCGGCTCCTGAGCAGCCAGCCACCCCGACCACCCAGGCCCAGCCGACGGTTCCGCCTGCGCCCTCTCCAACAGCAGACAGCGGCGGCCTGCCCTGCCTCTCAGCCAGTTTCATAACGGATGTCACCGTCCCGGACGGGATGCTGGTTGACCCCGGTTCGACTTTCACGAAGACCTGGCGGGTGCAGAACAACGGCACCTGCACCTGGGACTCGTCCTACAGCCTGGTGTTCGTCAGCGGCGACCAAATGGCCGCCGCCAGCTCCTATCCGTTGACCCAATACGTAGGCCCCGACCAGACCGCCGATCTGTCCATCCCAATGACGGCCCCCTCGACTGCCGGGACATACTACGGCGAATGGCGGCTGCAAACCCCCTGGGGCGGGACAATGGGATTCGGCCCCTACGATTCGCCGCTCTCGGTCAAGATCAGCACCAACACCAAAGGCGGTTTCGCCATCGCCAGCGTAAGCTACATCCAGGTGCGCGACCCGGCAACCGGATGCCCGGACAAGGGGACGCGTTACATCATCACGGCCAACGTGACTGCCAACGAAGCCGGCACGATCCACTATCACTGGGACCAGAACCCCGAAGACAACGAGCCGCCCGAACAGGGTCAGCTCAACTTCGCGGCCGCCGGCACCAAATCCGTCACCTTCGAGTGGCTGCTCAAGCCCGATGCCGTCCAGGACATCTTGCGCTGGGTGGCTTTCGTGGTGGATTCGCCCCAACGCCAGGAATTTGGCCGCTCAGAGTTCGTGTTCAGTTGTCCGTAAGTTAAACGGCGGACAGGTCTATCGTCCAGAATGAGCCGGGGAGATGACTCCCCGGCTCGCTGCCTTTCTGGGAACATCCGCAATCGGCCAGTCGTCTATGACAGGAGTTCGTTATCTGAACAAGGATGGTTGCTATGAAACCCAAGTACATTCCTGTCACCATACTGGCGGCCCTGATCTTAGCGATCCTGGCCTGCGGACAGGGCGGCATCACCACACCCGACGCGGCTGCCACTCTGAACCCGCAATATACCGCTGCGGCGCAGACCCTCGAAGCCATGCTCACCCAGTCTGCGCCTCTGGCTTCGGCCACGCCGGGGCCTGAAGACACGCCATTCCCTACCAGCACACCGTTCCCCACCAACACGCCCGTGACCGTTTTTCCGACGTTCACTCCGCTGCCGACCAATACGCCCATTGTCATCCCGACGGTTCAGGCCAACACGCCCACGCCCACTGCCGTCACACGCTGCGACTGGGCGAAATTCGAGAAAGACGTTTCGTATCCCGACGGCACGGTCGTGGGAGCGGGGCAAAAATTCACCAAAACCTGGCGCATCAAGAACATTGGTACCTGCACCTGGACGACCGGCTACAGCCTGATCTTCGCAGATGGGAATGCCATGGGCGGACCGGCTTCCGTCAAACTGGCCGGCTCGGTCGCGCCCGGACAAACGGTTGATCTCTCGGTTGATTTGGTGGCTCCTAATGCCGAAGGCAGGTACCGCGGCTACTGGAAACTGCGCAATGCCAACGGCGTGATCTTCGGCGTGGGCAAAAACGCCAACGACCCCTTCTGGGTAGATATCAACGTCAGCGCCGAAAGGAACCTGGTCTACGACTTCGCAGCCAACTACTGCGATGCAACCTGGCGCAACGGCACAGATAAGTTGCCCTGCCCCGGCAACGAGGGCAGTAAAGACGGCTTCGTGCTGCACATCAAGACTCCGGTATTCGAAGGCGGCTACAAGGACAATGAACCCGCCCTGCTGACTTTCCCGGAACGGATCAAAGGCGGCATAATCCAGGGCAAGTTCCCGGCGGTTAGGATCAAGCAAGGCTACCACTTCAAGGCTTTCGTCCTGTGCGAGAACAACGCCCCGAAATGCAACGTCGTCTTCAGGTTGAGCTACCAGATCGGCAGCGGTCAGGTCAAGAAACTCGGCGAGTGGAAAGAAGTCTACGACGGCAAATATTCAACGGTAGACGTAAACTTGAGCAGCCTGGCAGGGAAAGATGTCAAATTCATCCTGACGGTGCTTGCCAATGGGCAGGCCACCGACGATTACGCCCTCTGGTTCGCCCCGCGCATCGTGCAGACCCTGACCCCGACACCGCTGGCAGTAATGCCTTAACCGGGCTTTACCTATCCAAAGAGCAGACTCTTGGATTGAATAGCTTCAACCCAAGGTCTGCTCTCCGCGTTTGGCATTGGCGCGGCCTGGTAAATTTGTCCTACCTGCCCATCCGGCTCCGCTCATACTACCGATGATATAATGAGCCTTGCTCCATCGGCAAATAACAAAAAAGTTTTGGAGATGGTATGAAAAAGAATGCTCAAAAACTCTGGCCCCTGGTTCTCATGGCTATTCTGGTCTTGAGCGCCTGCGGCCCAAGCACTCCCGAAGCCACCCCGGTCGATCCCGACGCGGTCTTCACCGCCGCAGCTGAGACCGTCGCGGCGCAATTGACCCAGACGGCGATGGCCTTCTCGCCGACCCCGCAGCCCACCGCGACCGCGACCCTGCCCCCGCCCAGCGACACCCCCTCCGCCCAGGACACCCCGGCCGGCATCCCGACCATTGGCAGCCCTGGAGCCCCCACCGCCGGGTTCCCAACAGTCGCCATCCCCACTGCCGGGCTTCCGGGGATCACCGGCACTCCGGGAGCGCCGCCCCCAGCTGGCGACGTGTGCGACAATTCGGCCTTTGCCGGTTACAGCAATTTTTACGGCCTGACAGACATGGACCCGGGTGAAGACTTCGAGAAAATCTGGCGCGTCCAGAACACCGGCACCTGCACCTGGGACGACGGCTATTACCTGGCCTTTGCCTTCGGCAACGAAAAGCTCGACGGCCCCGGCTGGAAGATCACCCGCACCGCCGATTTCGTCACGCCTGGCCAGACCAAAGACATCGGGATGAAGATGACCGCTCCGCTCAAGCCCGGTGAATATAACAGTTGCTGGCAAATGGTCAATGACCGCGGCGTTGCCTTTGGGGAGGTATTCTGCGTTTACATTCGCGTGGTAGACAACTAAAAAAAACAAACTCGAAAAGTGCGGGCTTCCGCCAAACCGGAAATCCGCACTCCTTGACTTCGATGAGGATGACAATTTATCAACCCCAGGAAATCCATGGGCTGGCAAGAAAAAGGAGGCATTCATGAAAGCCAGTCATAGTTTCGTGATACTGATCGTTGCAATCTTGTTGGCTGCTTGCGGCTCTCGAACCGGGGCGACCCCCACCCTTGACGTCAACGCCATGTACACCGCCGCGGCCGGTACCTTCGTGGCCGAAATCACCCAGACTGCGGCGGCCTTCACCCCCACCCCCCAGCCGACGGCCACCGACATCCCCACCGCAGACGCGGCCCCAGCCGACCCCAACGCGACCGACACCCCGCCCGCCCCTCCCACCCAGGCCGTTTGCGATGACGCCATCTTCGTCCGGGATGTCACCATCCCGGACCGTTACGACCAGTTGATCCCCGGCCAGGAATTTACCAAGACCTGGGAGCTTAAAAACACCGGCACTTGCCCCTGGACGGCGGATTACCAGATCGTCTACGGGTACGGCGAATTGATGAACGGCAAAAAAGCCAACCGGATCGGCGTCGAAGTGCCGCCGCAGGCCACGGTGGAACTCAGCGTCACCCTGGTCGCGCCTGCCCTCAGCGGCGAATACACAGGCTTCTGGCGGATGGCGAATGCAGCCGGTGTCCCTTTCGGCAAGTTCTTCAGTGTGAATATCATCATCCCTTAACGGATGGACTCGCCCCCCTCTCTGACCCAAACCATCAAAGCCGAGGCCCAGCGCCTCGGCTTTTCCCTCACCGGCGTCACCACCCCGGACCCGCCGCCGCATGCGGCTTTCTACGCGCGTTGGCTGGCCGACGGGCGTCACGGCTCGATGGGCTACCTGGCCGAGGCACGCGCCCGCGCCCGCCGCGCCGACCCGCGCCTGATCCTGCCGGAATGCCGCTCGATCCTCGTGCTTGGGATTCCCTACGATTCCCCATCTTCGTTAGAAGATAAGCCGGGGACGAGGGGCAAGGTTGCCGCCTACGCCTGGGGCGAAGACTACCACCTGGCGCTGGCGGGGAAACTGTCGGCGCTGGTGACGTTCATCGAAACGGCAGCCGGCCGACCGGTCCCGAACCGCTGGTACACCGATACCGGCCCCGTCCTGGAGCGTGACCTGGCACAGCGCGCCGGCCTGGGCTGGATCGGCAAGAATTCCTGCCTCATCCATCCGAAAAAAGGCTCGTATTTCCTGCTGGCCGAAATCCTGCTCGGCCTCGAACTGGAGCCGGACCTGCCCTTCACCACCGACCATTGCGGCTCCTGCACCCGCTGCCTCGACGCCTGCCCGACCGGCTGCATCCTGCCCGACCGCTCGCTGGACGCCCGGCGCTGCATCTCGTACCTGACCATCGAACTCAAGGACGAAATCCCCATTGACCTGCGCGATAAGACCGGGGATTGGGTCTTCGGCTGTGACATCTGCCAGCAGGTCTGCCCGTGGAACCGCTTCGCGGCCAAAAATGGCGACCCAGCCTTTGCGCCGCGTCGGGGCGTGCCGCAGCCGGATTTGATCGAAGAACTCTCGCTGACCCCCGAGACCTTCAACCGGAAATTCAAGAACAGCCCGGTCAAGCGTGCCAAGCGGCGCGGCTACCTGCGTAACGTGGCCGTCGCCCTGGGCAACTCCGGCGACCCGGCGGCCATCCCGGCCCTGGAACGGGCGCTCGACGACCCGGAGCCGCTGGTCCGTGAGCACGCCGCCTGGGCGCTGAAAAAACTCAAAGACGAGGAACGCTGATGCTAAAACTGCTGATTGCCACCGGGAACAGGGGCAAGCTGCGCGAACTCGAAGCCCTGCTCAAAGACCTGGACCTGGAACTGGTCATGCCGAAGGACCTGGGCCTGACCCTCGAAGTCGAGGAGACCGGCTCGACCTACGCCGAGAACGCCGCCCTCAAAGCCCGCGCCTTCGCCCAGGCCAGCGGATTGGTCTCCCTGGCCGACGACTCGGGCCTGGAGGTGGAGGCGCTCGGCGGCGCGCCGGGATTGTACTCGGCCCGATATTCGCCCCTGCCCGGTGCATCTGATTCGGACCGCCGCGCCTACCTGCTCCAGAACCTGCGCGCTCATCCCCGCCCGTGGACGGCGCGCTTCCACGCCACGATCGCCATCGCCGCGCCGGACGGCCGCGTCCGTTTTGCGGAGGGGATTTGCCCCGGCGAGATCATCCCGGAGGCGCGCGGCATGGGCGGTTTCGGTTACGATCCCATTTTCATGCTGGACGACTTGGGCAAAACCATGGCCGAACTGGGCATGGACGAAAAAAACCGCCTGAGCCACCGGGCGCGGGCGGTGCAGGCGGCGATACCTGTCTTGAAAGAAATTTTGGGGCTGTAGGAAACGCTTATCCCCCCGGCTGGTAAGGGATGGATTTCAGGAACGCGGCCAGCGCCCCGGCTACTTCGTCCGGCTTTTCGAGCTGGACCATGTGGCCGGCGTCCGGCACGATGACGAGCTGTGACCCGGGGATCTTCTGCGCCAGGAATTCGGAGAAGCGCGGCGGGGTCATCCGGTCTTCGGAGCCGCATAAGATCAGGGTTGGCGTTCCTATTTGGCAAACATTTTCCAACTGGTCGAAGGCGTCGCAGGCCATGAAGTCGCCGTGCAACACCGAAGGGCGGACTTCGCGCATCTGCTTTTTCGACAGTTCTACCAGACGCGGGTCGGCGTAGGCGGAAAACGAGCCTTCATGGACGGCCTGGATCGCCAGCTCGAAGGTGGCCGGGTTGAGGGCGGTTTCCAGGATGGCGGGAGCAACCCTCAGACGCGCCCCCCCGCCAATCAGACCGAGACCCAGCACCCGGTCTGGGTGGCGCAGCGCCAGGCTGAGGGCGATGGCGCTGCCCATCGAGTGTCCCACGAAAACGGCGCCCGGCAGTTTGATCCCATCCAGGAAATAGATCAGGCTGGTGACGTAATCACTGATGGTCTGGCAGCCGATCCCCTCGGATTTGCCGTGGCCAGGCAGGTCGAGGGCGAAGATCCGCTCGCCCGTCAGGCGGCGGACCTGCGGCGGCCAGACGAGGTGGCTGCCGCCCGCGCCGTGGATGAACACGACCGGCGGGCGGTAAAAATTGTCTTCGCCGTGAGCGAAATAATACAGTCCGGTGGCAGAGGGCATGGGGCTACTGCTTGGCGTGGCGCAGGCGGTCGGCGGCTTTTTCACTGAGCGGGATAAAGACCTGGATGGTCGAACCCCGGCCGGGGGCCGTTTCGATGTGCAGCAGGCCGTTGACCAGTTCGGTGCGCTCGCGCAGGTTGATCATGCCCAGGCTGCCGCGCCTGTCGTAGGCGCTCATCACCGAATCCAGGTCGAAGCCTACGCCGTTGTCCTTGATTTCGAGCAGGACGATCTCGTCTTTCAGCGCCCGCAGATTGACCCAGATCTGCGAGGCGCGGGCGTGCTTGCGGGCGTTGTTGACCGCTTCTTCGACGATGTAAAAAATGACGCCCTGCTTGCCCATCTCGATCTGTTCGAGCAGTTTGTCGTCCACTTTGATGATCACTTCCTGGTTGAAGGTCTCTTTCATCTTTTCGGCCATGGCGGCCAGGGCGGCCGTCAACCCCTGGGATTCGAGTACCAGCGGGCGCAGGGTGAAGAGCATGTGACGGATTTCCTTGGTGGTGCGGCGGGCCAGTTCCTCGACTTTTGCAAGTTCGTCCTCGACCGTTTCGGGGGAGCGTTCGAGCATGCGCCGGGCCAGGTTTAGCCGCATGGCAATCGCCGCAACCGACTGGGTTGGGCCGTCGTGCAGGTCGCGGGCCAGTTTCTTGCGAGCCTCCTCCTGGACTTCGATCATGCGCTCTTTTTCTTCGACCAAATCCTGGTAGAGACGGGCGTTCTGGATCGCGACCACGGCCTGCCGCCCGAGGATGTCAATCAGCTCGCAGCGGTCGTCGGCAAAATAGGCCGGGTCGGGGTGGGCGAAGAGCAGCACGCCGTAGATGTTGAATCCGCTGCGGAGCGGGAAAATGTAGAGGGATTTGCAGACGCGCAGGGAAACGATGTGCGACAGTTCCGGGTCTGCGGTCATATCCAGCAGGCGGACCGGATCGCCTCCGTTGATGGCTTCCGCCAGGGCACCCTTGGCCGCCGGGAGGGTGACGCGCATGTCCGCCGACGTGAAGCGCCGCGCCGACCCGATGGCCAGTTCGGGGCCTTCGAAGAGCATCACCGCGCTGACCAGCGGGTCTTCTTCATCTTCGTCCAGGTAGGGATTGAGCACAGCCGCGCTCAGGTCGAGGACGTTATCCAGCACGCGGCGGTAATCGAGGGTAGACATCAATTCTGCCGTGAACGTATAAATGGCCCGCAGGCGCTCGGTCTCGATCTGGCGGGCCTTTTCTTCTTCTTCGAGGCGGGCCACCCGCCTGGTACGCAGTCCATTGTAGACCCGGCGGGCCAGGTAACCGAAGGTCCAGCCGGCGCCGATATAGATTAGGGCCATCGCGACCGAAAACAGCAGGGCGGGCAGGTTCTGCATCCTGAACCAGATGACAGCCACCTGGGCCAGCCCCAGCGCCAGGGCAGTCAGCACGGCGCCGCGCACGTTGAAATAAATGGCTGCCGTCATCAGCGGGATCACGCCCACCCACCAGACCGAATGGGCATAGCCGCCTTGCAGGATGAAATAAGCCAGTGTCACGACCAAATCCACGCCCAGGGTGATCTGGCGGTGCCAGTTCATGCGGATCGAAAGTCCTGCCATCAGGGTCTGGATCACATTCCACAGCGCCAGCAAAGCCATCAGCAGGTTGGCGCTCGAGAGCAGGTTGCCGTCTATCGCCAGGCCGATCACCACGCCCACCAGTGCCAGCCAGCGCAAGGAGATGGCGAACCAGTCTGCAACGAAGGGGGAATCAGAGGCGCGCATGAGGTAATTATGCCCTAGATTTCGTAACCCCTGCCTTGCAAATAATTACCAAAACGTTCGGCCATGAGCGCCTGTTGTTCTTCGGTATATTTCTCGCGGAATCGGCCGATCTTGCCTTTGAAGAAATGCAGGCCCTTGTCTCCGCTCGAGGCCTTGTTCGGGCGGTACTTCTCGATCACGGCCTGCGTCGCCGCCTCGGACAGGGAACAGCCCAAGAATTCCACCGCCCGTTGGGCTTCGGCGTCGTAATCCATGAGCAGGTCTTCGTAACGGGCATGGAGCACGTTCCCCTGCGCCAGCCAGGCTTCCGAGATGCGCACGTATTCGGTCATGAAGTCGAGCGTTTTTTCGAAATCGGTCAGGTGCGAGAAGGCGTTCGGACGGCCTTTAGCGATGGCCCGCTGGCCGTATTCGAAGGCCGAGAGCATCGCGTCGCGCGGGTCGCGGTAAATGTACAGGACACGCATCCGCCGGATGGCCTGGAGCAGGCCCGAGGTCCGAGTGGGACCGCTGTGGGCTTTCAGGACGTAGGTCTTGCCCATCAGCGAGGGCACGGCTGCCAGCGCCAGCCGTCTCAAACTCAAGACCCCAATGTTGCAGTTCACCTCGGTCAAAATGCTTTGCAAATGATAGCGCTCACGGATCCGGCGGGCGTCTTCCCCGCCGTTGGCCGTCACCAGGTCGTGGATCAGGTTGTAGTGCCAGCCGGAACCCGCCCGCGGCATCCCCACAGTTAGAATGATCATGTTGCTTTATAACTCCATTGCGGCATGAAGTCTCCAAACCCGGCAGCCAACGTCAGGAGACGTTGGACTCCGGCTTTAGAGATAATCCCAACACCATCCCCAGACCGACCCAAAGGTTGGGCATGGCGAACGAATCCTGGGTAAAGTGATAAGCCATCAGTGCCAGCCAGGTGAACAGCCCCGCCGCCCCCACCAGAGAAGCCAGCCTGCCCGGCGACTTCATCCATTTTATCACCTGTGCCAGCGCCGCCAGGTTAAACAGCATGAACAGCCAGAAACCCGCCAGCCCGGTCTCGGCCAGCAGGCGCAGGTAGAGATTTTTGGGGTTCGGATAAAGCGTGTTGTCCGGCGAGAACAGGTGGGCCACCTCCGGGATGGTGGTGCGCGCCCAATCGGGCAGGGCGTCGTGCATGTACAGGCCGCTGGCCCCGATGCCCACGCCGGTCAGCGAGTGGGCGTCGTAAATGTCCCAGGCCGCCGCCGCGTAAGCCAGGCGCGGCCCGGCGTAAATATCCACCATGTACTCGACCGGGCTGGATTTCTCCGCCTGCCAGAGACGGGCGAAATACTCCCGTTTGGAGAGGATCGAGAACGCGCTGCCCACCCCGGCCGCTACCGCTAAAATCAGCGCCACCCGCACCCCGACATCCACCCAGCGCCCTCTCGCGCCGACACTTCGACCCGGCTCAGTGCGGACCTGCGGCCTGCTCCCGCTGAACGGGCTTTTGAACCAGCCCCAGGCCTGACGCACCCGGGCCCAATCGGCCAGCAGAAAAGTCAGCCCCGCCACGCCGACGACGAGCAGCACCCCGCTGCGCGAGTACGTCAAGACGAGAATTCCCAGCGAACCGAGGGCCAGCAGCGGCTCGACCCATCTCCAGCGGAGGAGGCGGTAGCCGCGCACCAGCGAAGCGTACAACCAGGGCAGATAGAGCGTCACCAGTTGGCCGGACAGCCAGGATGGCTCGAATGCCAGCCCCGACACCCGCCGCGAATTGACCAGCCCGCGGATCGAGAAAGTCTCCTGCCAGGCATCCACCAGGTAACGGGGCAAAATATCGGTGAAGAGCGCCAGGGCCTGCACCCCGCCCCACAGAATGTGCAGGGCCAGCCCGGCGTAGAGCCACTTCAGTGTGATTTTGAGATCCTCTTCGTTCTCGTTCATCCAGATCGAAGCCAGGAAGAAGGCCAGCCCAATCGCTACGGTGATCCAGGCCCGCAGGACTCGTCCGGCGTAACTCTGGTCGAACAGGTCGAGCGGGGCGTAGAGCGCGCCGACGGCGGTCGCGGCCAGCGCCGCCAGCAGGAACAGCGCCAGCACCGTCAGCGCCGGGCTGGACAGTCCCAGCTTCCGCCGCTTCCACTGGCGGACGGCCAGCAAGGCCAGCAGTCCTGCCAGCGGGTAGAGCGAGAGCGGGCGGACCTGCGTCTCGCGGCCCAGCAGCGGGAAATAGCGGAAACTGGTCACCGGCAGGCACAGGACGACCAGGACCCACAGCCAGCGGGTCAGGCGGTCGAGGAGGGAAGGTGGGTTGGACATAGGTTAGATTAACGCAAAGCCACAAAGCTATAATTTTTGCATCTTCGCGTCTTTGTGTCTTTGCGTTGAAAAGATCGTCACATACAAAAAGGCCAGCAGCACCGCCAACGCGCTGCCCGCGAACAGGTATGCGCCCAACCCGGCGGCGCGTTCCACCGGCAGGTTTTCATCCTGGTTCAGGCTGATTTGCAAATATGGGGAAATGCCCATCGAGCGGGTCTGCAACTCGGCGATCTGGGCGACAAGGGCGGCGGACTCATCAGCGGAGGTGGTGTTTGCCAGCAGTTTTTGGGCCGCCTCGATCTGCGCCGCCGTATCCATGCCGGAGCGCACCTGCGAGACGAAGGCCTCAGCCCAGGCCGCGGCGAGACTCTGCGCCAGCACTGGGTCGCCGGATTCAGCCCAAAAGTGCCAGGCCCCGTCCTTGGGCTGGGACAGGCTCAAGGTCCCGCCCCGCAGCGATTGGATGGTCACGCCCGGGGTTCGAGCGGCGACCTGTTCGAGAGTCGCATCCGCCCAGGCGACGGTTTCCAGCTTGTCGGTCTCGCGCTGGAGGTAATAGAACAGTTCCCGGTCCGAGTCTTGCGGGAGGGCCTGTTCGAGGTTGTGGTCCACGGTGACAGTGGCACGGGCGCGGTAGGCGGGCGGGAAGAGGAAATAAACGGCCGCGGCCAATCCCGCGCCGATAAAAGCCGCCAGCAGCCAGACCCGCCAGGCCGAGAGCCAGGTGGTAAGATCGTGGTCGAAATCGGAGATTTTCATAGTAACTTGGAAGTTAAATCCTTGCTTTTTGTACAAGAAAATTGTTAGCGTGCCAAACCGATGGGACGCGCTTTACCGTCATCTCCGGAGTCCGCTAATCCTCGCAAGTTTTCGCTAATCTTGAGTCTACTGCAAAAAGGTCTTTATCCACAAAGGACACGAAGTACACCAAGGAATTCTGAAAGGTGAAATTCAAAATCTTGAAATTCGGCGCAAGATGATTTCAAAAAAATTCGTGACCTTCGTGTCCTTAGTGGTTAGAAAAGGTTTTTGCAGCGGAGTCAAAGATGAGTCTACTGCAAAAA
>DYLB01000044.1 GCA_020722305.1 Anaerolinea thermophila | reverse complement strand
ATTCGTGACCTTCGTGTCCTTAGTGGTTAGAAAAGGTTTTTGCAGCGGAGTCATAGAAGGCCGAGTGCAGCCTCACAGGATTGCGCCCTACGGCTACGGCGTCTCACTCTCCATTTTCTTGGTCTTGCCCTCCTGCCTGGCCTTGACCGCTTCCACGAAGACCGGGATGAGCGAGATGAAGATGATCGCCAGGATGACCAGCGAAAAGTTTTCTTTCACAAAATCCAGATTGCCGAAGAAATAGCCGGACAAGGTGAAGAGCGGGGCCCAGACGATCCCGCCGATCACGTTGTACGAGAAGAAATAGCCGTAAGACATGCGTCCCACGCCGGCGACGAAAGGCGCAAAGGTGCGGATGATCGGCACGAAGCGGGCCAGGAAGATGGTCTTGCCGCCGTGCTTTTCGAAGAAAGCGTGGGTACGGTCAAGGTATTCCTTTTTGATCCAGCGGCTGTTGTAGGCCTTTTCGCCGAGGAAGTGGCCGATCCAGTAGTTGGCGGTATCACCCAGGACGGCGGCCGCTGTCAGCAGGCCGACCAGCAGGTAGACATTCAGGGCTGAATTCATCACCGGCGAGGCAAAGGTCCCGGCGGCGAAGAGCAGCGAATCGCCGGGCAGGAAGGGCGTCACGACGAAACCGGTCTCCATGAAGATTACGCCGAACAGGATGGCGTAAGTCCAGGTGCCATATTGGGAGATGATCTCGGCCAGGTGGGTATCGAGGTGCAGGAACAGGTCGAACAGGAAGGGGATCAGGTCCATGAAACTCTCTCAGTTTGGGTTCGAGCCGCCTTGAGGCGGCTTCGCAGGGATAGCCGGGGGGTTCAGTCCCCGGCGGGGTTATCGGGCAACAGGCGCAGATTATAACGCCTTTTCGAGGCGGAATCGCTTTCGAAGTTGTCCGGTTATCTTTCCTCGATAGTCACGCTCAGGATGCGGTCCGGTTCCGGCAGGTCGCCGCCCCCTTCCGGGAAGCGCAGGGTCAGCGACTCGACCACATCCATGCCTTGCAGCACCTGGCCGAAGATGGTGAAACTGCCGTCCATTTGGGGCAGCTCTGCCAGGGTGATGAAGAAGCGGCTGCCGTTGGTGTTCGGGCCGATATTGTCCATGGCCACCATGCCCGGGCGGTCGAAGCGCAGGTCGGGGGCGATCTCGGTGTTGAACAGGTATCCCGGCAGGCCCATCCCCGTCCCGCTGGGATCGCCGGTCTGGGCGGTGAAGTTTGCGATGACCCGGTAGAAGGGATTGTTGTCGTACCAGCCCTCGCGAGCCAGGAAGACGAAATTATTGACCGCCAGGGGAGCTTTGTCAGCGAAAAGCTGGATGACGATATCGCCCTTGTTGGTGTGCAGGGTGGCGATGTACTCCTTGTCCGGTTCAATCACCGCCTCCGGGCAGTGCTTGAACTGGCGCTCACCCAGGGCAATCGCCCCGATCACGTTGTTGAGCGCGGTGAAGTTGACCGGTCCGGTATAGATCTGGCCGTTGATCAGGATGAAGGGCGCGCTGGCCATCCCGATCAGCAATCCCTCGTTGAAGGCCATGGGCGGGATGATCGCCACCTCCTTGCTGTGCAGGTCCGCCTGGAACCTTTCCTTGTCGAGCGCGAGTTCGACGGCTTTATCGGCCAGCCAGGTCTCGAATTCTTCCGGGGTCAGGCCGTCCCAGGAGATCAGGTCGTCGTAAAGGGCGTCGTGCATTTCCCAGAATTTGCCCTGCAAGCCGGCGGCCTCGGCCGCCTGGGCGGCCAGGGCAGCCTTGTCGTTGATGGTCAACAGGGGGAAGTAACGGTAAATGATCTTCAGCGTATCCGGGTATTCCTCCCGCAATTTCTTCAAGATTTCGGCCACCTCGGAGCAGGGCCGGCACTGGAAATCGCTGTAGACGATCAGGGTCACGGGCGCGTTTTCGGGGCCGAGGCTGTGATCTTCCTGGGTCACGCGCGGGAAGCGCGAGGGTTCGTCGGGACCCGGCGTGGGTTCGCTCTGGACCGCGTTGCAGGAGGCTGCGTAATCCACCGGCGTGGAGGTGACGGACGGCGCGGCATGGGTCGGCGTCGACTCGACGGGAGCGGCATTTTGGCTGCCGCAGGCGCTGACGAGAAACGCCAGCAGGAGAACTATCGCTAAGGGTTTTCGCATGGGATATCCTGAAAAGTGGGTTAAGGGAGCGCCTGGATGGCTTCTTTCAAATCGTCGAACGAGCTCATCCGGGCCATGCGGCGGATGAACTCGCCCAGGTCCTGGCTTTTTTCGCGCAGCAACCGCACCGCCGGGCCGACCGGGTCTTCCCCGGCCGCGCCGCCGGGCGTGTCGGCGTAAGCGCCATAGAAGGCAAAGTAAGCCTGGTTCAACTTGCGGATCGGGTAGCCGTGTTCCCAGAAGACGATCCGGCGTTCTTCCATGTAGGCTTCGGCCTGCTCGATTTTACCCTCGGTCAGCAATTCGTCCACGCGCAGGCGGGTGGCGTGCATCTCGGCCCGGAAATCGAAAACCGGGCGGGGGATGTCATCCGGGTCGGGCTTGACAGCCGGCAGGTCAACGGTCTGCACCGGCGGGCTGGGGCGCTGGACCAGCTCCGGGTAGAACCGTTCGAGGATCATCTGGCTGACCTCGTTGCCGAAGATCGAGGCGGTGGTCTCGTTCATCGTCCGCAGTTCGGGCGTTTCGCTGTAACGGATGCCGAGCGGATGCCATTCCAGATAGTTGTGCATCCATTCGTGGGCAAAGGTTTCGATGGTCCACTGCATCCAGCCGGTGCGCATCACCATTGTGGGGTACGAACCGATCCCGCCCACCGGGACGACCAGCGAAGACACGTTCAGGGTGCTGTCCACCTCGGCCTCGAGCGTGGCGTGCTGGTCAACCGTCAGGTTGGGGCTGAGGGAGATGGAGAATTCCTGCTGGATGCGCTCGCGCGGCGAGACGACCAGGTTGTACGGCAGGGGGGTGATGTGGGCCAGCACGGGCGGGACCGGCTGGCCTGCCACCGTTAAACCGAGTTCGTCTGCCACCTGGCCGACCTGCTGCTCCAGCACGGCCTCGACCAGCGGCTGGATCTGTGCGCGGCGGCGGGATATGCTGTCCCACTGGGAACGCAGCGAGGCGGAAGCCGTTTCCGGGTCCGCCACGCCCGGATCGGAATATATCCGGGCGATCTGGTCCTCGATCTGGATCATCTGGTCGGTCAGACGGAAGAATTCCAGCGTCATTGCTTTGCGCGCCTCGCGGTCGAAGTAATGCGGGCTGTTCAAGGCAGCCTGCTGGAGCTTGACCCAGACCGCGTCCAGCGTCCAGCGGGCGAAGTCGAATTCGTCGCTGCGGGTAAAGGCGCGCGCCCGTTCGCGGTCGGTGGATTGGGACGGGTTACTGGTGAAGATGAGGAGGGCGGTGAATGCGAGTAACAATACCCGCCAGGCCCAGGTTTCTACTTTTTCGAGCATGGGGGGATTATACCCAGGTCGGTCGAAAATTGCGCTTTTTCACGAGAAGGAACGCGCCATTTTCAACCGTGGGTATTACAGAATACGGATTTTGTGTGAAAATATGGGCCGGGCGCTGCGAGTGTCCATCCCCGAAATGTCAAGGAGAGAAGCATGAAATTCGATTACCGCCGCCATCCTCTGTTCTTTGCCCTATCCTTGCTGGCGCTGGCCGGGCTGGCCTGCCAGTTCGAGGAATATGCCCGGAATGGATTTGTCACCTCCACGCCTCCGCCTGCCATGACCGCGACGATGGTCCCGACCCGCACCCCGGCTCCCACCGCCACCTCGCTGCCGGGCGAGACGGTCCGCCAGTGGGCCGTATCCGCAGCCGCCAGCTCGGAGCGTGGCCAATCGGACTGGAGCGCCAGCCAGGCCGCCGGCGCGCCGAACACGCTCAGTTGCGGTGACAGGCGCTCCGCCTGGGCCTCCGCCGAGAAAACCCCGGCTGATTGGCTGGAGCTGCGCTACGAAAAGACGGTTTATCCGCAGGCGGTTTACATCCACCATTCCTATGCCCCGGATGCGGTCGTGAAGGTCGAGTTGATTGATCTGACCGGGGGATACCACCCTATTTATACCGGCAAACCTTCGGCCAGGGAATGCCCGTACAAGATGCTCATCTTGGTCCAGGCCGATTACCTGGTCAACGGCGTGCGGATCACCCTCGACCAATCCGCGTTGGAGGCCAGCCTGTGGGACGAGATCGACGCGGTCGAGCTGGTCGGGTTGTATTCGGAATCGCCGTTGCCGTAAGGCGGAATGGCTTTCGCCCATAAAGGCGAGAGCCGTTTCCTCCCAAGGAAACGGCTCTCTTTGATCCTGCCCTCGCAGGGGAAATTGTCTAACGAGCTTATTTGTTCTTCAAGTATTCGTTGATGGCCCAGGCGGCCTTGCGCCCGGCCACCATGGCCGTCACGACCAGGTCTGGCCCGGTGACGCAGTCGCCGCCGGCGAAGACGCCCTCGCGTGAGGTCATGCCCTTCTCCCGGTCCTTGAGGTTGATCTGGCCCCATTTGTCGGTTTCCAGTTCCGGGGTGGTCTCGCCGATGATCGGGTCGGGCCAGTAGCCCAGGGCTTTGATGGCCGTGTCGGCCGCGACCGAGAAGTTCGAGCCTTCGACCGGGACCGGGCGGCGGCGGCCTTTGGCGTCCGGTTCGCCGAGTTTCATCTCGATGCACTCGACCGCCGCCAGGCGGCCGTCTTCGCCGTCAATGAACTTGATTGGCTGGGTCAGGAAGCGGTAATTCGCGCCCTCGTCCTTTGCCATTTTGCGGTCTTTGTAGCCGCCGGGCATTTCCTTTTCGGTACGGCGGTAGAGGCAGGTGACTTCCTCAGCTCCAAGGCGCAGGGCGGTGCGCAGGCAGTCAGAGGCGGTGTCGCCGCCGCCGATGACCACCACCCGGTTGCCGATCTGCGGACGTTCGCGCTTGTCGTCGGGCAGGCTGTCGAAGTCCACGTTGCCGCGGATCAGGAAGTCCGTGCCTTGGTAGACGCCCGGCAGGTTCTCGCCAGGGATGTCCATCGTGGCATCAATGCCGGTGCCGACCCCGATGAAGACCGCATCGAAGCCTTCATCGAACAGGTCGTCAATCGTCTTGTCTTTGCCGATGTAGGTATTGCCGACGAATTTGACCCCGGCGCTTTCCAGGTCTTCCCACTTGTTCCAGACGGAGCCTTTGGGCAGTTTGAAGTTGGGGATGCCGTAGACCAGCAGCCCGCCGGGGGAGGGCTTGGAATCGAAGATCGTCACCTCGTGTCCGGCCTTGCGGACCTCTTCGGCGCAGCCCAGGCCGGCCGGTCCCGCGCCGATGACGGCAACTTTCTTCCCGGTCGGTTCGCCAACCGGGACGATGTAGGGATCGTTGCGGCGCTCCCACTCCAGGGCAAAGACTTCCAGTTGGCCGGTCAGCACCGGTTCATGATGCTTGTTGAGCACGCACGACCCCTGGCAAAGTTTTTCGTGCGGGCAAACGCGTCCACAAATCTCCGGCAGGGAGGAGGTCTTGTGATAAATGTCTGCCGCTTCCTTGAAACGCCCCTGTTCGATCAGCCACATGGCCGAGGGGATGTCGTTGTGGGTCGGGCAGGCCAGCATGCACGGAGCTGGGTCGGGACAATGGATGCAGCGCGAGGCTTCCACCATGGCGCGTTCGGCGCTGAACTCGATTACGACGTCTTCGAAGTCGCACACGCGCTCCTCGGCGGGACGCAAAGTCAGGTCGTGGAAGGGTTTGTTCGCCCGTTCTTTGCGATCTATTGCGAGAGCCTCACTGGGAATGGCTTGCATGGATTACGGCCTCCTGAAATTACTGATAATATGCCTGTGTTGAGATGATACTCAATCTTAACAGATGGTTACAGCCTCTTATGTCATCAAATCTGACGACAATCGTCACAATTATGAATGGCGATTTATCATTCCCGGTCATCACCCTTCCATCACCTTTACAGTTTCTTAAGGACGTGTAAGATTTCTGTAAAATCAACCCGTCCCGGTTGTGTGGGAGATGTGCCATCAAGTACAATGGGAGCCGTTGGGTATTCCAACAGGAGGATTTGCTGAAATGAACTTTCTAAAGAAGAACCGGACTTTATGGATCGTCTTGCTGGTGCTCGCGGTTGCGGCGGCGGCATTTTTCTATTTGCGGCAATCGAATACGGCCAACGCCGCGGCCCAATGGCAAACGACAAAGATTAAGACGGACGACCTGGTGGCGACGGTTGGGGCGACCGGGACCGTGCGCTCGAACCAGACCGCAGTCATCGTCTGGCAAACCAGCGGGACCGTTGGGGAGGTTTCCGTTAAAGTAGGCGACCAGGTCTCCGGCGGGGACGTGCTGGCCGCGCTGGAGAAGACTTCCCTCGCCCAGAACATCATCCTGGCCGAGGCCGACCTGGCCACCGCCCAGATTGCCCTGGAAGACTTGCTGGCTTCCAAGACCCCGGCGGCCCAGGCGTTCATTGCCCTGCGGGCAGCCCAGGAAAAATATGACAAGGCTTTCAATTATCGCGATTCCCTGAACGGCCCGATCACAATCGAGAAGATCAAGATGAGCAAAATAAAAATAGCCGGGAAGACCTACGAAATCCCCGAAAAAGTGGAAGTCGAAGTCTTGCCCGACACCGAAAGCATTGACGAGGCCGACGCCGACCTGGCCCTGGCCGAAGCCCAGCTCGACGACGCCAAACGTGCCTGGGAGCGGATCAAGGACGGCCCCAGCCAGGCGGACATCATCGCTGCTGAGGCCCGCATCGCGGCCGCCCAGGCCACCCTGAACATGGCCCGCCTGACCGCGCCCTTTGCCGGCACAATCTCTGAAGCCCACCCCATGCCCGGCGACCAGGTCGGGGCGGGGGTGACGGCTTTCCGCATTGACGATCTGAGCCGCCTGCTGGTGGACGTGCAGATCTCCGAAGTGGACATCAACAGCATCCAGGTCGGGCAGGAAGTCAGCCTGAGTTTCGACGCCATTTTGGATAAGAAATATCACGGCGTGGTGACCGAGGTCGGCAAGGTCGGCAGCAACGTCGGCGGCGTGGTCAATTTCACCGTCACGGTCGAACTGACCGACGCCGACGATCAGGTCAAGCCGGGGATGACCGCCGCGGTCAACATCGTCGTCCGTGAGATCAACAACGTGCTGCTGGTCCCCAACCGGGCCGTGCGTCTGGTTGACGGTAAACGCGTCGTGTATGTGTTGCTCGAAGACGGGAGCCTGGAACAGGTCGAGATCCGCCTCGGTTCTTCATCCGATACGATGAGCGTGCTCGTCTCGGATAATCTCAAAGAAGGCGAAGAAATCGTCCTTAATCCGCCTCAGGAATTCGGCAATGACGGCCCTCCGTTCATGAGAAGGTAATCATGGAAGACTGGGTTATTACGGCTGAAAACCTGACCAAGGTGTACAAAATGGGCGAGGTCGAAGTCCATGCCTTACGGGGCGTCTCGCTCAAGATCAAACGCGGCGAAGTGGTCGCCATCATGGGGCCGTCGGGGTCGGGCAAATCCACAATAATGAACATTCTGGGCTGCCTCGACCGCCCGACCAGCGGCGAGTACATTCTGGACGGGGAGGTGGTGCAGAGCCTGAACGACGACCAGTTGGCCGACATCCGCAACCGCAAGGTGGGCTTCGTCTTCCAGAGTTTCAACCTGCTGCCCCGCCAGACCTCGCTCGCTAATGTGGAACTGCCCCTGCGCTACGCCGGGATGACCAGCGGGCGCAAGGAGCGGGCCAGGGCCTCGCTCGAAGCGGTCGGTCTGGGCGACCGGATGCTGCACCGCCCGACCGAACTCTCCGGCGGGCAGCAGCAGCGGGTGGCGATCGCCCGCGCCCTGGTCAACAACCCGGCCATCATCATGGCCGACGAACCCACAGGCAACCTCGACTCGAAAGTAGGCCAGGAGATCATGGATCTGCTGCTCGGCCTGAACCGGGACAAGGGCACGACCCTCATCCTGGTCACGCACGACCCGAAGATCGGCGCCCAGGCCCAGCGCACGATCCGCCTGATTGACGGGCTGGTGGAGGACGGCGCATGAACCTGTGGCAGTCTATCCTCGAAGCTCTCGAAAGCCTGGCCGCCAACAAGATGCGCTCCGGCCTGACCATCCTGGGGATCGTCATCGGCGTGGCTGCGGTGATCGCCATGCTGGCGGTCGGCACCGGCGCGCAGGACACGATCACCGGTTCGATCAGCGGCATCGGCACCAACCTGCTCTTCGTCTTCCGCAGCAGGGACGATTCGATCCGCAACCCCAAGCCGCTCACCCTGGGCGACGCCGACGCTATCGCCGACCCGTTCCAGGCTCCCTCCGTCGAAGCGGTCGCCCCCATCCTGGACGGCAGCGCGACCATCTCCTACGGCGGCGAGATGACCCGCGCGACGCTGGACGGCGTGACCCCGGCTTATTTCAGCGTGCGCAATTACACTGTGGTCGAAGGCGATTACATTACCGAAGAACACATCCTCGGGCGGGCCTCGGTCGCCCTGGTCGGCCCCGAACTGGCGGATACCCTCTTCGGGCGTCACGACGGGATCACCGGCGAGACCATCCGCATCGAAGGGCAGCCCTTCCGGGTCATCGGGGTGCTCGAAGCCAAAGGCGGCGGGATGATGGGCAGCCAGGACAACGTCGCCCTGGTCCCGTTCAGCACTGCCCAGACCCGCCTGCTGCGCCGCAGTCCCCAGGACCGGGTGGATGTGATCTTCGTCCAGGCTGTCTCGGCGGACCTGGTCTCGCAGGCGGCGAATGAGATCGCCGACATCCTGCGCACCCGCCACCGCACCCCCATCGGCGCGGACGATTTCACCGTCTTCTCGCAGGAGGATTTCGTCCAGACGGCCGAGACCATCACCGGCGTGCTGACCATCTTCCTGGGCGGCATCGCCGGGATTTCCCTGCTGGTGGGCGGGATTGGGATCATGAACATCATGCTGGTCTCCGTCACCGAGCGGACCCGGGAGATCGGCCTGCGCAAGGCCCTGGGCGCCCGCAAACGGGACATCCTGATCCAGTTCCTGACCGAATCGTCCCTGCTCAGCATGATCGGCGGGCTGGTGGGAATCCTGGTCGGCTGGGGCATCGCCACCCTGGTGGAAGTCATCGCCGCCAATTCCGGCACGCCCTTCGCTACCTCCATCGGCCTGGACGCGGTCCTTCTGGCGACGATTTTCTCGGCCGCGGTCGGCCTGTTCTTCGGCATCTACCCGGCCAACCGGGCCGCCAACCTCGAACCGGTGGAAGCGCTGAGGTACGAGTAATCAGTGTTCAGTATCCAGTGTTCAGTGTTCAGTATTCAGTGATCCGTATCACCCAAATCCCCCCGTCTGGCCTGACCGAATACGCCCGCATCCCGATCCGCTTCGAGGTGACCTCCATCCTCCAGCCTGGGCTGATAGACGGCGGATTGGGCGGCACCCGCTTGAGCGAGCGCGACACGTACACGCCGCCCCCGCCTCCCCCGCCGCCAGACGGCGAAGCCTGATCCTTCCCCATAAAGGCCTCGGAGTTCTTCAGAAACTCCGAGGCCTTGTCTCGACAAAAAGCGGGTAAAATTCACCCCATGCCCCCACACAAGATTCTCCTCACCGACGGCCTGGAAGCAAGCGGCCAGGCCATTCTACGTGCAAAGGCGGAGGTGACCGACCGCCCCGGCATCTCCCCTGAAGAACTGCTCCAACTCATCCCCCCTTACCAGGCCCTAATCGTGCGCGGCCGGACGAAGGTAACGGCTTCCGTGATGGACGCCGCCCCCGCCCTGAAAGTGATCGGCCGCGCCGGCGTGGGCGTGGACAACATTGACCTGAGCGCTGCCCGTGCCCGCGCCATCACCGTCGTCAATGCCCCCACTGCCACTTCCATCGCCGTCGCCGAACTGACCTTCGGCCTGCTGCTCGCCACCGCCCGTCACCTGTCCCGGGCCGATTCCGGGATGAAACAAGGCGAATGGCTCAAGAGCTCCCTCGAAGGCGTCGAACTCTACGGCAAGACCCTCGGCATCATCGGCCTGGGACGCATTGGCGTGGAAGTGGGTCTGCGGGCCAAAGCCTTCGGCATGAGCCTCATCGCTTACGACCCGTTCCTGTCTGACGATGAGATCCTCCGCCGCGGCGCCCAGCCGGTGGGCCTCGAAGCCCTCTACGCCCGCTCCGATTTCATCACCCTGCACCTGCCGCTCACCGCCGAGACGCGCGGCATGGTGGGCGAGTCCGCCTTTGCGCAGATGAAGCCCGGCGTGCGCCTGGTCTGCGCCGCCCGCGGCGGCATCATAGACGAGGCGGCCCTGCTCTCGGCGCTGGAAACCGGTCAGGTGGCCGCGGCCGGCCTCGACGTCTACGCGGCCGAACCGCCCGGCAAAACGCCCCTCGTCGCCCATCCGCACCTCGTCGCCACCCCCCACATCGGCGCTCAAACGCTCGAATCCCAATCCCGCGCTGCCGAACACATCGCCGAGGAAGTCCTGGCCGCCCTCAACGGCCAACCGCTGAGGTGGAGAGTCGTCTAATGTCATTGCGAGGAGCGTTGGTCGAGTAGGCCGAGAGGTTTTTCGAGGCCAGATCGAGACCCAGCCCGAAGCAATCCCCGGTGTAACGGAGAGTCTCGTTCGATGTGAAGCATCCATTAAACGGGAGATTGCTTCACCATCCTTCGACTACGCCGCCAATGAACGGCGGCTCCGCTCAGGACGGCCCGCAACACCTGCACCGACCGCAGGTGCGGTGTGACATCTCTAATTACCAATTACCAACCACCATTTACCCCCAAGGAGACCCCATGAGCGAAAAGTACGAACAACTGAAAGCCCTGCTCGCCGAAGTCGCCGACCTGAATTCGGCCGCGGCCGTGCTCGGCTGGGACCAGCAGGTCAACATGCCGCCGGGCGGCGCCGAAGCCCGCGGCAACGCCCAGGCCACCCTCGGCAAGATCGCCCACATCAAAGCCACTTCGGAGGAAGTGGGACGGCTGATCGAAGACCTGAAGGCCGAGTTTGCTGGGGCCGACCCCGACTCGGACGAAGTCCGCTTCGTCAAGGTGGCCTCGCGGGATTACGACCAGGCCACCAAGGTCACGCCCGAATGGGTGGCCGAGTTTGCCGTCGTCACCGCCCGCGCCCACGAAGCCTGGGTCGAAGCCCGGAGCAAGTCCGAGTTCTCCATCTTCCAGCCGCATCTCGAAAAGATCGTCGAGCTGGGCAAGCAGTTCGTAGCCTTCTTCCCGCCCTCCGACCACCCCTACGACATCCTGCTCGACCAGTTCGAGCCGGGGATGAAAACCGCCGACGTGCGCGCCATCTTTGAGTCCCTGCGCCCCAAGCAGGTCGAACTGCTGCGGGCGATCGCCGACGCCCCCCAGGTGGACGACTCCTTCCTGCACTTGCACTATCCCGACAAGCAGCAATGGGACTTCGGCGTGAGCGTGATTACCAAGTTCGGCTACGACTGGAAGCGCGGCCGCCAGGACAAGTCCCCGCACCCGTTCACCACTTCTTTCAGCATCAACGACGTGCGCATCACCACCCGTGTGCTCGAAGATTTCCTCAACTCGGCCCTGTTCGGCACCATGCACGAGTGCGGCCACGCCCTCTACGAGATGGGCGTCAACCAGGCCTACGAGCGCACCCCGCTCAACGGCGGCGCCTCGCTGGCGATCCACGAGTCGCAGTCCCGCATGTGGGAGAACCTGGTCGGGCGCTCGCTGCCCTTCTGGGAGCACTTCTACCCCTCGCTCCAGCAGACCTTCCCCTCCCAGCTTGGCAACGTGGACCTGAACACCTTCTACAAAGGCATCAACAAGGTCGAACCCTCGCTGATCCGGGTCGAAGCCGACGAAGCCACCTACAACATGCACATCATGCTGCGGTTGGAGATCGAGATCGGCATCGTCGAAGGCAGCATGGCGGTCAAGGATCTGCCCGAAATCTGGAATACCAAGATGAAAGAATACCTCGGCGTGGTCCCGCCGGACGACGCCCAGGGTGTGCTGCAAGACATCCACTGGTCGGGCGGCATGATGGGCTACTTCTCCACCTATGCCCTCGGCAACCTGGTCTCGGCCCAACTCTGGGAGAAGATCAATGCCGACCTCCCCGACCTGGCCGACCAGATCCGCGAAGGCAAATTCGACGCCCTGCTCGGCTGGCTGCGCGAAAAGGTTCACAGGCACGGGCGCAAGTACGAGCCGCAGGAACTGGTGCAGAAGATCACCGGCTCGAAGATTGACGCCGCCCCCTACGTGCGTTACCTGACCCGGAAATTCAGCGATATCTACGGGCTGTAAGGCGAGATTTATCTCGCCCTACCGGATGCCGACGGGGTTTCACCCGTCGGCAATTGCTATCTTATGTTTCGCAAATTATTTCCCCTGCTTTTTACGCTGACCCTCCTGCTTTCCGCCTGCGACATTTCGGGATCGGGGACTTTACCCACGCCTTATCCTGAGTCCTACCTCCCGACCGTAATCGCCCTGACCGCGGCCGCCTCCCAGCCGGATCACGCGGGACCCTCGGCCGGCTCGCCGTTCCCCGCGCTCGATCCCACCCCGACGCCGACCCCGCTCCCGCCGACCGAGACGCCGGTCCCGTCCGCAACGCCCAGTCCCACCCCCAGCCTCTCCTCCGCCCCGCCAGACGGGGTCATCCGTCTCGCCGCGCCCGGCCCGATGTCCAAGGTTGTCTCGCCGCTGCGGGTGATCGCTTACGTCGTCCCCGGCGCGAACGACCGCTACCAGGTCGAACTGCTCGGCGAAGACGGCCGCCTGCTGGCCCGCAAAGTGGAGGTGCATCCCGCCCCGGCCTACAGCCCGTGGGTTTACGTGGCGCTCGACATCCCGTTCGAGATCCGGGCCGCGGCCGAGCTGGCCCGCCTGCAGATCAGCACCGCAGACGAGTTTGGGCTGCCGAAGGCGGTCATGTCGGTCCACGTCCTGCTCCAGTCCGGCGGCCGGGACGTGATCAACCCCAGCGGCGGCACGGGCGAGCGCGCCTGGCTGAGTTCACCGCTGGCCGGTTCGCAGGTCACGGGCGGGGAGGTGGTCGTCAGCGGCAAATTCCGCCCGTTCAACGAAGAATCCTTCATCCTCGAACTGCTCGACCGGGAGGGCCGGGTGCTTGGCACGCGCCTGCTCGAATTGGGCATCGCCTCCGCCCCGGATGGCTACATCCCTTTCTCGACCACCGTCCCATACAGCGTCGGCGCCTCCACCCCGGCGAAGCTGGTCCTGCGCCAGAGCGACCCGCGCATCAACGGCCTGATGTACCTGTACAGCCTCGAGCTCATTCTGCATCCGTGATCGCGCTTGACGCATCCCCATCGGGATGGTAGAATACGCGCCGCTCAACCAACCGATGCGGGGTAGAGCAGTGGCAGCTCGTCGGGCTCATAACCCGGAGGTCGC
>DYLB01000043.1:6615-13917 GCA_020722305.1 Anaerolinea thermophila | reverse complement strand
GGGAAACCTTAATAGCTCTTCCTTTGTGTTACTTTGTGCCCTTTGTGGTAAATTTCCTTGCTTTTTGTGCAAGCATTTAACTTCTAAGCGCCTAAAGGTTTCGCCGCGCAAAAACCTTTAGGGTCTGGTAAAAATCATAATGGATGATGACTATCAAAAAATTCTAGCTGTAAAAAAGGCCAACGAATCAGAATTGCTGAAAAAAGCCTACGTGGTGGGCGTAGGCATTGGATTCCGCAAGCAGGGCGGGGTCAAGACTGGCGAGATGGCGCTGGTCGTGATGGTGCGCAAGAAGGTGCCCATGCAGCAGTTGTCTGCCAAGGACCGCGTCCCGGCAACCCTGGACGGCGTCCCTGTGGATGTGCAGGAGGCGGGGGAGTTACGAGCGCAGTAAAACTTACGCCCGGATCGGCAGCGTATAGCCGCCATCAACGGTGATCACCTGGCCGCGGATCATCCGATGCCGCGCCCCGAGCCGGTGACCCGGGCGATTCTGTCAGTAAAGGGAAGGGTTGTCATCAATTCACCACAGAGACCACAGAGCACACAGAGATTTTCTCAGTGATCTTCATGCGCTCCGTGGTGAGCTCAATCGAAATGGATGTTCAAATCCGAGCAGTCGAAGCGGCTGCCGCAGTTGGGGCAGGTAACTTTGCATTGTCGCTCGACCATCCGGGAGCCGCAGCGGTCGCAGGTGTAGGTCCGTTTGGCGGGAGCAGGCCGAGGGCCGCTACTGAGCGCAGTCGAAGTGCCGGGGGCGGGAGGTTTATCAGGGTTGCGGGTCATAATCCACCGGTTTCAACTGGTTCAGGTCGAACTGGCTCAGTTGATCCGCACCCAGCTCTCGGACGCGGCTGACGGCTTCGCCTAGGTCGCGGCGCAGTTTGCCGACGTTGACGCCGCGGCAAGTCTCCGGCCAGTCCACCAGCCACTTCTGGCTGCGAACGTAGACCTTGATCGCCCCGAGATAATTATTCCTTGAGATGTGCAGGTAAACCACGGCTGCTTGCAGAATGCCCCGGTACAGTTCACGGATCGGCTCGCGGGTCTCGCGCCAGGCATCTTCGAGCGCCTCGTGCGCCTCGAAATACTTCCCGGCGTTGAACAGTTCCAGCCCCTCGACGACGCGCGGGTGCAGGTTGCCGTGACATAAATCGGACATGGTTGGGAGTATATCACTTTATGAAACGACGCTTGGGAGCGAGGGCAGGCGAGTCTGTAAATGGTAAAATGACCCCATGCTGGCAAATTTCCGTTCGGGGAACAGTTGCACATGGCCTTCTTGGCTCAATTTTTAGCTTTGATGATGGGGACCGGCGCGCTCGCCTGGGCTTATTGCGACGACGGACAGTTATTCCCGGCCCTCGGCCTGGTCCTGCTCGCTCTTTTCTGGACCCTCGGCCTGTCCCAGCGCTGGACGTGGGTCCCGGCCCTCGGCCTGTTCCTGCTCACCGCCGCGGCCGCGGCCGGTCTCTGGCTGAACCTGCCCTTCGGCTGGATGCTGGCCGGCGCCCTCGGCGCGCTGCTGGCCTACGACCTGGCCGACTTCAACCGCCGCCTGCGCTCCGCCTCCAAAGAAGACAATGTCGCCCTCCTGGAACGGGCCCACCTGTTCCGGCTGGCGATCCTGCTTTTCATCGGCCTGGGACTGTCCACAATTGCCATCCTGGTCCAGCTCCAATTCACTTTCGAGTGGCTGGCCTTCCTGGCCCTGGCCGGAGCCTGGGGCGTGAGTATGCTGGTCGGCTGGCTGAGGGGTGGCGGAGAGTAGGTCACGTTTTCAACGTGACGGGAAGTCTCTCCAGCCAGGCGTCTGTCTCTTGGGGTTTCTTGAAATGGAAAACTTTCAAATGGGCATGCTCCGGCATGGCGAGCAGCCGGGGATAATCCCGTTTGCGCCGCCAGTAGGTCTTGAACAGCCACTTGAAGAGCGACTCGTCCGACCAGAGCTTGAGGTGCGGCCAGAACGGCTCGGTATTAGTCCCCCACAGCACCTCCCGCGTCACCGCCCGGTGAAGGGTGCGACGCAGCAGCCGCCGGAAGACCGTCCATAGCGGGTAGTCTATCCAGACCAGGGCCTGGGCGCGGGGCCAGGTGATCGGGCGGGTGCGGCTGTAGTTCCCGGCGACAGCCCACCGGTCCCCGCGCGTGGCGGCTTCCACTTTGGCGGCAAATTCCTCATCAGGCGTCCCCTCCCAGCCCGGCTGCCAGTAGAGGGCATCCAGTTCGATGAAATCCAATCCCAGTTTCTGCGCCAGCCGCTCGGCCAGCGTGGACTTGCCTGATCCGGTCACACCGACCACGACCAGGCGCGTGTAAGGGAAAGGTTCGGGCATTCGTCTCCTTTTCGGTTTTGGGTGAGTTGTCAGGGCGGGTATTATAATTTGCCTTGCGTGGAGCGTGTATGCACCCGCAACACGCCATACAAAACCCACAAAGAGGCAAAATGCCATCCCTCCCCAACGATCAAATCCTCCCCCTCTCCCGCGAACACGTCTTCTGGACCTGGGCCGCACAGGCCAAAGTCAACCCCATCCCGGTGGGCCGCGCCGAAGGCGTGTATTTCTGGGACACCGACGGCAAGCGTTATCTCGATTTCAACTCGATGACCATGTGCGTCAATATCGGCCACGGCGACCGGCGGGTGATCGAAGCCATGAAAGCCCAACTGGACGAATTGCCCTACGCCGCGCCCGGCATGGCGACCCGCATCCGGGCCGAGGCCAGCAAACTGGTGGCCGACATCTCGCCCGCTTCGGCGCTGACGAAGGTGCTGTTCACCCTGGGCGGGGCGGATGCCAACGAGAACGCCATCAAACTGGCCCGGGCCTACACCGGACGCCACAAAGTCCTGACCCGCTACCGCTCCTACCACGGGGCCACCGCCGGGGCGATGGCCGCTACCGGCGACCCGCGCCGCCAGATGTGGGAGCCGCTGCTGATGCCCGGCGTGGTCCACTTCCTCGACCCGTACCGTTACCGCTCCACCTTCCACCGCACCAACCCAGACATTTCCGAGGCCGAGTTCACCCAGGATTACCTCAATCACCTCGAAGAAGTCATCACTTACGAGGGGCCGGAGACGATTGCGGCGGTCCTGATGGAAAGCGTGACCGGCACGAACGGGATCCTCATCCCGCCGGAGGGATACATGCAGGGCGTGCGCGCCCTGTGTGACAAGTACGGGATCGTGATGATCGCCGACGAGGTGATGAGCGGCTTTGGCCGGACCGGGAAGTGGTTCGCCGTTGACCATTGGGATGTCGTCCCCGACATTATGACCATGGCCAAGGGACTCACGTCTGCTTATGCGCCGCTGGGGGCGGTGGCGATGAAGCCGGAGATCGCGGCGACGTTCGACAATAGAACCTACGAAGGCGGGCTGACCTACACTGCGCACCCGGTCTCGCTGGCGGCCGCGGTGGCGAATATCGGCGTCATCAGGCAGGATCAGCTCGTCGAGCACGCGGCCGGCTTGGGTCCGGTGCTGAACCGGATGCTGAAAGACCTGGGCGAGAGTCATCCATCGGTGGGCGAAGTCCGCAATATCGGGCTGTTCGGCATCCTGGAACTGGTCAAAGACCGCAAGACCAAGGAGCCGATGGCCCCCTGGAACGGCTCGTCCCCGGAGATGATCGCCCTGCGGAAGTATTGCCTGGAGCACGGCCTGTTCCTGTACACCCACTGGCACACGGTGCTGATCATCCCGCCGCTGGTCATCACCGAGGCGCAGTTGCGGGAAGGTTTCGATGTTTTGGATAAGGCGCTGGAGATCACGGACAAAGCGGTGAAATAGTCCCGTAGGTCACGCTTCAAGCGTGACCTACATCTACACCCACATCCCGATGCCCGTTCCGGCCGATCTCATGAAGTATTCGTACTCGTACACTTCGGACCGGTTGTGGAACGGGTTATAGAGGCGCACCCAGCCGCTGTTCCCCACCGGGAGGACATCTTCCACGACCACCCAGTGACGGATGCCTTCGCCTTCCTTGACCTTTCCGCCGCTGGTGATGCTGCAACCCGAAATGGCAAATTGGCCGCTGAGCAGGCGGTTCTTGATGAACTGGGGCGAAACCGGCGCGCTGTTGTAGATCACGCCGAAACAGTTGTAGAGTTGCAGGATGGATTGCAAGTCGCCCAGGCCTGTCCCTTCCTTCGGGTTGTTGAGGATCTCATGTACTCGCCAGTATCCGCTCTGGAGCCAGTTGCTCAATACCGGGATGATGTCTAACCCCACGATGGCCGAGACGCAGAATTCGCCGCACAGGCAGAAATGCCGCAAAGCCTTTCCCAGGGCGTTGCGGATGTCTATGTATTGGGCGCCGGTGTACCCGGCGGCTTTGGCGGCCGCGATCTCCGGGTCTTGGGGGATTCGCAGGACCGGCTGGGTCAGGTCGAAGGCATTGGCTTTGTTGGCCTCGATTTCCGGGTCTTTGTCCAGCTCCGGGTAGACGTAATCAGCCATGATGTCGCTGCGGAACCAGCCGGTCATGGCCCGGTCGAGACGGTAGAAGTTGACCTCGTAATAAGTCCGCTGTGCGCCGTCCGGGATGTCGCTTTTTACCACCCGGCCTGTCCAGTGCAAGATCTGGCCTTTGAGGGCGGTCCCCCAGTAATGCCCGTTGATGCGTGGATCTTTGTAGATGTAATGGGGTTTGACGGTAAACAATTCCCGACCGCCGCTCTTGAGGGTCATCCATTCGCCCATGACCGCCTCGTCCTGGCGGTTGGCGGCCTCGATGCTTGCGACCCAGGCCTGCCACTCGGCCATGTTGTTCTGGATGACGGCTTTGATCGCCAGACGGGCATCCTCGTTAGCCGGGACGGGGAGCTGCGCCCAGTCATTCGGCGTGATCCAGGGCGGGGCGTCGTCCGTGTCCAGCCAGGCGAGGAAGTCTTTCAGGGGCAAATCGGCGGGGACGGAGGGGATGCTCCGGGCGCCCCCGTCCAGGGAAATTGCCGGGAAAACGGGCGGCTGCGCCCCGTCCGGGAAGACCAGCCCGAGCCGGGGGATGAAACCTGTCGGCGTTTTCTTGATGCGGAGCGCCTTGACCTTCAGCCAGTCTCCCTGGTCTTCCAATATCTCGACCAGGCAATTGGTCGGGAAACGTTCGACGATTTCCGCCTGTGGAGAAGCCGTCCTGCGGATGTTGATATCCGCCCGTAAACGCGCGTACTCAGCCATAACCAACTCCTTCTTGTGAATTGACGAAATGGGCTGACGAGTCCCTTCAGGTCTGGATCAGGGTGTTGTTTGTCCGAAGCACCAACCCACAGCAGCTAATTGGGGCATGGGGAATGATGTGATGCGTCATAAAAAGTTGTTCATAAGCCCCAAGCTCAAACAACAGATGTTACACCAATACTATAGCCGGAAATGGCGTTGGATTCAATGGGCAGTCGTCTATTTCTTCCTCGGCCACAGCCAGGCGACCAGGGCGAATCCCAGGCCGATGAGCAGCAGGCCGAATTTGACGGTTGCGTTCCAATAGGCCAGTCGCGGCCAGAGTTGCATCCGTGAGCCGATCAGGAGTTTGAACAGGGCGATGTTTTCGACCGCATCGAACAGGGCCGCCGCGAAGGCGCCCCAGCCCAGCCACGCGCCGACTTTCGTCCACGCGCCGGTGTGACGGCCGGCCGCCAGCAGGATGCCGAGGGACAGGGCCAGAGCGTAGGCGGGCATGAAGAGATAATCCAGGCCGAGGCCGAAGGCGGCGAACAGGCCGGCTTTGGCATCCCATGAGTGGATGATCTCGGCCGCTTTTTTGACGGTGCCGGCCAGTTCGAAGGTGACGATGCCGCCAGGCGCGGCGGGAGTCGTGATCGGGGCGTTCAAAACCCGGAAAGCGGCGAACAGGCCCAGGGTCAAGATGAGAGCCGCCCAGAAGAGCGGCTTGCGGAGTTGGTCAGGGATGAAGGCCAGGGGGTGGGTCAGCATTCGATACCTTTCCATTGGTCATTGCGAGGGAAGCAATCTCTCGGTTTTGTCGAGTAGATTGCTTCCCTTTGTCCAGCCCTTCGACAAGCTCAGGATAACCGCCCAGGACAGGTGTTCCTGGCAGTGACATCATCGAATATTTTTCCGATAGACACGATGGTTCTTGTATTCCACCCCGTTCAAATTCTTCAAATCGGCCCGCATTTGCTCGGTGGTTTCGGCCACCTGGCTCATTTCGACGTGGGTGAACTGTCCATAATCGAGCAGGGTGCGACCCATTTCGGCGTACAGGATGGCGTTGCCGCCGTGCCCCTGGTGTTCGGGCAGGATGCCCATGCCGTTGACCGCGACGCTTTTGGTGCGCCGCATGTCGAGCAGCAGGTCGGCCAGCGAGAGCGGGTTGAGATGGCCCCGGGCGCGCTGGAGCGCGGCCGACACGTCCGGGAAGGCGAACAGGAAGCCGACCACTTCCTCGCCGTGGGTGATGATCTTGATCAGGCGGTGGTCGGCGACCATCATGATATTGTCCACCACGAAGTCAATTTCGCGCTGGGTGAGCGGGTAATATTCCCAGTTTTCGACGAAGGCGGCGTTGTAGGCTTTGCCGATGCGCGGCGCCCAGGCGATCAATTCCTTCTTGTTCTTGAAGCGCTTGACCTGTAAATTGCCGCGCGCCATCACGCGTTGGGCAATGCGCTCGACCCGCTCCGGGATGCGAAAGCTGTCGGCGGGCAGGTAGCAGGAGACGAAATCCACTTCTTTTTCGTAGCCCCGTTCCTCGACCAGCGTCTGGTAGTAGGCGTGGTTGTAGTTGAGCATGGTCATGGTGTTGCGGTGCTCGTGGCCGAAGACCAGGATGCCGTAGCCATCGAGCGGACCCATGCCCTTCGGCCCGACGACCGCTTCCAGCCCGCGGGCTTTGGCCCAGGCTTCGACGGTATCCAGCAGGGCCGCGGCGGCTTCCGAGTCGTTTTCGCAGTCGAAGAAGTAGAAATTGGCCTTTTTGACGCGGTGGTACGCGTTGAACGGTTTATTCTCGATGGCGGCGATCCGGCCCACGTCCCGGCCGTCACGCACTGCCAGGAAGAAATCCACCTCCGAATGCTCGTAGAAGGGATGTTTCTTACGGTTCAGGTAGGTGTAAGCGTCAATGTTGAGCAGCGGAACCCATTGGGGGCAGTCCTTGTAGAGCCGGTGGGGGAGCTGCACAAAACGCCTGACCTGGGATTTGTCTTCGGTATTGACCTTTTCGATGGACAGCATAGGGGCCTCCGGGATAAAATAGTTACAAGTAGTATACAACGTTTGGCCTCAAAAGTCTTCGGCTTTTGACCGTTTACTCGTCAGGCGGAATTCTTGCC
>DYLB01000043.1:0-6515 GCA_020722305.1 Anaerolinea thermophila | reverse complement strand
ATCCTGACCCTTGGAGGACTCCATGCCCAAACCTGACCCCGTCAAACTCGCCCCCGACGATATGCTCATCGCCGAATTCAACTACATCGCCCAGACCGCCTTCCAGGCCAACGAAGACCGGGCGCGGGTCACCTCGTTCTATTTTGTCTCGGTTGGGTCGCTGGTGGCGGCCATTTTGGGCACCCAGTTTGCCGGTCAGGATTTGAGGAGCATTGCCCTGGCGTTTTTCTTCCTGTTCGGCGTTCTGACCGGGCTGGGCATCCTGACGATCAAACAACTGGCTCGCTTACGCGCCGCCTGGCACGAATCTGCCGAGGCGGTGAACACGATCAAGGATTTTTACCTCACGAACTACCCGGCGCTCGAACCGGCCTTCAAGTGGCACCATAAGACCATCCCGCCCACCGACAAGAAGAACAGCATCGCCAACCTGATGGCGGTCGAAGTCTCCCTGCTGGGGGCGCTCACCGCCGGGGCAGCGTTTTACTTCTTGTCGGCGGCTTTGGCCCTTCCTGCCCCGGCCAACTGGATCGTGGTGGGCGTTTCGATTCTGGCCGGTTATGGCCTGCACTGGCGGTCATACAAACGATTGCTGGTGGATGACCGTTAGTGGAACAAATTGCCTCTGTTCCACCGCTGACGGGATAAATCCCGTCTTACAAAAAAGGAGAAACCATGAGCAAGACAGAAGAATTCCGTGTCAGTGGTGAAGATTTGATGTCCAAGATCAAGGAATTGCTCAAAGAAGGCAACATCCGCCGGATCATCGTCAAAAGCAAGGATGGCAAGGTCATCTTCGAGATTCCGCTCACCTTTGGTGTGGTCGGCGCCTTGATCGCTCCGCAACTGGCCGCCCTGGGCGCGGTCGCGGCCCTGTTGACCGAAGCCACCCTGGTCGTCGAGAAAAGCGAGGACTGAGCTATGCCGCGCAACTATTCGGATAAGTCACCGGCTGCCCACCAGCGCCTGCCCGGCTACAAACGGGACGACGAGGCCTGGATCCGCGCCTTGCTGCACCGCGCCGAGACCGGCGTCCTCGCCACCCGCTGGGACGAGCAGCCCTTCGCCACCCCGACCAGTTACTGGTTCGACGAAGAAAATCACCGGATCGCCTTCCACTCCAACATTGCCGGGCGGATGCGGGCCAACCTGGAGCGGCATCCGCAGGCGGGTTTCACGGTCTACGAACAGGGCCGCTACCTGCCGTCGAACGTGGCACTCGAGTTCGGGGTCCAGTACCGCAGCGTGATGGCCTTTGGCCCGGTCGAGGTGGTGGCCGATCCAGACGAATCCCGGCGGCTGCTGTACGGCCTGCTCAAGAAATATTTCCCTGAAATGGAGCCAGGCCGGGAGTACCGTCCCATCACCGATAAGGAGCTGGCGCGCACTTCGGTTTACGTGATGAAAATCGAGGCCTGGAGCGGCAAGGAAAACTGGCATGAGCGCGCCGACCAGTCCGAAGCGTGGCCGGCGTTGGATGAAAAGTGGTTCGAATAATCACCCATCGCGAACACAAAGAGAGCGGAGGCTGCCATTGGCAGCCTCCGCTTTTGGTTGATCATCGAACGATGTTTCGGGAACTTCCCTACGGGGCCGGGATGTAGTATTTGATGATCAGTTGTGGGCGGGACGCGGCTACGGCGTTGCCGCTGAAGAACCTCATGTAGTCCGCGCCGTTATCGTTGTTGTCATCCTTGGTGAAGGCCAGGCGGAACTGGGTGGGGCCGGTCAGGTTGATGAAGGAGAAGGCGGTCTGGTTCAGGACGGCCGAATACCAGTTGTTGACGGGTACTTTCCCAAACGTGGCGACTCCATTGGCGCTGGCTACAGCCTGGAAGTCGGTTTCCTGCAGGGTGTACTGCCCGAAGGCACCCTTGCGGATGCCCGCTTTCAGGTTGTTGAGGATGGTGAACGGGTTGGTGCCGACCAATCCCTGCTTACGGATCCTGAGGGTCGCCTTGGTAATCACTGCGTTATCCGGCAAGGTTGCAGTGTAGAAGTGCAGAATGCCGCGATATTGCCTGTCTGCCGCGTCGTCGCCGAGGTTGAAGGTGGTGGCGGTGGCGTTCAGCAAGCCGCCTATATTGCTGTTCTCGGCCGATTCGAGCACCCAGCCGTCTCTGGCGCCAACCGACCTGAACGTGACTGTGATGACATTGGGGATGGTGTAGACTTCACCGCCGGTGAAATCGCCATTGCCGAGGCCCAGCCCGCCCAATGGAGTGGACGCACTATCAATGATGCTGTCGTCGTCCATCAGGTTCAGGCCGAGTGTGCCGCCGGTGTTCGCGCCAACGGTGACGGTGACGGTGTAAGTGTCACCGCCGCCGGTTACGCCGGTGATGGCTGCATTGGGCAGGTTGCCGGTGGTCGCCAACTGGAAATCGCCGGTATCCACACCGGTCACGTCGGTCGAGAAGGTGACGGTGAAGTCAACCGTCGCAGTAACGGCTGGATCCGCACCGGCGCGCACGATGGAGGTGACGCTCGGCGGGAGGGTCAGTACCTGGGCTGTGTTGACGGCGTTGTGGTGGTGCAGGAGCAGCAGGCCCTTGCTTTGGTTGGCAGCGATGGCAGCCTTGTCGTAACCGATGTTGAAGGTCGGATAGAGGCCGGGGATGTCGTACCATACGGGTTCTCCGGTGTAGACGGGATCGACCGCGGTGAAAGACTGGTTGGCGACATCGAAAGACATCACGTCGGTGATATCCACAGCCCCCGCACCCTCACGGCTCCAACTCACGACATAGAAGTTGAAGTCGGTATTGACGCCATCCACCAACCCAATCTCGGTAAACGGCACGGGCAAGGTCATCACGTTGTTGTTGAAGGCGTTGGTGTTCGTGGCCCCGCTGAACATGTTCATGTAATACCAGGCGTCACACCATCCGGCCGAGAGCGAGCAGTAGGCGGAGAGCATTACATCGTCGGTCACGCCGGTGAAGAAGCCCTGGTTCACGTTGAAGAGCACATAATCCGAAACGCCGTCTTCGTCAACATCAATGTAAACGTCGAATTCGACTGCGTTGGGGGTATCCCATTTTTCGTAGGTAGAGATGCCGAAGAACAGGGCGCTATCCGCGAAGGCCCAGGACGGGTAGTCGGTGCCTACTCCCACGTACTGGATATCGGCGTTGTTGGCTCCGCCGCTGCTGCTGGCTTCATTGGGACTTTCACCCTTCAACTCAAGGATGGTTACCAGGGAGCCGTCATCAACCGTATCTACGGGTGTTCCGCTGGGAGTCAGGCTGAAAGTGCCGGACGAAGCGGCGGGCAGGTTGAGGCCGCTTTCAGCCACAGACATGCTCGCACCCGGGCGGGCGGCGATGTGGACCGGCACGCGCAGGGTCGGGGCCGCGCCGGTCGAGGTCAGGGTGACGTAACCGCCGCCCTCAGCGAAGCGCTGGCGCGAAGTGCCTGTGATCGTGGCGTCAACGGAGCGGGTCAGGGCCGCGGGGTCTACCGCAACCGAAACCTGGATTTCGAGTGTACCGTTGGCCGGCACTGTAATCGGGTTGCTCAGGGCGGCACCACCGGCATCGAGCAGGCTCCAGACGAGTCCGGGGTTGGCCGGATACCGTTCGTCAAAAGTGACGTTGTAGCTCTGGGCCGTGCCGCTCTTGTTGTTGAGGGTGATGCTCTTTGTAAAGCTTTGGGCGCTCACAACCGCAACTGCGCCAAAGGCTACGCTGACCTGCCCGGGATCGTTTTTGTAGTAGGCGACCACATCAGACTGGACGGCATTGGCTGCGCTGGCGCGGCCTGCGCCGACACGGGTGGGCGTGTACATGTTACCCGTGTGGCTGGTGCCGGTGTAGACATCGTTGGTGGCGGTGTTCATCGCCAGGGCTTTGAGTTCGGCCACCGACCAGTCAGGGTGCGCCTGGCGCAAGAGGGCCATCATACCGGCTACGTGCGGCGAGGACATGGAGGTGCCGCCATAGCTGACGCCTTCATTGCCGGTACCGGTTGCAGTCGAGTAAATGGTATCACCTGGGGCGGCAATGTCCGGCTTGAGCAGGGTCCCGTTGCGGGCCGGGCCGCGCGAACTGGAGGCCGTGAGGGTATCTTCGACCGTAGTATCCGTCATCGTGAACTGGTCGCGGTATTGGGAAGTCAGCCGGACGCTAACCGTACCAGAACCGAGGTCGGTCTTGAGGTCATTGCCGACGGTCAGGCTGGTCATCATGGATGGAATGGTGATGGTGGCATCCGAGCCGCCCATGGTGAACGGGAAACCCGGAACGTTGTTGGCAATCAGCGCGCCGACCGCGCCTGCCTCCTGGGCATTTTTAACCTTTTCGACAAAGGTGCATGAGCCGCGGTCGATCAGGGCGATTTTTCCGGTGAGGTCCGCCAGCGCGCCATCGGAAGTACAGGCGGTGCCCGTACTGGCGTAGGCCAGGTCTGCCGTGATCCCCGTCGCGTCGAGGGCCGGGCCGAAGGCCGCTTCGGTCGCCGGATAGGTGCCGAGCGTCATTGAGCCGGCGGTCACCGTGAGTTCGAAGGCCCCGACCACAGCGCCGGAATCGACGGTGTTGGCCGTGCTGATGGCATACTTGGCTATGCCCGGCGACCCGGTGATGTAGTAGACGTCCCCGCCGTTGCCGGCTGACGTCACGACGATCACGCCAGCCATGGCAGCGTTGTTGGCAGCCACAGTGGAAGAATCGTAGGCTGAGCCGAAGTTGGAGCCCAGCGACATGTTGATCACGTCGAGGTGGTCGCTCAGGTCGTTGTCGCCATTGGGGTCCATGGCCCATTCGATGGCCAGGTCGGTCAGGTCAGTTGAACCGCTGCAACCGAAGACGCGCAGGGCGTACAACTCGGCCTTGGGGGCCATACCCGGTCCAATGCGGAACGAATCGATGTATTGTTGGGCGGTCAGGCCGCTCAGGGTGGAATAGTCCCCGGTGAAGGTTGTGCCGTCCGGGTTGACGCCCAAACCGGCTGCGGTCCCGGCGACATGGCTGCCATGCCCGTTGCAATCCATCGGATCGGGATCTGGCGCGGGGACGGAGGCGGGATTGCCTGCATCATAAGCATCGCCTGCAAAGTCCCATCCGCCAACGACTTTAGCGGTTGGGAACAGATTGCCTGCTTCGCCGAGGGTGGTGAAATCCTGCCCGGTATAATCCCCCGGCCCGCCAAAGTTGGTGTGGATGTAGTCCACGCCGGTGTCAATGATGCCGATGGAAATGGTCTCACCCTGGAATGCGCCCAGCCCTGCCCACACTTGCGGCGCGCCGAGCAAGGGTACGCTGGTAGTGTGGTCAATAGTCTTGGGGATCGAAGGGTGGATGGCTTGGACGCCGGGGATGTCGGCGATAGCCTTCAGGTCTTTGGGATCGACCCGCAGCCAGATGCCGTTATAGACTTTTTGGGTGCGGTAGAGTTCGGTCGCCTTAATGTCCCTGTCTCGTAGGCTTTGCATAAAACCGGCTTGCTCGGTTTTGATCGCGCTGACCTGGTTCTTGGCCGGCGCAGACTGCCCGCCGGATTCAGCGTAAAGCACTGCTGCCGGCGGCTGTCCGAGTTCGACCACAATGGTAATCGGCCCTTTGATATCGCTGAGCCGGCCAAAATAGGTTTGGACTTCATCTAAACTGACCCCGATTTGAACCCTCTCCCGGCTTGGCGGTTTTCGGTCCTGGGCATTCGCCACCCCGACAAACTGAGAAAGTATCAGGACAAGGATGACCATCGCCGTTCCCAGGCGGAGGGCCATTTTCAAAAAATGTTTCTGTTGCATTATTTTTCTCCTCTATATCTTGCCGAACAGATTGACTTGATTGACGAACGGAAACCGCGCAACTTGATATTTTTTCTATCCACCTCCTCAACCAGGGATCTTGTCTTTCAACTGCATCAAACTAAAATCGGCTTTCCAGAAAACAGGAGATGCCGATTAGAGAAGGCTCAAGGCCTCTTTGTTGATGGGGTTGATTGCGCGCCTCGCCTCATTCATCTGAGCCATCCTTAATTACAAAGGTTACAGGAAGACGGGGCGACAATGAAAGACATAATACAATTATCGCGATATTTTATTTTTTGTCAATGTTTTGTCCCTGGTGACTACCCATATTTTGGCGCAGCCCGATTCGTCGGACCAAAGTCCTGCCTGGGCGAAGCCCCCTGCGGCAATACGTGGAAGTCGGCTCGAACCGACTTGTAGAAATCAACCTGAAGGGCTTCCAGGTGTTGAGAAGGCGGCTTTGCGAAGCGCCCTGTGGCTCAGCCCCGCCGGTTTCGTGGGGAAAACGGAAGTTATACCGCACTCGGTTGAGAATTGCGCTTTTTTGAGCGCGGAGCGCAATTCCCAATCGTGGGTATTATATAGTATTACCGCGCAACATTTGCATTGAACGCGCAAATCTTATCTGGCAATCGTACCGCCAGGCTCCGCCTGGCAGGGCCGACCGTAGGTCGGCGGTACATTTGGCTGCGGCTGGAAGCCGCGCTATGAGTCTACTGCAAAAAGGTCTTTATCCACAAAGGACACGAAGTACACCAAG
>DYLB01000042.1 GCA_020722305.1 Anaerolinea thermophila | reverse complement strand
ATTCGTGACCTTCGTGTCCTTAGTGGTTAGAAAAGGTTTTTGCAGCGGAGTCAACCTTGCAATTTTGTTAAGAGCTTGCATTTTCGAGCGCATTATGTCAAAATAGGATTGCTCCGTTCGGGATGCCCCCCTCATCCCGGCGGAGCCTTTGATTTAAAGAAACCGTATTGAAAATAGCCATCAAGACGGCTTGACGATCTTCTGATAGATTTCCTTTTTGCTCCAACCGGATTTTTCCGCCAAATCGGCTGCGATCTCGCGGGACTTTTGGCCTGCCTCCGTTGCCGACAGGATGGCCGCCTCCAGTTCGGATTCCGCCCACCGCCCGCTCCCTGGCTGCTGCCCGGCGACGACCAGCGTAAACTCTCCCCGCGCCGGCTGCCGCCCGAAATAGTCCAGCGCGCCGCTCAAGGTGCCACGCCAGTATTCCTCGAACAGCTTGGTCATCTCCCGCGCCACGCAGACGCGGCGGTTGCCGAGTATGGCGAGCAGGTCTGCAAGCGATTCGAGGATGCGGTAGGGGGATTCGAGGAAGATCAGGGTGTAGGGCAAATGGGCAATTTGCCCTGCGAATTTGCGGCGTTCGGTGGCTTTATGGGGCAGGTAGCCGAGGTATAGGAAACTGTCGGTGGGCAGGCCGGAAACGGTCAGGGCGGCGATGGGGGCCGAGGGTCCGGGAACAGGCCGGACGTCCAGGCCGGCTGCGAGGGCCGCTTTAACGAGTTCGTATCCGGGGTCGTTGATGGCCGGGGTGCCGGCGTCCGAGACCAGGGCGACATCCCCCTCCGCAAGTTTGACGAGGATAGACTCCATCTTTTGCAGCTTGTTGTGTTCGAAATAGCTGGTCAGCGGGGTTTCGATTCCGAAATGCTTGAGCAGCACCTTGGTGTGGCGGGTGTCTTCGGCGGCGATCAGCACCGCCTCGCGCAGGATGCGAACGGCCCGCGGCGACATGTCTTCGAGGTTGCCGATGGGGGTGGCGACGAGATAGAGCGTGCCCATATCGCGATTGTATCCTATAATGAGCAGGTCATTCATTCTCGTTTGCCAAAGGTGAAGCATGATCGTCGTATCGGATTTGATGGGGACACTGACCACCGGCTCGCCGGTGATCGGGCTGGTAGATTGGGTGCGCCACAACCAGAGCAAGTTCCAGGCCAGCCTGTACATGGCCTCGATTTTGCCGTCGTATTTTGCGGCCAAACGCGGCTGGATTGACTGGCAGAAATGGGGACAGGGGCTGATGGTGACCAGCCTGTCCATGATAAAAAATGCCACCCCGCAGAAATTCGACGAGGTGGCCGAGTGGCTGGTGGAAGTGAACCTGTGGAAAAAACGCCGCGAGGACGTGATCGCCCGTCTCAGGGAGCACGCCGGAAGCGGGGCGCAGGTCTTCATTGCCAGCAGCGTCCACGAGCCGGGGGTGGCAGCCTTTGCCCGGCGGATCGGAGCGCAGGCCATCGGCACGCCGGTCGAGTTCGTGGACGGACGGGTCCGCATCGCGGGCGAGCTGGTCGCCAGCGAGAGGAAGATCGAACAGGTGCTGTCCCGCCTGGGCGTGGAGCGGGTTGATTTCGCCTACGGGGATACGCTCCTCGACGTCCCCCTGCTGGAGCACGCCGAGCATCCGGTGGCGGTCTATCCCGATGAAAAACTGCGCGCCATCGCCGAGGCGCGCCGTTGGGAGATCATCGGTAACGAAACCAGCTATCCGTAATCTTCCGGCGGATCACAGCTTTGCCAGCAGTTCCGCCTTTTTGGCCTTGAACTCTTCCTCGCTGAGGATGCCCTGCTTGCGCAGTTCGTCCAGTTTGGCGATCAGGGAGGGGACGTCCTCGGCCGGCGCGTGGCGGATGTTGTTCTCCTCGAAGCCGAGCTTTTCCTTGGCGTTGAGCATGGCGGTCTTGAAGTGGACCGGGTCGCCGATGCGCTGGAACTGGTTGATGCCCAGTTCGCTGGCAGTCAGGATTTCGACGTTGCCGTAATCGAAGATGCGCCCGAAGAAGGACTGGCTCATCTTGACGTCATTGACCTTCTCCAGCGACGAATCGACCACGTTCTTGTTGATGACGCCGGAAATCTGGATCACGCGGCGGTTGGTGACGATGTACTGGCGGTTGTACCAGATCAGGATGTCGCGGACCATGCTGACCACAGGGATCAGGGAAAGCCCCATGGCGACGATCGCTGCCAGCAACCCAACCGGCGGTGTGAGGATGGCTACCGTGGTAGCAACGGCGATGATGATAAGGATGATCAGGATTTCGGCGATGATCGTGCTGGAGAGGACGAACCAGTGCTGGCGGGTGACCAGCAGCATCTTTTCGTTTTCCCCCATCAAACTTTGGATGTATTTGCCTGCCATGCGGTTTTCTCCTGCGGGTGGTTAGAAGACTATGACGGGTCTTATTTTATCATCGGCTAACGTGAGTGCGTCGCCCTTTTCTGTTATTTGAACATCTGGTCGAAGAACGACTTCGATTTGATCTTCTTCAACACCTGCCGCCACTCGGATTCGGCGTCCTGCTTGCGCTGCACCTCGGCAGCGCGCTGCTGCATGATGGCGATGACCCGCTCGTCCTCGCCCGCGTCCAGCCAGAAGCCGTGACCGTTGGACGGGCAGTAATCCAGTTTCAGGCCGAAGAGGCGGTACTCGAACTGATGCAGGGATTCGTTACAGTGCGGACAGCGATACCCGGTCGGTTCGGCGCGGTGGACGAGCGACCCCTTCATCTCGTCGTCGCGGAACTTCACGTCTTCGAGCGAGTCCAGTTCGTCGAAGTCCAGCCACATGCCGCGGCAATTGGGACAGTATTCGACCTCGAACATTCCCTTGTAGTATTTATTCACCAGTTCATAGGAGCATTTGGGGCAGTTCATAACGCCTCGGTTCGCAGGGCAGATTTTCAATCCGCCGCTCTTTTGTCAGGCTGAAAGCCTGACCTACACAACACTCTCGACCAGTGCCGCCAGATCGGCTTTCTCTCCTCCCGGCTGGAGCCAGGCCAGGAACTCGACGTTGCCCTTCGGTCCCAGCACCGGCGAGTGGAGCAAGCCGCGCACACTGAATCCGTTCGCTTCGGCGAAGGACAGGATGTCGAGCAGTACCCGGCGGTGGATTTCAGGGTCGCGGATGACGCCCTTGTGCCTGGCCGATTCCTTGCGCCCGGCCTCGAACTGAGGCTTGATGAGAGCGATAAGGTCAGCCCTCCCCCCCAACCTCTCTCCCGAATCGGGAGAGGGGTGCCGAAGGGGAGGTGAGGGAGCCAGCCACTTTAGCATCACCGGCAGCAAAATCTTGAGAGAAATGAAGGCGGCGTCGCAGACGACCAGGTCCACCGGCTCGGGCAGAGACTCGACGTGGCGGGCGTTGGTCCCTTCCATAACGACGATGCGCGGGTCATTGCGCAGTTTCCAGTGCAGCTGGCCCTTGCCCACGTCTATGGCGTAGATCTTGGCCGCGCCGTGCTGGAGCAGGCAGTCGCTGAATCCGCCCGTCGAAGCGCCCACGTCGGCACAGGTCCGGCCCCGCACCGTCACGGGGAAAGCCGTCAGCGCGGCTTCGAGCTTATCGCCGCCGCGGGAGACGTAGCGCGGACCCGAGTCCACCTCCAAACTGACTTGGGGATCAACCGCTGTGGCGGGCTTGATGACCACCTGCCCGTCGACGCGCACCTGCCCGGCCATCACCAGCGCCTGGGCTTTGGCGCGGCTATCGGCCAGGCTGCGTTCGATGAGCAACAGGTCCAAACGGGTTTTGGGCATAAAGGTATTTTAGCGTAAAATTAGCCCATGATACGCTCCTTGCTCAAAACCATGCGCCTGCGCCAGTGGACGAAGAACGCCTTCATCTTCGCCGCTCTGGTGTTCGACCAGCAGTTGCTCGACCCGACCGCCACAGCCCGCACCCTGGCGGGATTTTTCCTGTTCTGCCTGGTCTCCAGCACGGTCTACATCATCAACGACATTTCGGACGTCGAGTCCGACCGGCAGCACCCGGAGAAACGCAACCGGCCAATCGCTTCGGGGCTGCTGCCCATCCCGGCAGCCTGGGGCGCAGCGCTGGCACTGATGGCGGTTGTCTTCCCGCTGGCCTGGGTACTGGCCCCGGCTTTTGCGGGCGTTTTGCTGGCCTATCTGATCCTGATGCTGGCATATTCATTCTGGCTCAAGCACATCGCCATCCTCGACGTGCTGATCATCGCCGCCGGTTTCGTGTTACGCGTCCACGCCGGGACGACGCTAATCGTGGTCGAGCGTTTTTCGCCCTGGCTGTACGTCATCATGACCCTGGCGGCGCTCTATCTCGGCTTCGGCAAGCGCCGGGCCGAGATCGCCCTGCTGGCCAAGACTGCCGCCTCGCACCGCAAAGTACTCGACGGCTATACCCTGCCGCTGCTCGACCAGTTCATCACCATCGTTTCGGGCACGACCATCGTGGCCTACAGCCTGTACACCTTCTTTGCCCCCAACCTGCCCGAAAACCATGCCATGATGCTGACCATCCCCTTCGTGCTTTACGGCATCTTCCGGTATCTTTACATCATCCAGGTGACGCACGCCGCCGGCGCTCCCGAGGACGTGCTGCTCTCCGACCGGCCGCTGCAACTGGCGATCGTCCTGTGGGGATTGGCCGTGCTGGCCGTCTTTTACCTCTCATGACCTCCGCTTCGGCTCCCGGCAAGATCATCCTGTTCGGCGAACACGCCGTGGTTTACGGGCAGCCGGCGCTGGCCGTGCCGGTGACGCAGGTGCAGGCGCATGTCCAAGCGGATTTGGCAGCGGATTCCGAAACGGATCAGCGAATGGGGGATGGCTGGGCTGATTCGGTGCGGATCGTGGCCCCGGATATCGGGCTGGATTCGTCCCTGGGCAGGCTACTGGCCGAGCGGACGACCCATCCGCTGGCTGCCGTTATGATGGGCACGCTCCAGGCCCTGGGTTTGAGCGCGTTACCCCCGCTGACGGCGCGGATTACCTCCAGCATCCCGGTCGCTTCGGGATTGGGGTCGGGGGCGGCGGTCTCGGTGGCGCTGATTCGGGCGCTGGCGGATATGCTCGGCAAGCCGCTGTCCGATGAGCAGGTCAGCGCCATCGCTTTCGAAGTGGAGAAATTGCACCACGGCACGCCGTCGGGGATAGACAACACGGTCGTCACTTACGCCAGGCCGGTCTATTTCGTCAAGGGACAGCCGATTGAAATTTTCCGCGTCGGGGCGCCGTTCACGGTGGTGATTGGGGATACGGGGATTGCGGCCTCGACCCGAGAATCCGTTGGAGACGTGCGCAAACTGTGGGAAGCGGATAAGCCCAAAATGGAGCGGCTGTTCGCGGCAATTGGCAGCATCGTCCGCACGGCGCGGCAGGCTATCGAAGGCGGGCACCCCGAATGGCTCGGCCCGCTGATGGACGAGAACCACGCCCTGCTGCGCGAGATGTCCGTTTCCAGCCCGGAACTGGACCGTTTAACGGACGCCGCCCGCAGGTCCGGGGCGCTTGGGGCGAAACTCTCCGGCGGGGGCAGGGGCGGGAATATGATCGCACTGGTGCGGCAAGACCAGGTCCGCTCCGTCACCTATGCTTTGATGGAGGCGGGGGCGAAGAGAACGATCGTGACCGAAATTTCGTAAGGCAGGTCTGAGTAGGAGCAGGTCTGAGACCTGCCCCTACGTCTTGACCGGGTTGACCAGTTTCCCCAACCTTTCGATCTCAACTTCCACTTCGTCGCCGTTGAGCAGCGGGCCGACCCCGGCGGGCGTGCCGGTGAAGAGGATGTCGCCCGGTTCGAGGGTCATCACGGACGAGATGTAGGCGATCAGGATGCCGACCGGGAAGACCATGTCGCGGGTGGAGGCCATCTGGCGCATCTGGCCGTTGACCCGACAGGTGATCAAGGCGTCGGAGGGGTCAAAGTCGGTATCAATCCACGGGCCGAAGGGGCAGAAGGTATCGAAGCCTTTGGCGCGGGTCCACTGGCCGTCGGTCTGTTGCAGGTCGCGGGCGGTGACGTCGTTGCCAATGGTGTAACCCAGGATGTAATTCTTGGCGTCTTCGGCGGGGATTGACTTGCCGCGTTTGCCGATCACGGCTACCAGTTCGGCTTCGTGCTCCACCTGCCTGGACTGCGGTGGGAGGACGATCCCCTCGCCGGGGGCGATGATGGACGAAGGCGGTTTCATGAAGATCAGCGGGACTTTGGGGACTTCGGCGCCGTGTTCTTTGGCGTGTTCGACGTAGTTGCGCCCCACACAGATGATCTTGCTCGGCTGGATCGGGGCCAGCAAATCCACCAGTTCGAGGGGGATGTCGGCTTCGAGGCGGCGGAATTCGGTGAAGATGTCCCCGTCTATCGGGCCGACTTTGTCTTCGAAAACCCAGCCGAAGCGGGGGGATTCGGTTTTGGTCTGGTAACGGACGATGCGCATGTGGGCTCCTGTTTCGGCGAATGATGCCGGAAGTGTAATCCCCAATACGCCAACTGGCAACCCTGGGCGTTCTCAAGTCTTTCGAGGAACGCGCGTTGACGATTCAAGCAGGTTTATGGTATCATCCACCCGCCTAAAAACCAGCCGACGGCTGGATTTGTGTCATTTGTTGTAAGGAGAAGCGTATTAGCGCCAACGATTTTCGAGTCAACGAGTCCATTCGGGTGCCTGAAGTGCGCCTGATCGGGCCGGACGGCGGCAACTTGGGCGTCGTCCCCACCAAAAAGGCGATCGAGATCGCCCGCCAGGCCGAACTGGACCTGGTGGAAGTGTCCCCGAATGCGGACCCGCCAGTCTGCCGCGTGATGGATTTTGGCAAATTCATCTACGAGAGAGCCAAAAAGGAGCGCGAAGCCAAGAAAGCCCAGACCAAGATCGAGGTCAAGGAAATCCGCCTGAGGCCGAAAACCAACGACCACCACCGCAGCTTCAAGGTCAAGGACGCCCGCCGCTGGCTGGAAGACGGGATGAAAGTCAAAGTCACCGTCCGCTTCCGCGGGCGTGAAATGGATTATCCCGAAATCGCGCTGACTGACTTGAAAGAAATTGCTCAAGACCTGGCCGACATTGCGACCGTTGAGCAAATGCCTTCGATAGAAGGCCGCTCCATGACCGTGGTGCTGGCCCCTGCCAAAGGCAGTAAAAAGAAATAAAAGGCGTTGCTCTCGAATGTGTCAATTCCCGCGGGAGATCGTCCCCGCGGTTATTTTGTGCGAAAGGAGTGATAAGCTGTGCCCCGCAAGCAGAAAGACGGCAAATACAAGCTCAAAACCCATAAGGCAACGTCCAAGCGTTTCCGCCTGACCGGTTCGGGCAAACTGGTGCGGACCAAAGGCGGCAAAAGCCACCTGCGCCGCCGCACGTCCAAGCGCACGAAGGCCTTGTTGAGCGAGATGATCCCGGTCAAAGGCCGCGCCATCGTCCAGCGCGTCAAGCGCCTGGCGCCCAATATGCAATAAACAAAACAATTCTATTTGCGGCCGCTGGGTGTACGCAACTGGTAATCCTGAGCCTGATGCAGGATGCCGACGCCCAGGGGTTTCGCAGGAGGTAACTGAATGGCAAGAGTCAAAAGCGGTCCTTACGGAAACCGCCGACACAAGAAAGTTTTGAAGCTGACCAAAGGTCAGCGCGGCACGAAGAGCAAACTCTTCCGCCGGGCCAACGAGGCCATGCTGAAGAGCCTGTGGTACTCGTACCGCGACCGCCGCACCCGCAAGCGCGACCTGCGCAAGCTGTGGATCGCCCGCATCAACGCCGCGGCCCGTCTCAACGGCACGACCTACAGCCGCCTGATCGCCGCCTTGAAGAAGGCCGAGATCTCGCTCAACCGCAAGATGCTGGCCGACCTGGCCGTCCGCGATCCGCAGGCCTTCGCCGCGATCGTGGCCCAGGCCGCCCGATAACCCAACAAACCTAGGGGCAGGTCTGAGACCTGCCCCTACAAATTTTATGGGGGTAAAATATTTGGGATGAAACCCCCGCTCCTCGAACATACCTACCCCTCCGGCCAAACCCTGCAAATCGTCCAGGGCGACATCACCGCCGAACCTGTGGACGCCATCGTCAACGCGGCCAACGAGCGCCTGCAACACGGCGGCGGCGTAGCCTGGGTCATCTCGAAGAAGGGCGGACCCGCCATCCAGAAGGAATCGGACGCGTGGGTCCGCGCTCACGGCCCGGTCAGCCACTCCGCTCCGGCCTGGACCTCGGGCGGGCTGCTGCCTGCGAGGGTCGTGATCCACGCTGTGGGCCCGGTCTGGGGCGCGGGGGACGAGGATGCCAAATTAACGGCAGCCGTTTCCGGGTCCCTGCGCCTGGCGGACGAGTTGGGTGTGAAATCCATCGCCTTTCCCGCCATCTCGACCGGCATCTTCGGCTTCCCAAAAGGACGCGCCGCAGGCGTCATGTTCAAGGCGATCCGCTCCTATTTCGAGACAAACCCGAATTCCGGAGTCCGGCTGGTCAAACTGACCCTGTACGACAAACCGACCGTGGACGCATTCTTGCAAGCCTGGGGGGAACGGTGATTACGTCCAGCCAGAATGCCAAACTAAAATTGGTGCGTCTGCTGAACGGCCGCCCCAAAGACCGCCGCGCCGAAAACGCCTTCGTGGCCGAGGGCGTGCGCCTGGTGGAAGACGCGCTGGCCGCAGACTGGCCTATCCGTTTTGCATTGTTCGATGAAACCTTGAGCGAACGGGGTCGGAGGTTGGTTGAAAAGTTAAAAGCAAAAGGTTACGAGGTCGAGGAAGTTGCCGCGCCTCTGATGAAACCTATCAGCGAGACCGAAACCCCCCAAGGTATCCTGGCTGTTCTCAAACTGCCTGCTGACCAATTGCCACTGACCAATTACCAATTTATCCTGATCCCTGACCAGATCCGCGACCCCGGCAACCTGGGCACGTTGCTGCGGACCGCGGCTGCGGCCGGGGTGGAGGCGGCCCTCATTCCGCCTGAAACAACCGATCCGTTCGCCCCAAAAGTAGTGCGGGCTGGGATGGGGGCGCACTTCAGGCTGCCGGTGGTTTCGATGGGGTGGGAGGAGATTCGGCGAGTCAGCGAATCAGCGAAGTTGATGGTCGTCCTGGCCGACATGGGCGGCGTCCCCTGCTGGCAGGCGGATCTGACCCGTCCGCTGGCGTTGATCGTCGGCGGGGAGGCTGAGGGCGCCAGCGCTCCGGCGCGTGAACTGGCGACCGAGGCGATCAGCATCCCCATGCCCGGCGGGATGGAATCGCTCAACGCCGGTGTAGCCGGATCGGTGTTGATGTTCGAAGTTATGCGTCAAAGGCGATAAACTGATATGCCAATCGTTTGGACTTTGGACGGTGATGAAACCAGTTGGCCTGTCTGGGCAACAGATATGGCAAACTCCCCTGCATCCCCTCTGGCCGAGGAACTGTTGACTGTTTACAAACCCGATCCAAAATCCACCAAACAGGCATTGGACCTCGGCTGCGGCGTCGGGCGGGCATTTTCGCCGCTGCGCAGGGCAGGGTTCGAGATCGTCGGGCTTGATCCGGTTTTGACCGGGCTGCGGCTGGCGCGGGAACGCGCAAAAAGGGAGGCTGTTCCCGCCAGGCTAGTTTGTGGTGTTGCCAGCCTGCCGCCGCTGCCCTCGTCCAGCATGGATTTGGTTTTGGCGGTTGGCGTGCTGTTCCATTTGAGTCCGCCTGAGCTTGACCTGGCGCTGAACTCCATCAACCGGATTCTCAGGCCGGAGGGTGAGGCCATCCTCCATTTCCTGGATTTCAGCGATTGGCGCAAATCCCTTGCCGGGGCCATCCCACCTGGACAGGCTCCGACGCCGGGTTACAAAGTTGTATTGACCAGTTTCTCTTCGGATGATGTTTTGGAAAATCGCTTGGTCGCGGGCGGCCTGAGAATCAAATCGCTCGTGCCAAGAAGTAAAAATACTGAACGCGGTCGGCAATGCGATTGGATCGCGTATTGCCGAAAAGGTTGACATGAAAATCCGCTCGATCACCTACTTCCTCAACCCCAACTGGCCCCTGGACGAGAGAAAACTGCGCCAGGCGGGCCAGTTCCTGACCGAGGCGCGTGAAGCCTTCGAATCGTCCGGTTACGAGGTGCAGACGGCGCGGCTGGCGACCGTGCCTTTCCCGCACCTTTTAGGCGAGAAGCAGATCAACGACCTGCCCAAGCTGGCCGGAGCGCTGGAAGCGGCGCTGCCGTCCACGGGCGCGGCGTATGCCTCGCTCGGCCCGGCGCTCATCGAAGCCCCGGAGAGCTACGCCGTCATCCCGGAGGCCATCGCCGCCACGCAAAACATCTTCTTCTCCGGCGAGATGGCTTCGGCCCGGAAGGGTCTCTCGCTGGCGGCCGTCCAGGCCTGTGCTGAGGTTATCGCCCGCTGCGCGCCGATCACCCCGGACGGCTTCGCCAACCTGCGTTTCGCCGCGCTGGCTAACGTCCCGGCGGGCGCGCCGTTCTTCCCGGCGGCTTATCACGAGGGTGAGCAGATCGCCTTTGCATTGGCAACCGAAGCGGCCGACCTGGCTGTGGAGGCTTTCGACCATGCCGCCAGCGTCGCAGACGGACGCAACGCCCTCGTCCACGCACTGGAAGAAAATGCCCGCAAGCTGACCAAAGCCGCGGATTTCCTGAAATACAAGTTCAACATCCGTTTCGGCGGGATTGACTATTCGCTGGCCCCCTTCCCGGCGGAGGCGCAATCGCTGGGGACGGCCATGGAGCGGCTCGGCGTCCCGGCGGTGGGGCTGCACGGCTCGCTGGCCGCGGCCGCTATCCTGACCGAGGCGATTGACCGGGCTAATTTTCCCCGCTGCGGTTTCAGCGGGTTGATGCTGCCGGTGCTGGAAGATTCGACGTTGGCCCGCCGCGCCGCCGAAGGGACCCTGACCGTCAAGGATTTGCTGCTCTACTCTGCCGTCTGCGGCACGGGCCTGGACACGCTCCCGCTGCCGGGCGATGTGACTGCGGGGCAACTGACGCCGCTCCTGCTCGACCTCGCGGCCCTGGCCCTGCGCCTGGACAAGCCGCTAACGGCGCGGCTGATGCCGGTCCCCGGCAAGCAGGCTGGCGATCCGACCGGTTTCGATTTCGAGTTCTTCGCCAATAGCAAGGTCATGGCGCTGGGAGCGCAGGAGTTGAAATCGGTGTTGAAGGGTTCGCAAAGTTTCGACTTGTCCCCCAAGAGATAGCAGGGTAATTACGGTTTGTAAGTGAATATTACGGCCATTGGGTCTTCGTAAACCTTCACCCAATGGGCAGAGGTCTGGGCAGCTTCGATCAATGGGCGTTGAAAGACCCGATGTAACAACAATGTACCTGCCTGGTACTTTTCCAAAAGGTTTTCCCAATCGCCTTCGGCATAACTGATTTCGATGAAATCGTCCCAGATGGCTTCGGGATAGAATTCGAAGCGGGGATCAATGAAAACTTTGTATTGCCCCGCTGCCGCCCAGATCAAGTAGCTGCTGAAACCCATGTCGGCAAACACGTTTGGGGTGAGGACATTCTGCGTCATAAACTCCACCGCCTCTACCGGCGTATCCATCAGCAAATTTCTGTTTGCGGCCCCTCTTGGCAAGTAAGACCGGAACCAGGGAAGGGACAGGATTGCCAACAGCCCCATGGATCCTGCAATGACAAAATTGAACCAGGGCCTATCAATTCCCCTGGCAACTTTTCTATTGTTCCTGTTCAAAAGTATGTCGAGAGACTCGGCAAACAGCGCGGCCTGGGTCAGGCCAAACCAGGCGACGGCGCGGGTGTATTTGATTGCCAGCAGGGTGAACAGGATCAGAGAGGACCATTCAGCAAGGCTGAGCCGCCGGTGTGAAAGGGCCAGGATTGCTGCCAAAATAATCAAAGCCATGAAAAATAGCTGCCCTGTCAGCTGGTGCAGGCTTGTCGGCTGCCATTCGGAAGCGTAGCGATTGATGGTTGAGGCTGTCCCCATGTTGTACAGAAAATCGAACACCCTCCAGCCGCGCGGATTTATCAGCGTGCCAATGAGTGCATATCCCGACAAGGCTATCGGGGGGATGAGCAGGGAGAAGGATTTTTCTTTATACGCCGCGACCGCCTTCTCCAACCCCCAGAAAGCGATAAGAGCAAATGGAAGGAAAAAGGTCCCGTGGCTGTTGACCCAAATGACCATAATACCGCTCAGGGTCAAGCCCCACACCCAGCGCCTCCTGCTGTTCCGAAATTTCTCGATGGCATACATCGCGCCGGCCAGCAGGAGATAAGCCAGCAATTGCGGACGGATGTTCGCGCTGGTCATTCCTAAAATCGCGGCAAAAAGCGCTCCCAGGGCGGCGGCAGACCAGTTCCCGGTTTTATTCAGGCCAATTCGAAAAACCAGGTAGTAGGCAGCGGTGAAAAGGAGGCTGCTGACCAACACGACCCATGCTGCACCCCCAAACTCGTAAACCAAATAATAAAAAACCTGGGCCAGCCAGTAGTTATAGACCGAAGGATATGGACCCGCCTGGGTGAAAGAGAATTGTTCCTGGACCGGCAACCGGCCTGTTTGGATGAAACTGCGCCCATAGGCGATGTGAAACCAGAAATCATTGGGCCGGATGGCGGTTGTATTCGCAAAACTGAAAATCCCCGCGAGGACGATAATTGCCCACAAATGTTCGAACCGTAAATACGAGGCTGTTTTCCTCACCGCGCAAACTATACCATAAAAAATAGCGCGCAGATGATTGCGCTCTAGCCGGTCCGCCAATACTCGCCGCCTCCGCCTTCGCGGGCCATCAGCTTGGAGCCGACCAGTTCGCGGCGCAGGGAGGCGGTATCTTCGTGGAAGCGGGACAGGATCTCGTTGACCTGTCTCTCGCTGTAACGCGTCCCCGGCTCGAAGGCTTTAACGACGTAACGCAGCACGGCTTCCAGCTTTTTGCGCTGGGCGGGGATGGTTTCCAAACTCCCGTCCGGGCGGGAATAATCCTCGACGACTCTGCGGTCGTAGGCATTCAAATCCACGTTTTCGACGACGGTCGCCATCTGTTCGGTGGACAGGATGCGGCGCGTGGCGGCTTCGAGGGCAGACTGGTCGAGCATGTAAACGTTGTAATAGCCCTCGGCGCGGGCGCTGACCAGGCCGACCTCCGCCAGCCGGGATAAATGATGCGAAACGGTGGACGGCTTCAGGTCCAGGAGCGCTGCGAGTTCCTCCACGGAGTAGGGCTGACGGGCCAGCAGTCCCACGATCTTGAGCCGGTTGGCGTCCGCCAGGGCTTTGAAGAATGCCACCAGTTCCGGGTTCTCGCTCATTCCGGCCTCCAGTATTTCGAGCCGTCGCGCTCGCGGGCCAGCAGACCGGCGTCCACCAGGTCGCGGCGCAGGCCAGAAACGTCCACGTTGAAGCGGCGGATGATGGTGTTGACCTCCTTCTCGGTGTAGGTCACGCCGGGGGTGAAGGCCTCGACCAGGTAGTTGAGGATGATCCGCATCCGGTCTGGGTAACGGATCGAGTTGGGGATTTGGCGGATGGACCCGTCCGGGTTGAGAAAGGTCACGAGCACCGTGCGGGCCTTTTCGTCCAGGTGCGGGGCGGGGGTGTAGCTCTTGCGGGACTCGGACAGGCGCGCTTTGGCGAGCGCATCCATCCCTTCAGGGTTGAGCTCGTAAACCGAGTCCTGGCTGTGCCCGCCGGCTTCCGAGCGCACCACGCCGACGAATTGCAGGAAAGACAGGTGGTGGAAGGCATCCCGGAAAGGCAGACCCAGTTCGGCGGCGACCTCTTTGGCGCTGGCCGGACGCTGGGTCAGCATCCCGATGATCTTGAGCCGCTCGGCATCAGACATGGCTTTGACGAAATCGAGCATGTTGGGGTGTTCTGTGTCCATAGTTTCGCTTCTGTAAATCTAATTCGATAGTTATCGAAATAAATAATACCGTCAAGCGGCTTACCTGTCAAGGAATTGCAAGTTGCTTTTCTCCCGCAATAGGGAGT
>DYLB01000041.1 GCA_020722305.1 Anaerolinea thermophila | reverse complement strand
TATCGCGCTACAAAATCTTCGCGGTTGCGACAGATTTTCGATGGTAATACTATAAAGGACTATCATGAACTTCGACGAATACCAGACCAAATCCCGCAAGACCGCCGGGTATCCTGCCATCGGACACCCGGTCATCTACCCCGCCCTCGGGCTGGTCAACGAGGCCGGGGAGGTAGCCGGTAAGATCAAGAAAGTCTTCCGCGACAAAGGGGGAGAGATCAACGACGAGACCCGGGCCGCCCTCAAAGCCGAACTCGGCGACGTGCTCTGGTACGTAGCCCAGGTTTGTACCGAACTCGGCCTGTCCCTGGACGATGTGGCCGGGTACAACCTCGAAAAGCTCTATTCCCGCCTCGAGCGCGGCACCCTGCGCGGCGATGGGGATGACCGCTAGGGCAGTCAGCTGAATGCCATTTCTCCCTTACGAGTCCGTAATCAAACTCTAATCATTTTCCTACGTCGAGTCTTGCCCTTTTTGGTAAAATCAAACCAGACTTTTCTTGTCTGAATGAAAGTAGTAGGAGTAAATACTATGGCTGGGATGGAACGCTTTACACAGCGTGCCCGACGGGTTCTCAGCTTGGCCCATCAAGAGGCTGAGCGCGCCCGTCAGAGCAGCATCGGCACCGACCACCTGCTCGTCGGATTGATGGACGAGGACGGCGGCGTTGCCAGCCGCGTGCTGCGAGAGCTTGGATTGGAACCCGACCGCCTGCGCGAGATGGTCGAGCGCGTCAGCGGCAGCGGGAATTACGCAGGGCCTAAAGTCGAACTCAGCGCCGACACCCAGCAGGTGTTGGAATACGCCTTCGACGAGGCCCGCCGCTTGGGACATCACTACATCGGTACCGAACACCTCTTGCTGGGATTGGTGCGCGGCGGGGGCGCGGGCATCGAAGTGCTGCGCCGTCTCGGCGTGACCCCCGAACAGATCCGCCGCCAGACGCGCCGGGTGCTCAACGAATCCGCTTCCGCCCCGGCGACCCCCGGACGGCCTGAACCGGCCAGACCTACGCAAGGCAAGACACCCCTGGTGGACCAGCTGGCTACCGACCTGACCACCCTGGCCGAAGACCACAAACTGGACCCGGTGATCGGGCGCCAGACCGAGATCGAACGCGTCATCCAGGTCTTGGCCCGGCGGACGAAGAACAACCCGGCCCTGATCGGCGAACCCGGCGTCGGCAAGACCGCCATCGTCGAGGGCCTCGCCCAGCGCATCGTCGAGGGCGACGTGCCGGCTCCCTTGATGAACAAACGCGTCCTGCAACTGGACGTAGGTTCGCTCGTGGCCGGGACGATGTACCGCGGCCAGTTCGAGGAGCGCCTCAAGCGGGTGATTGACGAACTCAAACAAAGCGGCGCGATCCTGTTCATTGACGAAGTCCACATGCTGGTGGGGGCCGGTTCGGCCGGGTCGTCCGTTGATGCGGCCAACATCCTCAAACCGGCGCTCTCACGCGGCGAACTGCAAGTCGTCGGCGCCACCACCCTGGACGAGTACCGCAAACACATCGAATCGGACGCGGCCCTGGAACGGCGTTTCCAGCCCATCGTGGTCGAGGAACCTTCGGAAGAAGAGACCATCGAAATCTTGAAAGGCATCCGCGGCGCTTACGAGGAGCACCACCACCTCGTTATTTCGGATGAAGCCATCGAGGCCGCGGCCCACCTCTCATCCCGGTATGTGACGGAGAGATTCCTGCCCGACAAGGCGATAGACCTGATTGACGAGTCATCCTCCCGGGTGCGGATGTACAAATCCCCGGCGGCTAAAGAGGCCAAGAACCTGTTTAACCAGCTTCGCACGGCCCGCCAGAATCTGGCCCTGGCCCGCGAAGAAGGCAGTAACGAAGAAGTGCTCCAGCTCGAAGAGCAGGCGATAGACCTGGAAAGCCGGATCGAACGCCTGCGCACCGGCTGGGATCGGGCCACCAGCCCGGTGGTTTCGGCGGAGGATATCGCCGAGGTCATCTCGATGTGGACCGGCGTGCCGCTGATGCAGTTGGCCGAAGAAGAGAGCGAACGCCTGCTCAAGATGGAAGACGAACTGCGCCAGGCCATCGTCGGCCAGGAGGATGCCATCCTGAGCATCGCCCGGGCCGTGCGCCGGGCACGCGCCGGCTTGAAAGACCCGCGCCGCCCGATCGGCTCGTTCATCTTCCTCGGGCCGACCGGCGTCGGCAAGACCGAGCTGACCAAGGCCCTGGCGAAATTCATGTTCGGCAGCGAAGACGCGGCCATCATGCTAGATATGTCGGAGTTCATGGAACGCCACACTGCCTCCCGGCTGGTGGGCGCGCCTCCCGGATACATCGGCTACGAGGACGCCGGTCAACTGACCGAAGCCCTGCGCCGCCGCCCGTATTCGATCGTGGTCTTCGACGAGATCGAGAAGGCCCATCCCGAAGTCCACAACATGCTGCTGCAAATCATGGAAGAGGGCCACCTCTCGGATGCGCGCGGGCGCAAGGTGGATTTCCGCAACGCCATCATCGTGATGACCTCCAACGTCGGGGCGGAGATGATCAAGAAGCAAACCTCGCTCGGCTTCCAGCTCAAACGCGATGAGGCCGAGGAAGAGCGCCTGTCTTACGACGACATGCGCAAGAAGCTGACCGAATCGCTCAAGAAAGTCTTCCGCCCCGAATTCATCAACCGGGTGGACAGCATCGTGGTCTTCCGCTCGCTCAACAAGGAAGACATCCAGCAGATCGTCTCGCTCGAACTGGACAAAGTGGCCGGCCGCCTGGCTGACAGCAACGTCCACCTGACCGCCACGCCCGAGGCCCTGTCCCTGCTGGCCGACCTGGGCTTCGACCCCGAGATGGGCGCCCGCCCGCTCAAGCGGGTCATCCAGCAGCGGGTGGAGGACAAACTGTCCGATGCGCTGCTCTCCGGCCTTTTCGTGGACGGCGACCATGTGCTGGTGGACGTGGACGCCGAGGGCGAGATCATCCTGACCCGTGCCTCGGCTCCCGAACCCGAACCTGCGGTGTAAATCCGAACCGATTCCCATAGGGGCAGGCCTCAGACCTGCCCTATTTTTGTTAATCCTTTCGTAATGAATTAATCGGCGGTTCATAGCGTCTACAGGGTAGCGCCGGCGAGTGCGCCGCACCAGGTTTGATGGACTTGTTTCAGGCTGAGACCAATCCCGTTTAGCGGATTTATCCCCAATTTCAGGTGCGATATCCTGCCCGCAGGGTGCGCACAGACTGGGCAGTTCATGGTGATGCAAATTGCGAGAAAGGAAATCTTATGAGTACACAAATTGCAACTCTGGCCGGCGGATGCTTCTGGTGTCTGGAGGCCGTCTTCGATGAATTGAAAGGCGTCCAATCGGTCGAATCGGGGTACTCGGGCGGGCACGTCGTCAACCCCAGTTACCGCGAAGTCTGCGACGGGAGCACCGGCCACGCCGAAGTGGTCCAGGTCACTTTCGACCCGGAGCTGATCCCGTTTGCCGACCTGCTGCGGGTCTTCTTCGCCATCCACAACCCGACCACCCTCAACCGCCAGGGCGCGGACGTGGGCACGCAGTACCGTTCGGCCATTTTCTACCACGACGACGAGCAGAAACGGATCGCCGAGGAGGTCATCCGAGAGATCGAGGCGGCCGGTATTTGGGATGATCCTATCGTGACCGAGGTCACGCCTTTCGACAGGTTCTACATGGCCGAGGCGTACCACCAGGAGTATTTCGCCAACAACCCCTTCCAGCCTTACTGCCAGGTGGTGATCGCGCCCAAAGTGGCGAAATTCCGCAAGCAGTTTGTGGACCGGTTGAAGAAGTAGAGTTTCACCGCAAATAGAGTAAGGGCGACCCGCTCGGCGCTAAGGGTCGGGATTTTGCCCAGAAATCCGGGCAAAACGGCTAATGAAATGGCCTTAAAGGGTCGCTCTTACTTGGGCATCTTTGCGGTTACAATTCCTCTTGATGGAAAACACCCCCACCTTTTTCGTGCGCGGCATCCCGGTCTACGGCGAGGCGATCCTTGCGCCAATGGACGGCTTCTCGGATTGGCCGTTCCGCTCGCTGTGCCGCAGGCTGGGTTCGGCCATGTCGTACACCGAATTCGTCCAGGCGCGGGACGTCCTCAACCGTCCGCGCTACGTGGAGGAGAAACTGGCCTTCGACGAGTCCGAGCGCCCGGTGGCTTTCCAACTCTACGGTGACGACCCGGACGAAATCGTCGAGGCCGCTCTGCGGGTGCGCGAGAAAGGCCCAGACGTGATTGACGTCAACATGGGCTGCCCGGCCAAATCCGTCGCCAATCGCGGCGCAGGCGTGGGGTTGATGCGCTCCCCGCTCAAGATCGCCCGCACATTTCGCAAACTGACCGCCGCCCTCGATCTCCCGGTCACGGGCAAGATCCGCCTGGGCTGGGACGACTGCCGCTCGTACCGGCTGGTGGCCCGCATCGTCGAGGAGGAGGGCGGCTCGCTGGTCGCCATCCACGGGCGAACGAAGGAACAGGGCTACGGCGGTGAAGCCAACTGGGAAGCCATCGCCGAGGTCAGGCAACTGGTCAAGATCCCGGTCATCGGCAATGGGGACGTGCGGAATGTGGCCGACATCCGGCGGCTGAAAGAGTACACCGGCTGCGAGGCGGTCATGATCGGGCGCGGGGCCATCGGCAACCCGTGGATCTTCTCCGGGCTCGACCGGGAGCAGGTCTCGCCGGAACAGGTGCGGTACATGATCGAAGAACACCTGGCGCGCAGCTTGTCCTTTTACGGCCCGCGCCTGGGATTGGAATTGTTCCGCAAGCACGCGGTCGGCTATCTGGAAAGTTTCGGCCTGGCCCGCGAGAAAAGAAAGGAACTCCTGACCCGCACAAGGGCGGAGGAGTTCCTGGAATTGTTAGGGGAGGTGGCGGTTGGGGCGGGGTCGGACCTCACCCCTGTCCCTCTCCTTGCAGGAGAGAGGGAGTCATAGGAAATGGCAAAAACCCAAACCCGCTACGTCTGCCAGCAGTGCGGACGCGTCTCGGCCAGTTACATGGGACGCTGCCCCCAATGCGGCGAATACAACACGATGATCGAGGAGATCGTCCATGCCGAGCCGGTGACGAAAGGCAAGTCGGCGGTGCGCGGCCTGACCGGGAGGTCGCAGCCGCGCCCGATCGGCGAAGTCAGCGGCGACAAGGAAGACCGCGTCCCGGTGCCGATCGGCGAGTTCTCGCGCGTCCTGGGCGGCGGGATCGTGCCCGGTTCGATCGTGCTGGTCGGCGGCGACCCCGGCATCGGCAAATCCACCTTGATGCTGCAACTGGCGCTGGACATGGCCACCGGCCAGCGGGTGCTGTACGTCTCCGGCGAGGAGTCCGAGCGGCAGATCAAGATGCGCGCCACGCGGCTGACCACCGGGACGGACGGCCACCCGCCCATGCCGCCCAACCTGCTCCTGGTCACGGAAACCAATCTCGAAACCATCCTCAACCACGTTCGCGAGACCCAGCCGGACCTGCTGATCGTCGACTCGATCCAGACCGTGTATCTCTCGGAGCTGGATTCGTCGGCGGGGTCGGTTTCGCAGGTGCGCGAATGTTCGTCGCAGTTGCGTGAGCTGGCCAAGTCCAGCGGGATTTCGGTCTTCGTCATCGGCCACGTCACCAAGGAGGGCCAGATCGCCGGGCCGCGGGTGCTCGAACACATCGTGGATACGGTGCTTTACCTCGAAGGCGACCGCTTCCAGGCGTACCGTCTGTTGCGCTCGGTCAAGAACCGTTTCGGGGCAACCGCCGAGGTGGGCGTCTTCGAGATGCGCGAGCGCGGCCTGGTCGAAGTCACCAACCCGTCCGAGGCGTTCCTGGCCGAGCGGATGGTCAACGCCCCCGGTTCGGCCATCGCGGTGACGATGGAAGGTACCCGTCCGCTGCTGGTGGAGGTGCAGGGGCTGACCTCCCCGACCCAGTTCGGCAACGCCCGCCGCACCCCCAACGGCGTGGACTACAACCGCCTGCTGATGATCGCGGCCGTGCTGACCCGCCGCATGGGATTGCGGCTGGCCGAGCAGGACATCTTCGTCAACGTGGTCGGCGGGCTGAAAATAGATGAACCGGCCGCGGATCTGTCCATTGCGGCGGCCATCGCCTCGTCCATGCGGGACGTGGCGGTGCGGGCTGATACGGTGCTGATCGGCGAGCTTGGCCTGGCGGGCGAGCTGCGCATGCCCGGCCAAATGATGCTGCGCCTGCGCGAGGCCGGGAAACTGGGCTTCAAGTCTGCCATCGTCCCCAAGCGGCTGCGACAGGGAGAACCCTGGCCGAAGACCCTCGAGATCATCGAAGCCCGCTCGATCCAGCAGGCGCTGGAACTTGCGATGGCGCTGGAGCGCCAGAAGCCGCAGGGGCGCGAAACCGCTTGACATGAAAACCATCCCACCGACCCGGCAACTCCCCGAAGGTTACCGCCTCACGTATTCCCTGTACCTGAAAGCCGACAAATCTGCGGTGCTTTGGATGCAGGTCGCCACGATCCCGGCGTTCATCCTGTCTGCCTGGTTTTTTGCCTGGCTGGTGTTGGAGTTCCGCGCCGACGCGATCCGCGACATCGGCCGGTTCAACAACCTGGCCCTGTTGCTGGGGCTGGTAGCGGTCAATTTCGTCGTTCTCGTCGTCCACGAGCTGGCTCACGGGTTGTTCATCTGGTTTTTTACCCGACACAGGCCGATCTATGGCTGGCATTGGTTCTATGCTTACGCCGGCGCACCGGACTGGTATTTCGACAAGCTGCGTTACATCGTCATCGCCCTGGCTCCGCTGGTGATGATTTCCGCCATCGGAATTGTGCTAATCCTGGTCAGCCCTGCGCCGGTGGTATTGTTTTTGCTGGGGATCACCATTTTCAACGCCACCGGGGCGGTCGGGGACCTCTGGCTGGTGTTGAAATCGCTCTTCGAGCCGGAGGACGTGCTCATCCGCGACACCGGCGACGGGTTCGAGTTTTACCAGCGGGGATAGGGATTCCATAACGGGAGCAGGCCCCGGCTCCCGCGCGCAACGCCCGGAAAAGTCCGTCGTATGTCCTGGTAGACTTTCCCCAAGGAGAATCCCCATGTTACCCAAAATTTTCGCTTTTATCGCGGCCTTCGCCCTGGCCGCCCTGGCTTGCGGCGTCCAGATCGCCCCGCCCGCCACACCCGGGCCGGAGGTCACCGATGAGATCAGCATCCCGACCCCGGCTGGCGGGGAGGTCAGCCTGAAACTGGAATTCGGGGCGGGCAAGCTGACCCTGGCTCCCGGCGCGGCGACCGCCCTGGTGGAGGGGACGGCCACTTACAACATCCCCGACCTGAAGCCCGACATCCAGACCAGCGGCAGCCGCGTGACGATGAGCGTCGGCAGGTACCAGGCGCAGAACTTTCCCCGTTTCAGCAATCTCAAGAACGTCTGGGACCTGCGGCTTGGCGCGGCCGCGATGGACCTGACCATTGCCGCCGGGGCTTACGAGGCCGATTACGATTTCGGCGGCCTGGCCCTGACCAACCTGACTGTCCAGGACGGCGCTTCGGACGTGGAACTGGCTTTTTCGTCGCCCAACCAGGCCGAAATGTCGGTGCTGCGTTACGAGACCGGCGCTTCCACGGTCAAGTTGAGCGGCTTGTCAAACGCCAATTTCACCACGATGATCTTCCAGGGCGGGGCGGGCAATTATTCCCTGGATTTCTCCGGCGAGGTGCAACGCGAGGCGGCCATCTCGGTCGAGACCGGCGTCAGCAACCTGACCCTGATCGTCCCGGACGGGGTGAACGCCAAACTGACAGTCGAGGGCGGGCTGTCCAACGTCACCAGCGGCAGCGGTTGGGACAAGAATGGGAACACTTACACCCACGCCGGCGAGGGGCCGCTGCTGACTTTCGTGATCGAGATCGGCGCCGGGAATTTGATCCTGGAATAGCTTTCGGAACGTTGACCTGTTTGCCGGGGCGGGAGCATGGCTCCCGCCCCGGCCTTTGTGCGTCCAAATCGGAGTAAAAGGTCATATTTTATCTATGACCTCCATCACTTGTCTTGCAATTAATCTCACAATAAAATATCATAAACGGGTAAAATTTACCCGTATTAGCAAAGAGGTCGCTATGCAAATCACCCGACAAGCCGATTATGCTGTGAGAGCTATTTTACATCTTTCCCGCCAGGGAATGGGGGAACGCGCTGCCACCAGCCAGATTGCCCAGGAACAGCACATCCCGCCTTCGTTCCTGGCCAAGATCATTTCGCAGTTGTCCATTGCCGGGTTGTTGCACACGTCACGCGGGGCGCGCGGCGGCGTGATGCTGGCGCGTGAGCCAGGCGACATCACGCTGCTCGAAGTCATCGAAGCGATTGATGGCCCGATCCAGTTGAACGAGTGCGTCGGCGAGACGGGCGTGTGCATCTTCGATTCCGATTGCCCGCTCAGGCCGGTCTGGTGCGAAGCCCAGAAAGAACTGGTCACGCGGCTGAAAGGCACCAATTTCGCGTCCCTGCTGGCACAGAATGGTCATACCGAGGCTTCCTGACCAAGTTTGTACAGCCCCGATAAAGCCTGCATCCCACCTGGGAGCAGGCTTTGTGTTCATAATTTATTTCTGAATCTCATGGGAAAAATGTGACTTAAGACAATATACCGATTTTCACCATATTTTATTATAATGGGGGCAACAAGTCTTTGGGATCTGCCTGAGAGTTCCTGGTATCTGTTGAAGCCGGAGATTTTCACCCAGAATCCTGAGCCACAACAACGCGTAAAAGCGGGTTAGAGGAGATACGTATCATGAAAAAGCATCTGTTCTTGATTTCAGTTCTGGTTTTCAGCCTGGCTTTTTTGCTGGCTTCTTGCGAAATGACGAACGCAATTTTCGCCACGCCCACACCCACTGCGACGAATACCCCAACCATCACACCTTCGCCGACGGTTACACCATCCCCCACAGCGACCCATACCCCTACGCCTACACTCACCCCGACTCCTGTCCCAACCGGGGTAGAGACCCAGGCGCTGGAGGACAATTCCACCCTGTTCTTCGACTACGATAACAAATACAAACTGACCTTGCCAAAAGGGTGGATTGTTATTCCTCTCAACGCGGATGATTTATCCGAAGCAATTTCTGGATTGGCAGAGACAAACCCCGAACTCTCGAAAATTGCCGAGGCTTTCAAACAGCTCGATCCCAATGTGATCCGGGTGGTTGCGCTCAACGAAGATCCTCAATACGTCTACAATGGCTTTGCAACCAATGTCACCGTCACGGCCTTCGAAGACAAGACGTTATCAACCATGCCTGTGGCTTTCGTGACCGGTGTTCTGGAAGGATCGCTTGAAGACAATGGTCATACCGTATTAACAAGCGGCGCAAACATCATCAACAGCGCCAGCGGAGTTGAGGTCGGGATTATCGAAACCGAACAGAAGGCACCAACCGCAACCGGGAGCACCGTGGATGTTCAATCGCGCTTCCTGGTTTTCCAGGCAAATGGCAAATTGCTCATCATTCAATTGATTACTCCCAAACAATTCAGCGCGGAGCTCTTCCCGGTCATGGATGAGATTGGTGCCTCGGTCGAATTGCTCAAATAGACGGTAAGGTGAATTTCCGAGAGTCCACTTTGTACAAAGTGGACTCTTTTCGACTCGGCGTATAATTGACTCCGCTGCAAAAACCTTTTCTAACCACTAAGGACACGAAGGTCACGAATTTTTTTGAAATCATCTTGCGCCGAATTTCAAGATTTTGAATTTCACCTTTCAGAATTCCTTGGTGTACTTCGTGTCCTTTGTGGATAAAGACCTTTTTGCAGTAGACTCATAATTGGGTTTAAATTGGGTTGAAGAATATTTCCAAGAAGGAGGCGTCTATGTCTACCCCTCGTACCGTTCGCGCCCCGCGCGGGACGCAACTCACCTGCAAGAACTGGCTGATCGAGGCCCCCTATCGCATGATCCAGAACAACCTCGACCCCGAAGTGGCCGAAATCCCGGAGAAACTGGTCGTTTACGGCGGACGCGGCCAGGCGGCCCGGGACTGGGAGTCGTTCGACGCCATCCTGGAGTCACTCAAGAATCTGGATGAAGACGAAACTCTGCTGGTCCAGTCCGGCAAGCCGGTGGCCGTCTTCAAGTCGCACAAAGATGCGCCGAAAGTGCTGATCGCCAACTCGAACCTGGTGCCGCACTGGGCCACCTGGGAACACTTCGACGAACTCGCCGCCAAAGGGCTGATCATGTACGGGCAGATGACCGCCGGGTCGTGGATCTACATCGGCACGCAGGGCATCTTGCAGGGCACGTACGAGACCTTCGGGGCGCTGGCGAAGAAACGCGGCTGGGCCTCACTCAAGGGTAAATTCGTCCTCACCGCCGGCCTGGGCGGGATGGGCGGCGCGCAGCCGCTGGCAATCACTATGAACGAGGGCGTCGGCCTGATCGTGGAAGTGGACCCGGAGCGGGCCGAACGCCGCCGCGCCATCGGCTACGTGGACCGGGTGGTGGATACCCTCGAGGAGGCGATGACGCTGGTCGAGGAGGCCCAGGCTGCGGGTCGTCCGCTTTCGGTCGGGCTGATTGGCAACGCCGCCGACGTCTATTCCGAGCTGGCGGCGCGCGGCGTCATCCCGGATGTGGTCACCGACCAGACCTCGGCCCACGAAGCGCTGATGTACGTCCCCTCCGGTTTATCCGTGGCCGCCGCCGACGAACTGCGCAAATCGGACCCGAAGCGCTACAAGGACATGGCTATGGCTTCGATGGCAAAGCACGTCCGGGCTATGCTGGAGTTCCAACGCCAGGGCGCGGAAGTCTTCGACTACGGCAACAATATCCGTCAGCAGGCTTTCGATTACGGTGTGACCGACGCCTTCGAGTTCCCCGGCTTCGTCCCGGCCTACATCCGCCCGCTGTTCTGCGAGGGCAAGGGACCCTTCCGCTGGGTGGCGCTCTCCGGCGACCCGGAAGACATCTACAAAACCGACCAGGCCATCCTGGAACTCTTCCCCGAAGACGACCACCTGCGCCGCTGGCTGACGATGGCCCGCGAAAAGGTCCCCTTCCAGGGGCTGCCGGCGCGCATCTGCTGGCTGGGCTACGGCGAACGGGCCAAAGCGGGACTCAAATTCAACGAGATGGTGGCGGACGGGAGCCTGAAAGCGCCCATCGTCATTGGGCGTGACCACCTCGACAGCGGTTCGGTGGCCTCGCCCAACCGCGAAACCGAAGGCATGAAAGACGGCTCGGACGCCATCTCGGATTGGGCCATCCTGAACGCCCTGATCAACGCTGTGGGCGGGGCGACCTGGGTCTCGTTCCATCACGGCGGCGGAGTCGGGATCGGATACAGCCAGCACGCCGGGCAGGTGATCGTGGCCGACGGCACGCCCGAGGCCGCCATCCGCCTCGAACGGGTGCTGACCACCGACCCGGGCATAGGCATCGTCCGTCACGCCGACGCGGGCTACGAAGAAGCCATTGCCGCCGCCAAACGTCATGGAATCAAGATGCCAATGCGGAAGTAGAGAGTAGAGAGTAGTTGGGGCGGGCCGGCGCCCGCCCTGCTTATTGCGCCGTATTGCCCCCGTCAACCAAAAGCAAATGCCCGGTGATGAAGGATGACTCGTCCGAGGCGAGGAACAGCACTGCCCGGGCGATCTCTTCGGGATGGGCGAACCGTTTCATCGGGATGGTCGCGGCGGACTCAGCCAGGGCCTGCTCCCGTGTCACCGGGCCTGATCCTACGAAATAGCCTGATTCCACCCAGCGCTCGACGAACGTATCCCCCGGGCAAACCGCGTTGACCCGAATGCCCTCATGGGCGTGGTCGAGTGCCATCGAACGGGTCATCTGGGCCACCGCGCCCTTGCTGACCGCGTAAGGCAGCGCCTCCCGCGCCCCGACCACGGCCCAATCCGAGGCGTTGTTGACGATGACGCCCTTGCCCTGGGCGCGCATGACCGGGATGACCAGCCGCGACATGCGCCAGACGGCGGTCACGTTGATGGCGAGGGTCTGCGCCCAGGCCTCCTCACTGACAGTTTCCGCCGTGCCGCTGGTGACGATGCCGGCATTGTTGAACAGGATGTCCACGCGCCCGAACTCGGCCAGGGTCCGCTCAACGACGCGGGAGCAGGCCGCCGGGTCGGTGTGATCCGCCTGGACGAACCGGCAGACGCCTCCCACAGCCTGGATCGCGGATTCGACCTTCTCGCCGCGATCCTGCCTGCGTCCCGTAACAACAACTTTCGCACCCTCGGCGGCGAATAATTTGGCCGTGGCCTCGCCGATGCCGGAAGTAGCACCGGTGATGATGGCAATTTTGTCCTGGAGTCTTCCTGCCATACTGTTCTCCTGTGGTGCAAATTGGCAATTTGCACTACGCAATTTCCTTCTTGTACGCCATCGCCGTTCAATGTTTCGTCGAAGGGGCTTTCTTCCCGTCCAGCGAATAGACGTCGTAACCGGTTGACTGCAAGGTTACGCCGAAGATCTTTTTCAGGTTGCGGTTCGAGATTTCGAGCACCTCGTCGAGCCTGGCGCGGTTCTCCACTTCGCCGCGCATGACCCGATCCTTGAGTCCGTTATCCCGCTGGACGAAATGCGCCCATTCGATCACCCCGTCTTTGCGTTGTTTTGCCAGCAGTTTGTAGATGCCCGTGCCGGGGATGTGCGGCGTGGCCCAGCCGCCGACGATCTCTTCGCCTTCGTCCAGGTTCATGATGGCTTGCAGTTTGGGTTTCATGTCACACCTTTCCAGCCGCCCGCGCCCGCGCCAGCACCTTTTCGGCCTGCTTGAGCAATGGGCGGTCAATCATTTTACCGTCGAGGGCATAGGCGCCTTTGCCCTCGCGCTGGCTGGCCTGGAACGTCTCGACCACCCGTTGGGCGTGGGCAATCGCCTCGTCCGACGGGGTGAAGGCCTCCTGCACCGGTCCCACCTGCGCCGGGTGGATGACCTGCTTGCCGCTGAAACCCATCGCCGCGCCCTGGGCCGCCTCGATCTTCAGGTTGACCACGTCCTTGAAGTCAATCGAAACCATGTCTATCGCCTGCAACTCATAAGCGGCACAGGCCGTCACGATGGCGCTGCGGGCATAAAGCACCTCCCAACCGTTGCGCGAGCGGACCGCGCCGATGCTGGCGGCGTAATCCTCGGCCCCGAAGATGATCCCGTCCAGGCGGGGGTGCGAGGCGATCTCCTTCAGGTTCAGGATGCCCCTGGCTGTCTCGACCCCGATCAGGATGCGGATCGAGTTGACCGGCCAGCCGTTGGACAGTTCCGCGGCTTCGATGATCTCCGCCGCCCACCGGACCTGGTCCAGCGCCTCGACCTTGGGGATGACGATCCCATCCGGACGGGCGGGCAGGGCCGCCGTTAAATCGGCCTCTTCCAGCCCCGAACCGACCGCGTTGATCCGCGCCAGTTTTTCGGCCGCGCCGAAATTCAGTTCCCGCAGGGCCTTGGGGATGTTGATCCGGGCGGCTTCCTTGCGGTTGAGGGCTACGCCGTCTTCCATGTCGAGGCAGATGCTGTCTACCCCGAAGGTGAGGGCTTTTTCGATCTTGTTCCGGTCATCGCCGGGGACGTAGAGCAGGGCGCGTCGTGAGTGCATACTCCTCCAGTGTGATATGATATTACCACTTTAACATAAACTTCCCAATTGTTGGTGACAAATGACAGTTGTTACACCGCCGACTTTTTGGGATAATAATCTTGTCGTCAACCCTGCACTTTCGATCAACCAAAGGAGGATCATTGTTATGAGACCTGTGTATGCCATTTCGGGCGGCGTGTCGAAATTCGCCAAGACGCGGCCCGACAAGACGTTCCAGGCCGTAATCAAGGAGGCGTATGACTACGCCATCAACGATCTCGGCCTGGATTTCGAGACGTTCACCCGTCTCGTGGATGGGTCGGTGGCCTCGTATTTTTCGGACCACTTCGCCCGACAACTGATGGCGGGCATCATGGCGCATGACTATCTCGGTCTCTGTCCCA
>DYLB01000040.1:5084-14095 GCA_020722305.1 Anaerolinea thermophila | reverse complement strand
GATGGATTACTTGAAAGCAAAGGTAGATGCGGGTGCAGATTGTATTTGCACCCAACTCTTTTTCGATAACCGCGACTTTTACGACTTCTGCGAGCGTTGCGAAATTGCAGGAATCAAAGTTCCCATCATCGCAGGCATTATGCCCATCACTTCTTTACGTGGCTTAAAGCGTATGTCCGAACTAGCATTAGGCACGCGCATACCCGCAAAGCTGCTGCGCGCTGCGTTACGCGCTCAAAGCGATGACGCGGTTGAAAAAGTCGGTATCCATTGGGCAACGGAACAAGTCTTTGATTTATACGACCACAATGTTTCAGGTATTCACTTTTACACACTGAATCGTTCCGTAGCAACCCTGAAAATTTATGAAACACTGGGAATGAGTCTGGGCGAGACTTGGCATATTCCAAACTTCAATAAAGGTCTTTAGTTTCGCCAAAATTGCGTTTTTACCTATTTTCCGGTCTAAAACAGGCAATTTGAGTTAATACACCCCCCATATATAGTGGCAAAGTCACTCGTCGCAACACCATATATGGGGTAGAAGAAAAAAGGCGAAACTAAAGTCTATAATAAACCCGGCATCTTCGTCCGCTTCAAAGCCAGCGACGGCGACATCGCCGCCAAAGCTGCCGCGGCCCATGCTTACTCGGTCAGCTATGTGGGCATGGATTTCGTGGTGGATGGTTTCGCCATGGAAGCGGATTCTGGAGATTTCGGCGCGGCCGTCAAGGCCGTGCGCGGGGCGACGGACCGCCCGCTGATCCTGATCGGCGAGGCAGCCACCCTCGAACCCGGACTTCAGGCCTGCTCCGGTGAAACCGTCCTGATCCACGCTGCGACCGACTCCAACTGGGAAGCCATGGCCGACCTGGCCGCCAAGTACAAGGCCGCCCTGGGCGTCCGCAACATCCTGTGCCTGTCCGGCGACAGCATGAAGATGGCCCCCGATCCCAAAGGCCGGATGGACGTGATTGACATCGACTCGATCCAGATGCTGTGGATCCTGCGCAAGATGCGCGACGAAGGCAAATACCTGGACGGCCGCAACATCAAGTTCCCGCCCAAGTACTTCCCGGGCGCGGCAGCCTCCCCGTTTGCCTCCAAGCCGAAATTCCAGGCCCTGCGCGAGCACAAGAAGGTCAACGCCGGGGCGCAGTTCTTCCAGACCAACCTGGTCTACGACGCCGACGGGCTGGAAATCTGGCTGAACGAGATCGCCAGGCGTGGCATCCTGGACAAGGTCTACATCCTCATCGGCATCACCCCAATCAAGAACTGCAAGATCGCCCGCTACATGAACGATACCGTCCCCGGCGTCTTCATCCCTGATAAGCTGATAAAGCGCATGGAAGACGCCGAGACCAGGGCAACGCCGAAGAGGAAGGCGTGCAGATCGCCCTGGAACTGATCGAGCAGATCCGCGGTAAGCAAGGCGTCAACGGCATCCACCTGATGGCTGTCGGCTGGGAGGAGATCGTGCCGCGCATCGTTACCGAGGCCGGGCTGCTCCCGCTGTTTTTCTTTAAGCAGGCGGCAATTTCGAACCCTGTCCCCAATTTGGGTGACAGCCGCGCAATAAACGCTGTATGCTGTGCTATAATCACTCTATGGCTGACTACTCGAATGAGACCACACCTCCCGTTACCGCTGAGTCTGAAGCTGAGGCATTACGCCAGCAACGACGCATCGTCATCACGGTAGCCATCGCAGGGGTCATCTTCATAACCTTGATCGTTTTGGCGGTCATTTTCCTGCTCAGGCCAGGCACCCCTACCGAGACCATCCGTGACATTTTCATCATCTTCGTAGCCCTCGAATCGCTCGTCATCGGCGCAGCCCTGATCATCCTGATCATCCAGATCGCCAGCCTGATCAACCTGCTGCAAAACGAGGTCCGGCCGATCCTGAGCGCGACCAACGAGACGGTCAACACCCTGCGGGGGACCACCGAGTTCCTGAGCGAAAATGTGGTCGAACCTGTCATCAAATTGAACTCCTACCTGGCCGGTTTGCAAAAACTGCTCAATTTAGTCGGCTTGAAAAAACGTTAACCCATCCCAAGAACTTTGTTAACTAACCAAACTCGAATCCCGAAAGGAGAGTAATAAAATGAGCGATCGTGATGAATTTGGAGCCTTCCTGGTTGGCTTTCTCGTGGGCGGATTGACCGGGGCCGTTGTTGCCCTGCTCTTTGCCCCGCAATCTGGCGAAGAGACCCGTGCCATTATCAAGGACAAGAGCATCGAGATCCGTGACAAGGCTGCCGCCAGCGCCGAAGAGGCCCTGGCCCGCGCCGAAGCCGCAGCCGCCGAAGCCCGCGCCCGCGCCGACGAACTGGCCCAGCAACTGAAAGAACGCGGCCAGGAAGTCGTGACCACTGCCAAGACCAAAGGCCAGGAAGCCGTCTCGGCCGCCAAGACCAAAGGCCACGAAGTTGTCGAATCGGCCAAGAAAGCTGTCGGCCGCAAAAAGGGCGGCGACGAAGTCGAAGCGGAAGCCGCCTAATCCCAACCATCCAGACTCAAGGGTTTGACTTTCACCGGTCAAACCCTTGTTTCATTTTTCGATGAAATCACTCCTGCGCCGGCTGACCGTTTTCGGCTTCCACCTGCTCTACAATCAGTTCGCCTGGACCTATGACGCCGTCGCGGCCCTGGTCTCGCTCGGCCGCTGGCAAGATTGGGTCCACAGCGTCCTGCCCCATTTGCAAGGGAAACGCATCCTCGAGATCGGGTTCGGCCCCGGCCACCTGCACGCCACCCTCATCCGCCGGGGGTGGGACGTCACCGGGCTGGACGCCAGCCCTTTCATGGTCCGCAAGGCAAGCCGGCGTTTGCGGGAGGCAGGCATCCGTCCCAGGCTGGTCCAGGGGTACGCCCAAAGCCTGCCATTCCGGGGCGTGACCTTCGACACGGTCGTCGCCACCTTCCCCAGCGAATACATCGTCCAGCCCGAAACCCTGTCGGAGGCGGGGCGAGTACTGCGGCCGGGGGGACGGCTGGCGGTCGTCGTCGGTGCCTGGCCGGGAAACGGAAGCCTGCTCGAGCGGTTGACCGGCTGGGCTTTCCGGGTGACGGGCCAGACGTCCGGGACGCCCGGCGAGATACCGCCTGAGATAGTGGACCGCTTCGTCGAAGCAGGATTCGACCTGCGGGTCGAGACCGCTCAAGTCCACACCAGCACAGTGATGATCCTTATCGCCAGCCGCCGGGAAATGAAGTAGAATTAAAGTATGGAAATTCAAATTGCTGTAGCCAAGGTCAATAAATACGCCTCAGCGGAGAGCGGCGACACTCTGGAAGTGATTGAGCGCCCCAACGGCGGCCTTTCGGTAGTGTTGGCGGACGGGCAGACCTCCGGGCCGGGAGCCAAGGCGGTTTCGATGCTGGTGGTGCGCAAAGTGATCGGGCTGCTGGCCGAAGGCGTGCGGGACGGGGCAGCTGCCCGCGCGGCCTCGGACTCGCTCTACACCGACAAGAAGGGCCGCGTCTCGTGCACCCTGAACATCGCTTCGCTCGACCTGCTGACCGGCACGATCGTCCTCAGCCGCAACAACCCGGCCCCGATCTACGTCTGCCACAACGACGTGATTGACTGCCTGGATTCCGACAGCCAACCCATCGGCGTGGCCCGCAACACCCGCCCGCTAATCACCGAACTGGGCGTGGAACCGGGGCTGCTGGTCGTGCTCTTCACCGACGGCCTGATCCACGCCGGGACGCGCCGCGGCCGCCCGATGGAGATCGGTCTGGTACTGCAATCCATCATCGAAGACCAGGACCCCTCGCCTCAACACATTGCCGATGCCCTGCTGTCCCACGCCGTCAACCTGGACGACGGCCGCCCGGCGGACGACGTCAGCGTGGTGGTGCTGAAGGTCGTCCAGCGCCAGGGGGACGACGTGCGCCGCATGTCGGTACGCCTGCCAATCAACTGAGCTTCCATGGACCGATGGCGCAGGCGGCGGGCGAGTTGGCGCGAGACCCAACTGCTCTTCACCGAGTTCGGCAGGCCGCTGCTCTTGTTCGGCGGGGCGGTCCTCGGCAGCGGCGTTTTGTACGCCTGGCTGTCCCAACAGTTCGGCGAGCCGGTCGGCAGTCTGCCCGAGGCCTTGTTCCTGATGCTCAGCCTGACCTTCCTCCAGGCCTTCGGTGAATTCCCCCATCACCCGGTACTGCAAATCTTTTTCTTCGTCATGCCCCTGGTCGGCCTGAGCATCCTGGCCCAGGGGTTGACCGAATTCGGGATCGCCCTGTTCAACCGGCGCTCCCGCAGCAAGGAGTGGGAAATGGCCGTCGCTTCGACTTTCGACAACCACATCATCCTGATTGGCCTGGGGCACCTGGGCTTCCGGGTGGTGAATCACCTGAACCAGATGGATCAGGCGGTGGTGGTGATCGAGGCCAACCCGAGCGCCGACCTGGTCGGCTCAATCCAGAAGATGGGCATCCCGGTCATCCACGACGACGGCAGCCGCGAAGCTGCCCTGGAGGCCGCGGGCGTGAAGCGCGCCCGGACGATCATCCTCTGCACCCAGAACGACGCCCTGAACCTGAAAATTGCGGTCAAGGCCCGCAGCATCAACCCGGACCTGCGGGTCGTCACCCGTATCTTCGACGACGACTTCGCCCAGGCCCTCACCAGCCAGTTCGGCTTCACCGCCTTGAGCGCCACCGGCATGTCGGCTCCGGCCTTTGCGGCCGCGGCCGCCGGGGCCGACATCACCCGCCCGCTCACCATCGAAGGCGAGTCGTTCAGCCTGGCGCGCTTGAACGTCAACGAGAATTCCGTCCTGACCCGGCTGACGGTAGCCGACGTAGAGCGGGACTACAACGTCAGCATCGTGCTGCTCAACCGGGCCGGGGACAAGGACCTGCACCCACCCGGCGAGGCGGCCCTGAGGGCGGGTGACGCCCTGGCGGTTCTGGGCAACCCGAAACAGATCACCCTGCTGATGAATGACAACCGCTAAAACGATCCTGGTCGGGCTTGTAGGACCCTGCGCTTCGGGCAAATCCACCCTGGCAGCGGGGCTGGAAGCGCACGAGGTCCGCGCCCGCCACATTGCCCAGGAGCACTCCCACGTCCCGGATATGTGGCGGCGGATCACCAACCCCGACCTGCTCATCTTCCTGGACGCCTCCTACCCGGTCACCGTCCAACGCAAACAACTAAACTGGCTCGAAAGGGACTGGGCCGAGCAGCAGCGCCGCCTGTCCCACGCCCGCCAGCACGCCGACCTTTACCTCGACACGGATCCGCTTTCGATTGAGGAAGTGCTGGCGCGCGTGCTGGAATTCATCGAACGAGTGGGCCAGGGGGTTTCCAAAACGCGGGGATGAGAGGCTTCACTGCGAGATGCTTCACTGCGTTCAGCATGACAATTGCGCATTTCCCTAGCCACGACATTTCAAAGGGGGTATAATGCCACTCACGCCAGCCCCAGGCTGGCATTTTCGTGAACGGAGATAACGCTGAATGACCCGAAATTTATACACCCGATTGTTCATCATCTTGCTCATCGCCGCCGTCGCGGTCTGGATCGATCTGAGCGACACCCTCACGATCCCCAATCCTTTCTCCCAAACCGGCACGCCCCTGTTCCAGCGGAACGTTTCCCCCAAGCTGGGACTCGACCTGCAAGGCGGCTTGCAAGTCCTGCTCGAAGCCGACGTGGCCGCTGACTTCGACATCAAAGCCGAAGACATGCAAGTGGCCCGCACCATCATCGAGAACCGCACCAACGCCTTGGGCGTCAGCGAGAACGTGATCCAGGTCGCCGGTGACCGCCGTATCGTTGCCGAATTCCCCGGCGCCAAGGATGCCGAGAGCATCATCGCCACCCTGCGCCAGACCGGCCTGCTCGAATTCGTGGATACCGGCGACCAGTCGCTCCAACCCGGCACGACCATCCAGACCGATTTCAACGAATCCGGCTCGACGCCAGCCGCACAGGACCCCAACGCTCCCGCAGTCATTTACCATACGGTGATGACCGGCAAGGACCTGGCCTCCGTGACCGTCTCCGCCAGCCAGTTAGGCAACCCGGAGATCAGCTTCACCCTCACCGCCAACGGCACGAAGGTCTTCGGGGAGCACACTTCAGCCAATGTCGGCAAATACCTTACCATCGTTTTGGACAAACAGGTCATTTCGTCGCCGCGCATTGACAGCGCCATCACCACCGGCAGCGGCGTAATCCAGGGCAGGTTCACCCTCGAAGAAGCCAACGCCCTGGCCGTCCAGCTGCGCTACGGCTCCCTGCCTATCCCGCTCAAGATCGTCGAGACCCGCATCATCGGCCCCACCCTCGGCGAAGACTCGCTGCGCAAGAGCCTGGTCGCCGGCCTGGTCGGGACGATCATCGTGATCCTGTTCATGGGGATTTACTACCGCCTGCCCGGCATCGCCGCCGATCTTTCGATCTTGTTCTATGCCGCGATGGCCTTTGCCCTATTCAAATACATCCCGGTCACGCTGACCCTGCCCGGCATCGCCGGTTTCCTGCTCTCGACCGGTTCGGCGCTGGACGCCAATATCCTGGTCTTCGAACGCTTGAAAGAGGAGTTGCGCGGCGGACGCACCCTGGCGCAAGCCTTCGACCAGGCCTGGGTTCGGGCCTGGCCCTCCATCCGAGACTCGAACATTGCCGCCCTGATCACCTCCGGCATCCTGTTCTGGTTCGGCAGCACCTTCGGGGCCACCATCGTCAAAGGCTTCGCCTTGACGCTGGCCCTGGGTGTGATCATCAGCCTCTTCTCGGCCCTCTTCATCACTCGCGCCCTTCTGGCTTTATTGCTGGATAGGTTCAAACCCACCAATCTCTCCCGCTGGATTGGCATCTAAAAGGAGACAGCGGACATGAATATCCTCGGCAAACGTTACACCTTCTTCATCGGCTCCCTGGTACTGATCGTCACCGGATTGATCGCCCTGTTCCTCAAGGGCGGCCTGCCGCTCTCGATTGACTTCACCGGCGGCAGCCTGCTCGAAGTCTCCATTGACTCTGCCGCCGTCCAACCCGCCGACATCCTGGCGGTCTACGACGATGCCGGCATCCAGGACGCCCAGGTGCAGACTACCGAATCCGGCACCTTCATCATCCGTTCCGAGTTCCTGCAAGACGACAGCCGCGACACGGTCCTGCAAAACATGGAATCCAAACTCGGTGCGGTCACGGTTCAGCGCTTCGACAGCGTGGGTCCCAGCATCGGCGAACAGGTCACCAGCCGGGCAACACTGGCGGTGGTCGTCTCATCCCTGCTGGTGGTGGCCTTCATCGCCTGGTCGTTCCGCGGCGTGCAGAACGCCTTCCGCTACGGCATGTGCGCCATCCTGGCCATGATCCACGACGTGGCGATCATCTTCGCCATCACCGGCTTCGGCAGCCTGTTCTTCGACTGGGAGATCGATTCACTCTTCCTGACCGCCCTGCTGACCGTGATCGGCTTCTCGATGCAGGATACCATCGTGGTCTTCGACCGCATCCGCGAGAACGCCAGCCTCTACCGCCGCCTGGACTTCGAGACCCTGGTCAACCACTCCATCGTCCAGACCCTCCAGCGCTCGATCAACACCCAGTTGATGACGGTCGAGTTCATGCTCCTGGCCCTGGCCATGTTCGGCGGCGTGACCCTGCGCGAGTTCGCCATCGTCCTGCTGGTCGGCCTGATGAGCGGGACCTACTCGTCCATCTTCATCGCCGCCCCGATCCTGGTCGTCTGGGAAAAGAAGGAATGGCGCAACTGGTTCGGCCGGAATAAAGAAGCCGCTGTATAAGGAGCGCAAAATCTCCCGATTTTGCACCGAAGTCTCAGACTTCGGACTCCTGTCCTGACAATAAAAGGCGCATCGCAAGGTGCGCCTTTTTCATTTGGCCCCTCTCCCAACCGTTCAGAAGGTTTCGAGGCACTGCCTTTGCTCACCACGACAAACCTTCGGGACGTTCCTGCTCAAGGTAAAATAACTTCCGTGGACATCCACCTCCTCCAACCCGCCCTCGCCGCCCGCTCCCGCCTGCTGACCGAACCTCATGACTCCGCCCTGCGCCTGTTCAACGGCTTCACCGAAGGCTGGCCGGATTTGACCGTCGAACTCTACGGGCGGACTGCCGTGCTGCTCAACCAGTCCGACCCGCCGGAGAGGCTCCACCCGCTCATCCCGGACCTCTCGGCCTGGCTCCGTGACGAATTGCCTTTCCTCCGCTGCATCCTGCTCAAAGACCGCCGCGCTCGCGACCCCGACTCCCGCCGCGGACGCCTGCTCTTCGGCAAGAAGCCCGACCGCCATATCCTTGAAAACGGCGTGACCTACGCCCTCGACTTGACCCTCAACCAGGACACCTCCTTCTACCTCGACACGCGTAACCTGCGCCGATGGCTGAAAGACAACCTGACGGGCAAGCGCGTGCTCAACACCTTCGCCTACACCGGCAGCCTGGGCGTGGCGGCTTTAGCAGGCGGTGCGGCCCGCGTGCTCCAGACCGACCGGACGCGGCGCTTCCTCGGCCTGGCCAAAGCCTCCATAACGGCGAACGGGCTAAGGGTCCGGGACGGCGATCTCGTAGCCGGGGATTTCTTCGACGTCGCCGCCCGCTTCCGTCAGGCGGGGAGCCTGTTCGATTGCGTCATCCTCGATCCCCCGTTCTTCTCCGCATCCAAACACGGACGAGTTGACCTGCTCGGCGAATATCCGCGGCTGGTCAACAAGGTCCGCCCATTGATCGCCCACGACGGCTGGCTGGTGGCCATCAACAACGCCCTCTTCCTGAGCGGACAGGATTACCTCGCCAGCCTGGAATCTCTCTGCGCTGACGGCTATATGAGCCTCGAGACCCTCATCCTCGTGCCGGAGGATTGCACCGGATACAAAGAAGACTTCGGCAGTTTTTCGGGACGGCCCTACCCGACCGACCCGGCTCCCTTCAACCACCCGACCAAGATCGCGATCTTACACGTCCGACGAAAGGACGGGAAAAGGTAGGCAACCGGAAGCGCCAGATTGACCTT
>DYLB01000040.1:0-4984 GCA_020722305.1 Anaerolinea thermophila | reverse complement strand
TGGGTCTCGAACCCATATCATCCCTCGATGGGACAACACCGCATAATAAAAAGCGCCCTCTTGTGAGGGCGTTTTGGGGTGCCTGATGGGTCTCGAACCCACAACATCCACATCCACAGTGTGGCGCTCTGCCATTGAGCTACAGGCACCGTAGCGTCGGCGATTATACCATAGGCCGATTACATGGCAAGGATTGTTTCGACCGCCTCGACCAGCACCTCGCGTTTGACGAGCCGCTGCTCCCCCGAGCGCAAATCCTTGACCGCCACCTGCCCGCTGGACAATTCGTCCGGGCCGAGCACGAGGGCAATCCGCGCCCCGACCCGGTCGGCGTACTTGAACTGTTTGCCAAGCTTGTCCGGTGCAGGATAGGTCAGCACTTTCAGTCCGGCCTGGCGCAATTCGGTGCCCAGTTGGAACGACGCCAGGGTCGAATCCTGGTCGAAGACCGTCACCAGCACCGGGGCGGGATAGACCGGCAAATCCTTGGGCAACAAGCCGTATTTCTCCAGGATGAGGGTGATGACCACGTCGCCCATCGCAAAACCCACCGCCGGGAGCGGGTCGCCGCCCACGTCGGCCAGCAGGTTGTCGTAACGCCCGCCGCCCAGGATCGAGCGCCGGATCTCGCCGCCCACTTCCCAGGCCTCGAAGACCGTCCCGGTGTAGTAGAGCAACCCGCGCATGATCGAAGGGTCGAAGCGAACGAACCGGCTCAGCCCGAGCGACTCGATGGCCTTGTAGAAGCGCACCTGCTCCGGCGATTGCTTCCACAGGTCCTTGTCGTCGAGCATGAACTTCAGGTTGGCGAGCTGCGCTTCGGAGAGTCCGATCTCGCGGCCGTAGGCTTCCCAGGCCTCGGGGGTCAGTTTCCCGCGCCGGTCAATCCACGAGGAGACCGCCGGGCGCATTTCTTTGGCCACGCCGAATTTGTCGTACTGGGTCTCGATCAGCCGCCGGTCATTGACCAGGATCAGGACCTCGTTTGGGGTGAGTCCGACCCGCTGGAAGAAAGTCGCCAGCACGGCCACGCTTTCGGCATCCGCCTCCGGCGAATCGACGCCGAGCAGGTCCACGTTCCACTGAAAAAATTCCCGCGTGCGGCCCTTCTGCGGACTTTCGTAGCGCCAGAACGGGCCGAACGACCACCAGCGCAGTGGGAAGGTCAATTGCTGCTGCTTCTGAGCGATCAGACGCGCCAGCGAAGGCGTCAGTTCGGGGCGCAGGGTAATCTCGTTCCCGGCCCGGTCCCTGAACACGTAAGACTGCTCCTTGACCAGTTCCTCGCCCGATTTGGCGGCGTACAGGTCGAGCGATTCGAGGATGGGCGCTTCCCACTCCTGGTAGCCGAAAGACTCGGCCACCTGGCGCAGGGTGTTGTACAGCCAGGTGCGCACGGCCATCTGTTCAGGGTAAAAATCACGCGTGCCCTTGACGGGCGGGATGAGGTTCTTTGCCATCATTGCTCCAGGGTTGGGCGACATTTATGCTGAGGCTTCGGAAATCTGTATTCCGGTCCCGGTTAAGTTCGTCCCGGCATTTTAACACAACTTGTGGTATATTCGGGCCGCTAACACCACCCAAACGAGGAAACATGGAGATCAGCTATCAAGAGACCAGCAAAGACCTGCTGAAACGGATCGCCATCCACGAAAAATACGGCTCGCGCAATATTGACGAGTGGAACCTGGAAGTGCTCCAGCCCCAGCCCGGCTTCAAGATCCTGGACGTCGGCTGCGGGGCAGGAAAACAGTGCTTCCTGTACAGCGACCACACCGGGCGCAAGGCCGAAATCATCGGGGGCGATTTTTCCGAGGAACTGCTCGACAAGGCCCGCGCCAAACTGGCCGAACGCGGCGACACGAACGTTTCTTTTCGATTTTTGGACTTCAACCAACCCTTCGAGTTCGGGGACGACACCTTCGACCTGGTCTCGTCTGCCTTCGCCATCTACTACGCCTCGAACCTGGACTTTACGTTTGGTGAGGCCCACCGGGTGCTTCATCCAGGCGGACGGCTGTTCGTGACCGGCCCGCTGCCGGAGAATAAAAAGATGTTCTACGACATTATCAAGGAAGCTACTGGCCAGCCCATCCCGCCCATGCCCGGCTCCAGCCGCTTCAAGGGCGAAATCTACCAGACCATCGAAGGCATTTTCGCCAAGACCGAACTACTGACCTTCGAGAACCCACTGACCTTCCCCGAAGTAGCGCCGTTCATGGACTACGTGCGCGCTTCCCTGTCCGAAGACCGCAAGCTGTGGGCCAGCCTGTTCAGTGGCAAGAACGAATACGAGGCCCTGATTGCCAGGATCGAAGCCGTCGCCAACCGCTGGTTCGAGCGGGACGGCAAACTGGTCATGACCAAGGTCGTCGGAGGCATCCTGGCAATAAAATGATCTTCTACGGCAAACGCGTCCTCCTCATCGGCGCCCACCCGGATGACATCGAACTGGGAGCGGGAGCCTTGATGCACAACATTCGCGGCAAGAGCGAAATTTTGTGCGTTACCCTCTCGGATAACCAGAAAAACCCGGCCCTCCAGAAAGTGGTCGAGGAACACCGGGCCAGTATGGCCGTTCTGGGCGTGAAACCGGAAAACGACCTCATCGAAACCTTCGAGACCCGCAAATTCCCGGACGCCCGCCAGGAAGTGCTCGAATACCTGCTCAAGCTGCGCCGCGAGTTCAAGCCGGAGATCGTCTTCTGCCACAGCCCCAACGACATCCACCAGGACCACAACGTGGTCACGCAGGAGGCCCTGCGCGCCTACCGCGGCCTGACCGTGCTCGGCTTCGACGTGGTCCGCTCCAGCTACAACTTCTTCCCCCACTTCCTGGTCGAAGTGACCGCAGAGGACGTGGAGAAGAAGATCGAGGCCCTCTCGCAGTACAAAACCTACCACGACAAATATTACTTCGACCCGGCCCTGCTGCGGGCCACCATGATCCGACACGGGGCGTTGGCCGAGCGCGACTTCGCCGAGGGGTTCGACATCCTGCGGGTGGTGGGCAAGTTCGATACCTGCGAGTAAATAGTCATTGCGAGCGTCCTGAGCGGACACTGAGCGAGCAAAGCGAGACGAAGTGGCAGTCGAAGGAAAGGACACCCATGCTATCGAAATTACGCGAACCGGTCAACGGGTTGACCCACCTGGGCGGCGCCGTCGCGGCTTTTATCGGACAGATCGCCCTGGTGATCATCGCCTGGGATGGGACGGCCAAACTGGTCTCAGTGCTGGTCTACGGCTTGAGCCTGATCGCCATGTTCTCGGCCAGCGCCGTCTACCACCTGGCAAACGTCAAACCGGCCACCCAAAAGCTCCTGCGCAAACTGGACCATTCGGCCATCTTCCTGCTCATCGCCGGGACCTACACGCCCTTCTGCCTGAACGCTTTCACCGGCTTCTTCCGCTGGGGGCTGCTGGCGATCATCTGGTCCATCGCCGGGATCGGCATCCTGGTCAAGGTCTTCTACGTCAACGCCCCGCGCTGGCTGAACGCCGGGGTTTACGTGCTGATGGGATGGCTGTGCATCTCCGCCGTCGGCGAGATGACCACCGCCCTGACCCCTTTCGCCATGACCTGGCTGATCGTCGGCGGCGTGGTGTACACCCTCGGCGCAATCGTCTACGCCACCAAGATCTTCAACTTCATCCCCGGCAAATTCGGGTTCCATGAAGTGTGGCACATTTTCGTCATCGTGGCGGCCCTGGCGCACTTCGTGGCCGTGCTGGGAGTGGTCATCCCGGTGGGATAGCTCAGTAGCCAGCAATTTACAAAACCCCGAAAGCCCCGGTTTTCGGGGTTTGTTTTTCTTTGCGCGGCGGTATATAATTTTCGATAGAGGTTCAATTGGCCTGCGAGGGACGATTCAGAGGAGGGCAGCATGTTTTCGAAATCCGCTTTCAAACTGGGGATTCTTTTGGCGCTCCTGGCACTGGGATGCTCGTTGACCGGGACAGTTCCCGCTACCGAGCCGCCCGCCACACCGGTCGAACGGTTCAGTGTGGACGACATCGCGGTTGACTACGTTTACACGTCCGAGTTGATCACAATCATCTACCCGCTTTACGGCGACAAGCTGGACGATTTCGTCGCCGTCACGATTGCCAACCATAACGCGGACCCGGCCAAAGTCGTGGTGCGCTCCGAGATCGCCGGTTACACCACCGAAGCCATTGACACGGTGGAGGTCCAGGCCGGGGAAATGCTCGAAGTCCGCCAGAACCCGCGCCTGATCCCGGAGAAGATCGAAGAACTCAACGTCGAGAAGCCGGCCCAGGTCCACATCCGGGTCACGGCTCTGGTTGAGGGGGTCGAAAAGCCGCTGCTCGACGAGACGGGCGAGACGGTCATCTATGCCCGGCGGGATTTCCCCTGGTCTATTTCGGGATTCACCTCGGAGGAAGTCTACCAATTGCTGGCAGCCATGGTGACGCCCAACGACCCGTCGGTGGAGGCGCTGTTGCGCTTGGCTGCGGACTACACCGATTCGGGGATCATCTGGTCCGGTTACGGCGACCACATGGACGATGACAACGGCGGGGTCTGGGACCGGCTGCAGGCGGTCTGGCAGGCGGAACAGGATTACACCCTGACGTATGTCAGCACCTGGGTTTCGTTTGCACCCGGCGACGTGCAGCGCATCCGGCTGCCGGCCGAGGTGCTGGAACAGCGCTCCGGCAACTGCATCGAACTGGCGCTTTTATTTGCTTCCGCAGCGGAGGCGATGAGACTCGAAGCCGCCATCGTCCTGGTCCCCGGCCACGCCTTCGTCGGCATCCGCACCGACCAGGTGAACGCCAACTACTACTTCGTCGAGACTACGATGATTGGGCAATCAAATTTCGACGAGGCCGTGACCCGCGCCGGGGAGGAGTTCGACGAGGCCTTGCCCCACCTCGACGCCGGGGAGGTCGGCTACGGCTGGGTCAAGATCTGGGACGCGCGCGAGGCCGGGATTTTACCGCTGCCATGGAGGTA
>DYLB01000039.1 GCA_020722305.1 Anaerolinea thermophila | reverse complement strand
GCCCACCTGCGCCGGACGACCAGTGAAACGATCAGCACGATCAACGCCCCGCCGGCCAGCAGCCCAAACAGGACTTCGTTGGTCAAGGCCAGCGCGGCAAAAAGGATCGTGACCAGGATTCCCCCGGCCCAGTGCTTCCAGCGCGAACCGGTCAGCAGCAGGAGGACCAGTAACAGCACCGGCAGCGCCCCGAAGCCGCCCAGGGCCATCACCAGCGGGGGGTTGACCCCGTTGACGAAGGCGAACGGGTACGGGAACGGTCCCGCGCCTTCGAGCACCCAGGGACGGGTCAGCGCCTCGAAAAGCGTGGGGGCGGTCTGGACGCCGCTGCCCATCAATGTCACCTGTTCCGAGATTTTTTCGAGCAGGCTTTTCGGCAGCAGGAGCAGCAGCCAACGCGTCCCCCCGGCGAAGGCGACGAAGAAGCCGGTCAGAACGGCCGCGGCCCGGCTGCGGGTCAGCCGCCAGGCCCACAACCCGGCCAGGACCATCGTCAGCGCCAGGGCCAGGCTGCGGACCAGGTCGAGCGCGTTCCACGGGTAAATCTGTCCGATGCGGACGAATTGGGCCGCCTCGAGCAGGAGAAAATAGTGGTAACCGAATCGCAGGCCCGGGTCCAGGGCGAAGCGGGGCGGGATTTCGCCCGTCGCCAGGAGCGACGTCACCGGCAGGTTCTGGTAATCGTCGAAGAGGGCCAGCCCGCGCCCGGTCAGCATGAAAAGGCTGGTCAGCGCCAGCAGGATCACAAATTGCGGCAGGGCCGGTTTCAATTCTGCCAGCAGCTCCCGCCAGTCGTCCGGTCTGGCCCAGACCAGGCTGACGAAGGCCATCAGGGTGGAGGCGATCCAGACCGCGCTGGGGAAGTCCACCGCCTGGGCCAGCAGGTTGGCGAGGAAGTTTTGCGTCACCAGGCCAATTGCAAACCCGACCAGCAGGCGTTCGCGGCCTTTCAGGCGGAAGACCCGCCGGGCCAGCAGCCAACCGCTCGCGGCCCAGAGAAAAATATTACCGATCAGAGCCAAAATGCCGAGGTCCAAATCCATCTATGGGCACTCCTGCGGCCCGGTACGCGGGGCCAGCAATTGCAGGTTGTATTCGGGGTAGGTCGCCACCGGCTCGTAATCGCACAGGATCGGTCGGGTGATTTTGCGCACCCAGGCGTTGTTTTCGGGGCCAAAGTGGGCATTGTCGCCGACGAGATTGAACACCTGCGGCTCGACCACGATCAGCCCAAAGCGGCGGTGGTACAGGTCGTCGTAAAACTGCCCCAGGTATTCGACGTTGCCCGACATGACCATTTCGATCAGGAAGTCTTTTTCATATTCGGGGACGAGGGGGACGTCAATCTCACCGAAGGCCAGCAGGTGGCGCTGCGAGATGAACAGGACCGGATCGCCGTTGGCGGCGGCTGCCTCGGCCTGCTGGCGGATCTCCGCCAAAGCGGTTTGGGCCGCGCCCAGGTCCACGCCTCCCACCGGACCCCCGACCTGCTGCAAGGCGAACCAGGCCGGGATCAAGGCCGACAGCAGCACCCAGGCCCAGGGGAAATGCTGCAAAGTCGGGAGACTTTGCACTCCACCATTTTCGGACTCTAAAGTTTCCTGACTTTGGATTTTTTGATCGGGAGCAATCCGTCCAAAAACCGCATACCCGGCGACGAGCATCAGCAGCACGATGTAGGCGTCCAGGTTGTGCAGGTCTCCGCCGCCGCCGATCTTCAGGCTGACGAGGATCCCGCCGAGGAAGAGCACGGCCAGCGCGGCCAGGATCCCCGCCAGGCGGAGCGGATTTAGCTCAACTTTACGCAAACTAGAATAAAGGGTGCCCCACAGCGGCAGCGATAAAATCAGCGTGCCGGGCAGAACGCCCAGCCAGAAGGTGGCGTTTGGCAGCAGCCGCTCCCACAACAGCGGCGACGACAGGCTGGAATAGAACTGGGCCGTCTCGCTGTTGCCCGAAGCCAGGATGTAAAGCCACTGACCGGCAAAAGCGAGCAATGTGCCGAACGAAAAATAGTTGAACGGCCTGGACAGGTAAAGCACGGTTTTGTGGTAAGCCCGGCGCGGCGTTTCGAGCAGGTAAAGCGCCGCGGCCAGCAGCCCTGGCACCGGGAACCAGTTGATCCGGCTCAACCCGGCCCAGATCGAGGCCAGCAGCACGAAGCACAGGGTGCGGCGGGGATTGTCGTTATCGTAGCCCCAAAGGACCAGCAGGACCGGCACGAGCAGGTGGGTGTAAACCGGCCCTTGCAGGATGAACAGGAACGCCCAGCCGAAAACCAGCCAGCGCAGGCCGCGCGGTTCGATCCGCAGGCGGCGCACGAAAAGCGCGCCGGCCGCAACCGTCAGGCCGAGAAACAATCCCATCTGCCACAGGCGGTGGACGACGATTGGCGCGCCGGGAATGGCAAACGGCACGGCATACAACAAATGCAGGCTGGGATGCAGCACCGAGAGCGGCACGTTTATGCCATAGAGTCGTTGGGCGAAGAACAGGGAGGCGTCGTAGAAACGGCTGGATTCCGACCAGCCAGGCACAAAGGGAAAATTATTGATTTGCGGGATGAAAAAGGCCAGCCGGTAAAAAATGGCGTGGATGATCACAACGATTACCAGCGCCAATTCCCATTCCACGTTCTTGTTGGCTGTCTTGAATGCGACCAGCAGGAGCAGCGAAGCGCCCCAGAAAAAACCCCAGCGCAGCCACAAATTGAAACCGATCAGGCCCCCGGCGTAGGGGTGCATGATCAGGAGTGTGAACAGCGGCAGCACCAGCACGAAAGCGATCCAGCCAGCCATGCGCCAGGCTTTGCCCTCCAGCCGCTCGGCGAAGGTCAGGGCGCGCAGCAGGCGTTCGGATGCGGGCGTCCAGGTCAGGGCCAGCAAGGCCAGGGTGACGAGCAGGGCAACAGCCAACCCTGCCAGCAAAGCCAGGCCCTTCGGGTACGAGGGCGGAATTCCCAGCGAGAGCATCAGCCGGCGCACCGCCAGACCAAACCCTCCCAGCGAGAGGGCGGTCAGGGCCAGGATGATCCGCCAGAATGCCAGACGGGCAGGTCCTTTCACGGCTTTGAACCTTTTACAACCTTTTCGAAAACTTCTTCATATTGCCGCACGATCAGCGGCAGGTCGAACTTGCGCGCCTGAATCCTACTCGCCTGCTGGAAATCGCGCAAACGCGCCCCGTCGGTCAGCAGGCGGGCCAGAGCCTCGGCGAACCCGGAAATGTCGTCCGGGTCGAGCAGGTAGCCGTTCACCGCGTCAGTGACGATGTCCAGGAAGCCGCCGGTCCGTGAGCAGACGACGGCCAGCCCCTTGGCAATCGCCTGGACGCCAACCACCGGCAGCCCCTCGGAACGGGAGGGCATGAACAGGATGTCGGACTGGTCGAACCAGTCCAGCACTTCCGGGGGCGTGATCCAGCCCGTCAGCGTAAACCGGGACGCCAGGCCGGCTTCCGCTATGGCGGTCTCCACCCCGCCCCGCAGCGGGCCGTCGCCCACCATGACGCAGGTCCAGTCGAGGTGTTTCAGCCGGGCCAGGACTTCGACCAGGCGCAAGGGGTTTTTCTGCTGCATGAAGCGCCCGGCGAAGAGGATGCGCGGCGGGTTCCCGGCCTCGCCCCGGTTGCATGGGAGCGCGGCCAGGTCCACGCCGTTGGGGATGACCTGCACATCCACCGGGTAGTGTTTGCGGGCCAGGCTGCGGGTGAAATCGCTGACGGCCACCACCTGGGCCGCCCTGCGCCAAATGGCATGGGTGAACGGGTAGACCCAATGGAACCAGCCATCAGTTTTTTCGGGGGTGCCGCCGGGTACATCGCCAAGGTGAGCGGTCAGCACGTAAGGGATGCCGGTCAAGCGCGAAAGCACCCAGGCTACCGGCCCCGCCGGGACGGCAAAGTGGGCGTGGATCACGTCCGGCTGGAATTCGCGGATCAAACGGCGGCCATGCCACAGTCCCGCGAGAACGAAAGCGCCCATCGTGATGAACCCGGCCCGGTAGGGTTCCGTCCGCAGGGAGGGGAGGCGCACCAGGCGCACTCCATCCTGAATTTCCTCACGCGGCAATTCGTTGTAGTGGGCGGTCAACAAAGTTACGGCGTGGCCGCGTTGGGCCAGCCCGGCGCAAATATCCTTGGCGACCTGCCCGCCTCCGCCACCGACTGGCGGGTATTCATGGACGACGACGAGGATTTTCATACCGGATCGGCGAGGCGTTCGCACTCGAAAATGTTCAGGAAGCAGAAAGGCGGATAGGCCAGCAAGCGGTTATAGAGCCGGTGGAGGGGGATGGATTTCGAAGGCCAGTAGTAGGTGACGAGAGAGATGAGCGGGAAAGTCGGGAAAATGCCTTTGACCCGCTTGACCTTGAAATAGGGTTCGAGCATCCGGGCATATTCCTTGCCGGGCCGGTCGCCCAGATGCCGCTCAGGGGTGGAGGTGCGGACGAATTCACCGCGCACGAAGAACGAAAGCCGGGAGGCCAGGTGGGCCAGGTTGGGTACGCTCAAAAGCAGTGTCCCGCCGGGCGGCAGCAGGCGTGCGAACTCCTGCACCGCCGCGTTCTGCTCGGCGAAAGTCAAATGTTCGATAACGTCGAGACAGAGCAGCATGTCGAAGGCCGCCTCGGGGAAGCCGGTGGCAAGCAGGTTCCCTTGCTGGACGTACTCGGATGAATAGTTGGCGTCCAGGCCGAGGATGTTCAGCCCTTTTTCCCGATACTCCCTCACCAGGATGCCTTCGCCGCAGCCCAGGTCCACCAGTTTCTTGTCCGGGGGAACGCTATCGAGGAAACGGCGCACGAAATCCATTTTTGCCAGGTAGACCGGCAGGTACGGCCAGTTGGGGTCCAGTTGGAGGTGGTAATTGCCTTTATCGGCATATTCACCGAATTGCATTTGTCTCATGCGCGGGGTTCCTTATTCAATCGGTTGCGATTCGATCGGCTGCGGACAGATCCGTTTCTGGCGCGGCACGAAGACCTGAACGTTGATTTCGTCGAAGGTGGCCAGCGGCTCGTAATCGCACAACAACGGGATGCTCACTTGACGCACCCAGGCGTTGTTTTCTTCGGAGAAGGAAGCGCTTCGGTCTTTGATGACCGGGAATTGCTTGTCGGCCACGATCATCTTGAAGCGGTGGCTTTCCAGGTCGGCGTGGAATTTTTCGAGATAGGGTTCGTTATTGGAGATGGACATTTCCATCAGGGTCAGTAGTTCGTATTCGGGGGCGAGCGGGATTTCGACCTCGCCGAAGGTCAGCAAATGACGCTGGGTGATGAACAGTACCTCGCCTCTTTTGGCCCGGTTGACGGCCATCCTGCGGATGACGGCCAGTTCGTTCGCGGCCGTCTCGAAATCGAGCGGCTCGATCGTCTGGACGCGGAAAATCACGAACATGAGCGGGACCAGCAATCCCAGGGCGCTCACTGGCCAGGGCGGGAGCCGCAATTGCCAGGAGCCGCTTTCGGGGCGGATCTGCCCGAAGAAGGCGTAAGCGAGAAAGACCAAAAAGACGACCAGAAAGGCGTCCATGTTGTGCAGGTCGCCGCCGCCGCCGATCTTGGTGCTGACCACCAGCCCGCCTGCCAGCAGGACCAGAATGTAGCCAGCGATCCCCAGCCAGCGCAGCGGGTGAACCCGGCGGGATTGCCCGTGCAGCAGCCAGAACAGGGCCAGCAATCCCGGAACAGCCACCCACAGCACCGAGGGGATCACTCCCGCCGGGTAAGACGGGCTGGGTAACAGGCGGTACCACAGCAAATCGGACGTGAAGCTGGAGCCGAAGGCGCGGATGTCCTGGTTGCTGGAAAGGGCGATGTAGGCGCCCTGTGCAAGGAGCGCAAAGCCGATCCCGCTGACGAACCAGGTCACCGGCCAGGCCAGGTACTTGAGCCAATTCGAGCCGGAGACCGGTTTCTCGAGGAAGTAGAGCAGCCCCGCAATCATGGCCGGCACCGGGAACCAGTTGACCCGGCTGATTCCCGCCCAGAGCGAAGCCAGCAGCACAAAAACAAACGTGCGGGCCGGTTTATCGGCTGAAAAACCGGCCAAAACCAAAATCACCATGACCTGCAAGTGATAGTACACTGCCCCTTGCAGGTAAAAGAAAAATGCCCACAGCGCAAAGATCAGCAAGACCCAGCGGTCGGCCAGGCGCAGGCGGCGGGCCAGGGCGAAACTGCTCACCCCGGTCAGGCTGACCCACAGGAAAACCTGCCAGAAACGGTGGAAGGCCAGGCTGAAATCCCCGGCCAGGAAGGGCAGCGAGAGCAGCAGGTAGCGGGTCGGGTGGTACATCGAGAGCGCCACCTCCTGCCCATAGAGCTTCCCGGAGGCGAAGAGTGAAGCGTAATAATAACGGCTGGCTTCCGACCATCCCAGCGAGAACGGGAAGGCGTTGACCTCGGGGATGTAGAGCGCCAGCTTGTAGATCAGCGCCTGGGCCAGCACAGCCAGCATCAGCCCGCGCAGGAATGGGGTGGACGGCGAAACCGTTTTGACGACCCAGGCGGCCAGCACGGCCAGCACGGCAAACAGCCACAGGTGCAGCCACGGGTTGGGGAACGACGAGCCGACCGAGCCGATCGTCCGCAGGCCGCTGGCCGCCTCAATGACGATGTACTCGCCCTTCTCCCAACCGGCCACGTAATACCCGCTGGCGGGGTTAGTGATGAATTGCCAGCGGGCGGGCGAGGCCATCGTGATCCAGGTGTAGGCCGGGATGATGGCCAGGAAGGCCAGCCAGCCGATCACCCGTCCGGGCGGGGCGTGGACCCGGGGCCGGCTGAGGCTTTCGATCAGCTTTTTCCCCGCCGGATGCCAGGCCGCGGCGAACAGGCCGAGGAGCGCGGCCAGGGTCAAGGACATGGCGAGCAGGATCAGGGTCCAGTTCGAGCGGAAGAGGGAAATCCCGATGTGATCGAGCACGCGCACCAGATCGTAAATCGCCAGGGCGGAGAGAACCGCCCCGATCCCCAATCCCCAGCGCCAGGGTTTGAGTGGAAGTTCAGGGCTGGTCAATGGACAATCCCTCGGCTTCCACGTCGATCCGGTCGCTCATCACCGAGGGCAGGAAGAACGCCCCCGGCAGGCTGGCCAGCATCATGAACAGGCGGTGCAGCAGGGCCAGCACGAAGGCGCTCCCCGCGCTGACGCCCGCCAGGTTGGAGTAGATGAACGTTACCGACAATTCCTGCAAGCCGTAACCGTTGATGGAGATGGGCATCAGGCCGATGAAGTAGGTCAGGCTCGACAGCCCGGCAATCGTCCACCAGGAGATGGAATCGTGCAGGCCGTCGAGGATGATGTAGAGAGCGGTGATGTTGCAGGTCATGTGGGCCAGGGTGAAGAATAGCGAGACCAGCAGGATGCCCGGCTTTTTGACCCAATACGACATGGATTGCAGCACGCGGCGGACATAGCGCATGCCCCGCTCCCACAACCCGGCCAGCGAGACCGACGACAGGGCCGCCCCCCCGGCCGACCAGACAAAGAAGCGCCCCAGGCCGAGCGGCAGGAGCAGGGCCATGCCGGTCATGCCGATCAGCCGGTCGGCGATCAGGGAGGCCAGGGCAACCGCCCGGTCCACGCCCATTTTGATCGCCCCGGCCAGGCGGGCCACGTCCCCGCCGATGGTCGTGGGCAGGAAGTTGGAGGCGAACAGGCCGGTAAAGGTGATGGCAACCGTCCGCCAGAAGGAGACCGGTGTGCCGCTGGAGCGCAGGAGCACGTGCCAGCGGGCAACGGTAAAGAGGCGTGAAGCCAGGATGAGCGCAAAGGCCAGCAGCAGCCGCCAGAGGGAAATCCCCTCGACAGCCCGCCGTATCTCGCCCCAGCCCTGTTGTTCGAGCAGGATGACCAACAAAACGAGAGCCAGGAGGGAACCCCCAGCTCTCAAGAGTTGGCCTCTATTTTGGGTGATCCAAACTTTCATAAATCGGTGGTTAGCTTTCGTTTACGGGGATTATCGAAGTCAGGGCATCCTGGCGTTGGATGACCCGCCGCACGGTATAGGTCGGCTTGTGCTGGGACTCGTGATAGGTGCGTACCAGCAATTCGGCAATCAGCCCCATCAAAATGGATTGGAAGCCGAGAATGAAGAACATCACGCTCATCAGGAAAAAGGGCGAGGTCAGCACCGGGATTTCGACCAGGATGCGCCGCAGCATGAGATAGATCAAGGTCAGCACGCTCAGGACCATCAGCCCGATGCCCGCGCCGCCAAAGAGGTAGATCGGCTTGTTGGCGAAACTGAGCAGGAACTTGACCGTGACCAGGTCGAGGATGACTTTGAGGGTGCGCTCCAGCCCATACTTGGCCTTGCCGTACTTGCGCTCGTGGTGCCGCACCGTCACTTCGATGATCCTGGCTCCCACGGCATGGGCATAGACCGGGATGAAGCGGTGCATCTCGCCGTACAGCCGGAAGCCGGTCAGCACGTCCCGGCGGTAGGCCTTGAGGGTGCAGCCGTAATCGTGCAGGTGGACGCCCGTCGTGACCGAGATCAGGCCGTTGGCGATCCGGGAGGGCAGGGTGCGGGTGGCGAAATTGTCCTTGCGGGATTTGCGCCAGCCGCTGACCACGTCGTAGCCCTGGTCAATATAATCGAGCATCATCGGGATGTCGGCCGGGTCGTTTTGCAGGTCGGCATCCAGCAGGACGATGATCTCGCCCCGGGCGTGGTCTATTCCGGCCGCGATGGCGGCTGTCTGGCCGAAATTGCGGCGCAGTTCCACCACCATGACGTGACCGGGGTCTTCGGCGGCCAATTTTTCGAGCGCGGCCAGGCTCCCGTCGCCGCTGCCGTCGTCCACGTAGATCACTTCCCAGCTCCGGCCCAGGTTGTCAAGCGCGGCATGCAGGGCCTGGTGCAGGTGGGGCAGGCTTTCTTCCTCGTTGTAAACGGGGATGACGAGTGATAAATTCATCAAGTCTCCAGAACCGGGCGGAGGATGTGTCTCGGTTCACTTCCTCTTGAAAATTCGGATGACGGCGTCGTCGGCGCACGGGGCGGTGGAGACGGTCGGCGTCAGTTCCTCGAAGTCACCGGATTCTAACACGTCCTTCAGCCACTGTTCGCGGTTGTAGTAACGCGCCTCGATCAGGGCATAATCGGCTTCGGCGATCCAGCGCCGCGAGAGTTCCTCGTTCCACCAGCCGTAGCGATAGAGCGCCTCGGTCTCGCCGGTGGTCTTGTAGGTGTAGGCCAGGTTCAATTGCGGCGGGTAGATTTCCACGTCTGGCACGTAGAGCAGGTTGACGGGCGAGTAGCCTTTCCAGTAGAGCTTCGCGCCCGGCGGCAGGGTTTCACGCAAATAGGCGCCGACCTGCTCGAAGACGGCGATCTCGTCCCCGCCGCAATCGTAGACCTGGTAGCCGTTGGACAGGACCCGCGTCGGGGAGAGCAAACTGCCGGTAACGAGGAACAGGACCAGGGTCCAGGCCCCGAACGAGCGCGGCAGCGAAGCGCCCCGGGACCGGTTGGCCAGCATCCGGCTGAGGAGCAGGATCAGTCCCCCGGCCAGTCCCGTCAAAGCCAGCGGAACGAGCAGCTTGAACAGGTTGAACGTTTGCTCGAAATCCAGGTCGAAGTAATTGGCGGCGATCCGCCACAGTTCGACCGAATCCCAGCCGCTGGCGCGGTAGACGGGGACGCCAAGGTTCATCAGGCCGCGGAAGAATTCGACCTCGAAGGCCGAATTGATTTCTTGCGCCGCACTATAACCGATGCCGAGCAGCGTGCCGAAGACGACGAGCGCGCCGAGCGCCTGCGCCCAGCCGGGCAGTTCGCGCCGCCACGAAGTCACGCTGACGGCCAGGAGCAGGATGCCCAGGCCCTCGTAAAATCCGGTGTAGACCCGCAGGCAGAGGACGCAATAATCGTTGCCGACCGCAGCCCAGCTGTGCAGCAGAATCATTGCGAGGAAGAGCGCCGCCAGGAAGACGGCTATCTTGAAATGGGAGGTGGATTTCCAGTCGCGGCGGTGCGGCCACAGGAAAGCGACAACCAGCATCCCGGCCATGGGGATGAAATGATAGCGGATGGTCTCGAAGAAGCTGTTGAAGCGGTCGCTGAAGGCCACGTTCTGTTGCCAGAAGGGAGTCACGCCTTCGGGTGGGAACCAGGGCTTGAGCGCCGCGATCCCGAAGCGCTGGCCAAGCGATCCCCAGATCGAGAGGATCCCCGGCCAGAAAACGGCGTGCCCGACGATGATCACTACCAACCCGGCTGCCCCCACCCAAAACGCCGACTTGAAATCCTGCTCCCACCAGACGTAAAGCGCCAGCAGGACCAGCACCGGCAGCATGTTGATCCGGGCCATGACCATCACGCCCGAAAGCAGCCCTGCCAGGACGAGTTGCCACATCCTGCGCTTTTCGCCCAGGGCCAGGGCCATGATCCACATCAGCAGGCAGGCGACCAGTCCCTGCGAGACGGCCTGGCTGTAGATGCGGGCGGTGGCGGGCATCAGCACGAAGGCCCAGGCCGCTCCGGCCCCGATCCAGGGCGAGCCGATGCGCCGCGCCGTCAGCCAGACGGCGATGAGCATCAGCACCGCCAATATGACGGCGAAATAGCGGCCCGTGCGCAATCCCGGCCCGAAGAGGACCTGCACCCAGCCGGGGATGTAGAACGAGAGCGGCATCTGGTTGGTCCAGAAGCTGTACGGCTCGAAGGGTTGGTAACGCCCCAGGGCGAATTGCAGGCCCTTGTAGAGGTACAGCCCCTCGTCCAGCACCGAGCGCTGGCTGTGGGCGTAGAGCCACAACTGCCAGGTGTAGGCCAAAACCCCGGCCGCGGCGGACAGGTCCGCCAGCCAGGGGCTGGAAAAGATTTGTTGCAAGCGAGTTTTCATGGAAGGCCCAAAGGTGTCAAAATGAAAAGCAGCCGGGTGGCTGCTTGATTTTACTTTAGAGTTCGGGTTTCCTCCGGCAAATCAGGTCCAACTCCAAGTTTTTGCCTGACAAACTCTCGTACAGTTTTTGCGGCTGCATAGGCCGATCGCGCCTCGTCCCATTCTGTCGAATTGCCAGGATAACGCACCTGAACGGAGTAACGTTCCAGTACCACCAAGTCAGAGCGCAATAGCTCAAAACTGCCATCCATCTCTTCGCAAGATAGCATCAACTCAATCAAATTGTGGATCATTGGAATGCGTTTGTCGTTTTCCTGCAAAACTGCCTTCAGATATTTTTCTGCGCACTGTTGGGCATGAAAGCAGACCGCATCATAATTGGGTGCTTTTTTTTACCCTTGATTCGCGGCCGGCTGTGGCGAAATCGCCCTCGGCTTTCTCGATCCACTCAAGGGTTGCCAGCTTCATAGACAACTTTGCCTTCTTCAAGAATATCCCGCAGGAACCAATCCCCCATGGCCACGCGTTCCGACAGGGTTTTTGGGGTATGCACAATCAAATCCAGGCCGAAGCGGTACTCGATCTGCTGGCATATTCGGATGGCTTGTTTTACTTCCTTTAGCGGGGTTTCCATCACGACTAACATGTCCACATCGCTTTCAGGGTGTGGATTTCCACGTCCATACGACCCGAACAGGATGATCTTCTGCGGGTGAAACTTCTCCGCGATCTGGCGAACGACGTCATCAATCGCTTTTCGCGGAATGCGATTACGCTGGTCAATCGTAGGAACGTTTATGGCAGTCATCTCGAACCCATTATACAGCAACAGGTCACATTTTCAGTGTAACCTGCTGTTGGTTATCTATAGCAAAGGAGACGCAACACTATCAATGCGAATTCGACAGCCGTTCCATATCCGCGTCCACCATCATCTCGACCAGTTGGTGGAACGAGACCTCCGGCTGCCAGCCGAGTTTTGCCCGCGCCTTCGACGGGTCGGAAACGAGTAAATCCACTTCGGCGGGGCGGTAGAAGCGCGGGTCTTGGACCACGTAATCGCGGTAATCCAGGCCGACGCGCCCGAAGGCGATCTCGCAGAACTCGCGCACGGCGTGAGTTTCGCCCGTACCGATGACGAAGTTGTCCGGCTCGTCCTGTTGGAGCATCATCCACATCGCCTTGACGTAATCCCCGGCGAAGCCCCAGTCGCGGCGGGATTCGAGGTTGCCCAGACGCAGCTCGTTGGTCATCTCCAGCTTGATGCGCGCCACCCCATCGGTGATCTTGCGGGTGACGAATTCCATACCGCGGCGCGGGCTTTCGTGGTTGAACAGGATTCCCGAAGCGGCGTACAGCCCATAAGATTCGCGGTAGTTGATTGTGATCCAATGCCCGTAGACTTTCGCCACCCCGTAAGGGCTGCGCGGGTAAAATGGCGTGCTCTCACGCTGCGGCACTTCCAGCACCTTGCCGAACATCTCGCTCGACGAGGCCTGGTAAAAGCGGATCTTCTTGTTGTACAGGCGGATGGCCTCCAGCAGGCGGGTCACGCCCAGGGCGGTCACTTCGCCGGTCAGCACGGCCTGACTCCACGAGGTCGGCACGAAGGATTGCGCGGCCAGGTTGTAGACCTCGTCGGGGTTATATTCTTCCAAAGTCGAAAGCAGCGAACTCTGGTCGTGCAGGTCGCCCTGGACGACGGTGATATCGTCCAGCAGATGGTCAATGCGCTCGTAGGTCAGGGTGCTGGAGCGGCGGGCCATCCCGACCACCTGGTAGCCCTTCGAGAGCAGGAATTCGGCCAGGTACGAACCGTCCTGGCCGGTGATGCCGGTGATCAATGCAGTAGGCATGGGGTGTCCTCCTCAAGACACAAAATTCAACAATTGAATTATAACCGAATTTGCCACCCGCCTACCCCTGGACTTTGGGCCGGCGCTCGCGCCACAGGCCGACTCCCACCACCAGGCCGCCCAGCCCCAGGATCAAGCCCACCATCCCGAAGAAAGGCAACTGTCCCGGCCAGTGGAAGTAACGCGCCGCGTACCAGTGGGTGAAGACCACCAGGGAGATGCCCTCCACCGTCAGCAGGCGCGGCAGCCAGGGGTCGCGGCGGGCAGACCAACCGGTCAGGGCTTGAGCGGCCAGGATGGCCTGGAATGCCAGCAAAATGACCCGGTAACGCGGGTTGTCCCACAGGTCGCCGCCGGCGCGCAATGCCGTCAGGATGATCCAAACCCAACTGGCGGCTCCCAGCCAGAACAGCCTGGGCCGCTGACGGGTGTCTTCCGTCCGCCAAATCGCATACAGGCTGTAACCGAGCAGCGGGAGCAGGGCGTACCAGCCGAGGGCGCGCAGGATACCGACGGTTTTCCAGATTGGCAGGCTGGGTTCGACTACGGCGGCGGGCAGGACGGGTTGGAGCATCCCGTAGACCGCGACGAAGGGCAGGTGCAGGGCGGCGGGCATCTCGTCGAAGAGTTTTTGCACCCAGCCGGAACTGCGGTCGAGCAGGTAGACGTCCCATTTGACGGCCTCACGGAACCAGTCGAGGGCAGCAGAAAATGGCGATCCGCCCGAGGCGCCGCGCGAAGCGCCCCAGGCAAACAGGCTGAGGGCGGCGAGAAAAATGAGTGCAGAGATGAGAACGGCAGGCCACGCGATGCGGCGTTTTTCGCCGCCAAAGTAGAACCAGCCCGCCAGCACGATTAACGTAACCAGGGCAATCCCCGGCGAGACGAGCAGCATCCCGGCCAGTGAAACGGCCAGCCACATCCCGGTGCGGCGGCGGGACGTGGGCCAGGTCACCGCGCTGTAAAAGGCTATCGCCGCAAAGGCCATCAGGAAGGGTTCGCGCATCTGCGAACTGCCCTGTAAAATGGATTCGGGGTACAGCACGAAAATCCAGCCGGTGAGCAGGGCGATCCGCTCACTAAAGGCGGATTTGGCGGCTTTGAACAGGAAGGCCGCCCCGAGAGCGAAGGTTAGCGCGCCGAGGACGACCGGCAGCATCTGGCGGTGAGCGTCAGGCGAGAAGTAGCGGTAGAGCAGTCCGCTCAGGGCCAGCAGGCCGCCGTACTGGTCGGTGGAGTAGGACTTGTTGAAGGCTTGCCAGATTGGGACGGACGATCCAGCCAGCTCCCAGGCCTGTGCGTCGCGGCGGAAGGCATCGTAGAAGACGTAACCGGCGTTTTGGGTGGGATTGTCGTACCCGGCTGTGGGAAGCCACAGAGTGAAAACCAGCCCGACGGCCAGACGCAGGAGGAAGGCCAGGGCCAGCATCCACGCCAGGGATTTGCCCCCGCCCGCCCAGCGGCAGGCGGCGGTCAGCGCCATCCCGCCGGGGGCGAAGATGACGGCGTAAGCCAGCCAGCCGGGCCAGAAGTCGCCGGGGCTGAGGGCGGAGAGGAGCGCGGCGAGGGCGATGGCGAAGATTAGAGAAAAACGCGAAGACGCGAAGAGACCTTTATTATTTTT
>DYLB01000038.1:7858-14364 GCA_020722305.1 Anaerolinea thermophila | reverse complement strand
ATTCGTGACCTTCGTGTCCTTAGTGGTTAGAAAAGGTTTTTGCAGCGGAGTCATTGATAAGGTTCTAACTTTGGGGTCCAAAATCGGGAGATTTTGGAGTCCGGGCCCACTTTCGATTGTTTTTGCGCCCAATCCGTGCTAGACTAAAAGTGAATATGTTACTCAACCGGGACGAGGGTGCGCCGCACCTTCCTGAACGAGATTTGTCATAGCGAGGAAATCTCCCGTTTTATCGGACGAAACCTGGAAGTCAGGTGCGACACCCTCCCTGGTTACAGACGCATGAAAGGGTGTGACTATGTTCAATGTCATTGTCAACCTGATCGGACTCAGCCTGACCTGGGGGATATGGCTGATTTTGTTAATTAAACGCCCCGTCCTGCAAGTCAATCTCACCATCGCTCTGGCCGGGATCGGAGGCCTGGTCCCGGTGGTCTGGGTTGGCCGCCGCCTGCTGGACCGCCAGCCCACGCCGGAGCGGGCCGTGCGGGTGACGGGCGTGGTCCATTACCTGATCGCCATATTGTTGGGATCAGCCCTGATTTGTGCCACCTACATCGGCATGGATTCGGAACTCTGGGCGCTGGCCCTACCGCCCTGGCTGGGGCTGCTGCTTATGGGATTAAGCGGCCTGTTCCTGGCGCTGGCGGTTGCCAGCCTGCTCCTGAAGGGACTGGGCCTGCCGTTCGCCCTGGCCTTGACCCGCGTCGTGGTGACCGACTGGGTTTATGCCTGGAGCCGCAACCCAATGGTGCTGGCGGCCCTGGCCTTTCTGGTCGGGTTGGGGTTGTGGCTCCAGTCTGGGTTGTTCCTGGCCTGGCTGCTGGTGGTGGTCGGGCCGGTGATCTTTGTCTTCTTGAAAATCTATGAAGAGCGTGAGCTGGAGATCCGCTTCGGGCGCAGCTACCTGGACTATAAATCTGCAACGCCCATGCTGTGGCCCCGGCGTCCGGCTTCACGCAACTAGCTTGGCGAACAGGCGGAAAGGAGAGAGTGAGATGCCTGCCAAACCACAAAAAATTCACATCTTGATGGCGGACGACGGTTCCGAACACGCCGCGGCCGCCGCTTCGCTGCTGTGTGACCTGAAGCTCTCGCCGCGCAGCACCATTTTCGTCCTGCGGGTCTTCGATGTCAGGCAGACGCACAATGTTTGGGCCTTCGAGGAAGCCCTCAGCCAGACCCACATGAAATTGACCGCAGCCGGTCACAACGTGAAAAGCGACCTGCTGCTCGGTCAGCCGGCGCCGAAGATCGTGGAACTGGCCACCGAACAAGGGGCCGACCTGATCGTGATGGGGTCGGTCGGGCTGCGGGCCACGCTGGGAATATTGCTCGGCGGGGTGGCGCAGCAGGTGGTCGAGCACGCCGGGATGCCCGTCCTGGTGGTGCGCAAGCCCTACACCGGGCTGAAACATGTCCTGTTCTCCACTGACGGTTCGGATTCCAGTGTTGAGGCGCTCAGGTTCATCAAGCAATTCCCCTTCCCGGAGGGTGTGCGCTTCAGCGTGATGACTGTCCTGCCGCCGGAGATCACTTCCACCCACCTGGCCTGGACTGAGATGGCAGACATCCCCGTCCCGCCCCTGTCGCCGGAAGCGGAAGCCAACCTCGAACGGATCGCGGCCAAAGAGCAGGCGGACGCTGAAGCCCTGGTCGCCCGCACCGCCCGCTCCCTGAGGAAACTGGAAGTGCCGGTAGATACGTTCATCTGCCGGGGCGACGCGGCAACCGAGATCATCGAGTACGCCAAAAAGAACGCGGTAGACCTGATCGTGGTCGGTTCGCGCGGCATGGGGTTGATCCAAAGCTGGCTGATGGGCAGTGTCAGCCGCAAGCTGGTCCACTATGCGCCGTGCTCGGTGATGGTGGTCAAGCAGCGCGGTTAATGCTCATTCCCCATGAATTCCTCGGCGGTGACGTGGCCTTCCTGGCTGATGCCTTCGCGTTTGAGCACCTTCCAGAGTGTGATGAACAGGATTTTGATGTCGAGCCAGAAGGACCAGTGGTCCACGTACCACACGTCGAGGCGGAATTTGTCCTCCCAGGTGAGGGCGTTGCGCCCGTTGACCTGGGCCCAGCCGGTCAGTCCGGGGAGGGCCTCGTGGCGGCGGGCCTGTTCGGGCGAGTAGCGGTCGAGGTATTGCATCAGTAGCGGGCGCGGCCCGACCAGGCTCATTTCGCCGCGTAAAATGTTGAGGAGCTCGGGTAATTCGTCCAGGCTGGCGGCGCGCAGGAAACGCCCAAAGCGGGTGAGCCGCGCCTCGTCCGGGAGCAGGTCCCCGGTCCCGCCCCGCTCGTCGGTCATGGTGCGGAATTTGTAGAGGGGGAAGGGGCGTCCCCGGTAACCCGGCCGCATCTGGCGGAACAGGACCGGCGTCCCGTGAAAGAGGCGCACCAGAAGGGCCAGCAGCAGCAAGACCGGGGAGAGCAGGATCAGTCCCAGGCCGGCAGCGGTCAGATCGAACAGGCGTTTGGAGAACGGGATGCGGGTCACGGCGATATTCTACCAAAGGTTGCCTTTGTGGTAAGATTTCAACTGTTCAAGCTGGCACAAGGAGCAAAAATGAATGAGCGAATTCTGATTATCGAAGATGATCCGGCCATCCTGAAACTCTTGCAGCGCGGCCTGGCTTACGAAGGCTATACGGTGGATGTCGCCACCGACGGGCGCGGCGGCCTGAACCTGGCGCGTGACCACGCCCCCGACCTGGTGGTGCTGGACTGGATGCTGCCCGGCATGGACGGGCTGGAGGTCTGCCACCGGCTGCGGATGGGCGGCGCGGTGCCGATCCTGATGCTGACCGCCAAGGATACGATCCAGGACCGGGTGCAGGGGCTGGACGCCGGGGCAGACGATTACCTGGTGAAACCCTTCAACCTGGATGAGCTGCTCGCCCGCATCCGCGCTTTGCTGCGCCGGACCCAAACGGAGCGGGTTCAGGTCTACCAGTTCGCCGACCTGACCCTGGATACCAGCTCGCGCCAGGTGACCCGCGGCCAGCGCCTGATCTCGTTGACGGCCAAAGAATACGACCTGATGGAGTTGTTCCTGCGCCACCCGCGCCAGGTCTTGACCCGCGAGGTGATCTTCGACCGGGTCTGGGGCTACGATTTCGGCGGCGAGAGCAACGTGCTCGAAGTTTACATTCGTTACCTGCGCCAGAAACTGGAATTGGGGGGCGAGCCGCGCCTGATCCATACGGTGCGGGGCGTGGGCTATGTGCTGCGTGATCAACCTTAGAAATATCTCCGGCGAGGCCGGTTGGATTTTTTGAATTTAGAGGTCCGAACAATGCCGCTTCGCTCCCGGCTTTCATTGCTGTATATCACTTTGCTGGGGGGGATTTTACTGCTCTTCGGGGTGGGAGTTTACTCGGTGGTCAATTTCATGCTCCTGCGGCAGTTGGACGAGATCCTGATCCAGACCGCCGCAGACGTGATCTCCAACACCCGCATCAACAATTGGGGGGCGGTCAGCCCGGTGATCCAGAGAATGGACATCAATTCCAACGCAGTGATCCAGTTCTGGGACCGGGAGGGGCAATTGACCTTCATGTCCACCATCATCGGCACGATCCAAGAACCTTTGGATGAGCAGGGGCTGTCCGCAGTCGAACCGGTTTTCCGGGATGTGACCTTCCTGGACAACATCCGCCTGCGGGTCTACAGCGTCCCGCTGACGGTGAACAGCCGTCCGGTGGGGGTCTTGCAGGTTGCCACCAGCCTGACCCTGGTGGATACGGCCCGGCGCGACCTGCTCTACATCATCGTTATCTTTTTCCTGGTTTCGATCCTGCTGGCGGCTGTGACCAGTTTCTACGCCATCGGCACACTGGCCGAGCCGCTGCAAGCCGCCACCGAGGTGGCCCAGCAGATCACCCGCGCCGACGACCTGTCGCGCCGCATCCCCTACTCCGGTTCGCCGGACGACGAGATTGGGCGCTTGATCAATTCCTTCAACGAGACCCTCGAAAGGCTCGAAACGCTCTTCTCGTCGCAGCAGCGCTTCCTGGCAGACGTCAGTCACGAGTTCCGCACACCGTTGACGGTTATCAAGGGCAACGTGGACCTGATGCGGCGGATGAAGACCCTCGACGAGGAATCCCTGGGCAGCATCGAGGCCGAGGCCAATCGTCTCGCCCGGCTGGTGGGCGACCTGCTGCTGCTGGCCCAGGCCGAGTCGGGCAAATTGCCGCTCAACCTGACTTGTGTGGAACTCGATACGCTGCTGCTGGAAGTCTTCCAGGAGATGCACGTGCTGGCCAAGGGCAAGGTCAGCCTGACGATTGCGGAAATTGACCAGGTGCAGGTGGATGGGGACCGTGACCGCCTCAAGCAGGTGCTGATCAACCTGATCTCGAACGCCATCCAGTACACCCCGGCGGGCGGGCGCGTGACCCTGGGCCTGAGCAAAACCCTCGAAGTGGCTGCCATCTCCGTAGCGGATACCGGCCCCGGCATCCCGGAGAAGGACCTGCCGCACATCTTCGACCGCTTCTATCGCGCCGAAAAATCCCGCACCCGCTCGAAGGCCAGCGGCTTCGGGCTGGGGCTTTCCATTGCTTATTGGATCGTAGACCATCACGGGGGGCGGATCGAGGTCAACTCGAAGGAAGGGCAGGGCACGACTTTCCTGATCTACCTGCCCCTGTGCGACGAACATACGGTGGATGATTCGAAAATGAACAGTCACTCGTAAGAAGTGACCATCCATGATTTCAAGGCAATCCCAGGCGCGCTTTGGCTTGCCGGCACAGGCTGGCTCCCCCGGCTTGCAGCCATTCGTCCAGCCGGGCACTGTTCGTTGCGCCCTGGGATGCGTCGGCGTAGATGCCGCTGCCCCAGTAAGCGTAGCGTTGCGTCTCGGCCGCCCAGCTTGACTCCAGCCGCCCAATCACGCCGATCCCGCCGTTGTAACCGGCAAAGGCCAGGCGGGCGTTCCCGTTGGCCTTTGTCAGCGAGCGGGATAGGTAGCCCGTGCCGCGCAGGGCGTTGGTATCCGGGTCGTAGGCATTCTCCCCGGCGGCGAAATGGTAGGGCATGACCTGGAACAGCCCGGCCGCGCCGGCCCGGGAGCGGGCCTGGGGATCGCCGCAGGATTCGATCTGCATCACCGTGGCGACCAGGTTCGGGTCCAGGCCCGCCTGCGCCGCCCAGGCGGTGATCTTCCCGCCCCAGTACTGGACCTCGGGCGTGAACAGCGCGGCGATGGCCGACGTCCCGCCTGAGGCGATTTCGACCGGGACGACCTGGGCCGTAGGCGCTTCTGCATCGAGGGGGGCGGCCTGCGCCACCGGGAAGCCCGTCTCGGCCGGCAGGGGCAGGCTGCGGGCGAAGGCCGCCAGCATCAGGCCGACGATGACCACCACCAGGGGTGGAAGCAGGAAACCAGACAGACAGCCGCTGCCTTGTTCAGGAGCGGCTGTCTGCGCGTAACGTGCCGGAGATGAGCGAGGAGTCATATTTATCGCATCAAATGTCTCTCATCCGGCTGGAGGCCTCGTAAGAGATGGATTTGCCAGGGGTATCGGAGGTCGGGGCCGCGCTCGAAGACATATTATGGTAGGTTGGCTCCGGTTTTTGAGCAGGTCGGGGCGCGGGACTGAACGAGGATTGTTGGACAGGTCGGTTGATGTTTGTGGAGGGCTGCTGGTACGGTTTTGAATAGGCCGGTTTCTGGTAAGCCGGCTGGGGGTTGAAAGTAGGGCGCGGCTTGCTGGTGACGCTGGTGCTGGCGGGTTTGCCGGTCTTGACGGATTGGGTATCTTCGGTGAAGAGCCGCTCCCCGGCAACGGAGAACGTGCCGATGATCAAGACCCGGATGACCCAGACCATGATGGCGACGAAGACCGGCACCGCCTTGGATGTGGCCGCCGAGCCGATCACCTGGCTGCCCTGGCTGACGTGGCTGCCGATGGCAACCGAGACGCCCCACCAGGTCAGGATGGCGTTCATCGCCGCGGCCAGCAGCCAGGCCCCGAACAGGTACCAGACCTCGGCCGGTTCGTCGCGGCCTTTTTCGGGGGTGAAGAGGCGGGCGATCCCTGCGAAGTCAATCCCGCAGAAGGCAATTGAAAGGATGGTGGACCAGCGGATGCTCATGAAACGCAGATCGCCCAGCACGTCCCTGAGGGCGAAATCGGTGGTGCTGAAGTTGAAGACCTCGAACGCCAGCAAGGCCCCAACGATCATCATGCCGAAGGCCGCACCCCGGCTGATGGGGATGTTCTTGAGTACGGCCGGCAGTCCCCCGGACGAACGCCGCGTTTGGGAAAAGTTCATCTCGACCTCCTTTAGTCGCTAGATGAGTGAATGCCTGGATATATAATAGAATATTTGTTCTAGTTTGTCAAGAGGCTGCCGAGAGAAACGATTTCAACAAACTTCGGAAGACTTTACGAAGCACCCCCGTAGCGCAGCGGAGCGGGGCAAGACTTCCGAAGTTTGGCGCAAAAAAGTCGGGCTGAAAGCCCGACCTACTGAACACTGAACACTGAACACTG
>DYLB01000038.1:0-7758 GCA_020722305.1 Anaerolinea thermophila | reverse complement strand
TTACTGATTACTGATTACTGGCTCCCCCCGCCATCTCCTGCTTCACGGTGTGGTACAGGTTCTCGGCCTTGAGTTCGTTCAGGGCGTAGCAGGGCGCTTTCAGGTGGTCCGCCAGCGTCTGGGCCAGGCCCTGGTCGAAGGCGGCGTGCTCCATGTTAATGACGATGCTGCGAATGTGCTCGGAGGCGATCAACTCGGCGAAGTGGTAGGCTTCGTCCTGGGGCGGCTGGGTCCCGATTGCCACGTTCCCGGCCCCATCGGTCAGGGTGATCAGCATCGGCTCCACGTCGGGGTGGACGTATTTCTCGCGCAGGAGCACGTCGTAGGCCATCAGCAGTCCGGCCGATAGCGGGGTCTTGCCGCCCACCGGGATGTCCACCAGGGCGCGCTGGGCCAGTTGCACCGAGGTGGTCGGCGGCAGGACCAGCGTGGCCCGGTCCTTCTGGAAGACGATCAACCCAACCCGGTCGCGGCGCTGGTAGGCGTCTGTCAGCAGGGACAGGATGGCGCCTTTGGTGGCGTTCATCCGCTCGGCCACGGCCATCGACCAGGAGGCGTCCACCAGGAACAGGACCAGGTTGGCCGTCCGTTTGACCCGCACCTTGCGCTGCAGGTCGTCCTTCTGGATGGCGAAAGCCACCCGTTTGCGCTGTTCGATGCGGTGCTTCTGGAAGGGCGCGGCGGCCCGCAGGGTGGCGTCGAAGGCCACGTCGTCGGTCTTGCCCATGGCCGGGCGCGCCTGGATGTAGCGGCCGCGCTTGCGATTGGTATGCGTCTGCGACCGCCTTCCGGCTTTGCGCCGGGTCAGTTTATCCAGGGGGGTGTCTAACTTGCGAGGATCGAAGGTCTCGCCGACTTTGACTTTCTGGCCGCCCTCCCACCAGTTGGCGCTGGCGTTGTGGAAGACATCCTGCTTCGAAGGTTCCGGTGTGCCTTGCTGTTCGGACTCTTGGGTGTCTTCCTCAATTTTTAAATTTTTTTTTCCTCGGATTCCTGCGGCTGTGACTGGCTCTCGTCCGGTTCGTTCGGGACCGATTGGCCGGCGAGCTGCTCGATGCGCTCCTGCAGCTGCTCGGTGGTCATCTCGGCCTGGTAGAACGGGCCGCGTTTGATGCGGTGCGGCAGGGCCAGTTCGGCCGCCAGGGCGATGTCGTGGTCGTTGATCGCGGTGCGGCCGTCGAAGGCGGCCTGGGCGCGGGCTACTTTCAAAATAACGAGATCAGCCCGATGACCGTCCACGTTGAGCGAAGCGGTCAGGGCGGCGATGGAGAGCATGTCCCGGCGGGTGTAAGTCACCTTGTCCACCAGGGTGCGGGCCATGGCGATGCGCTGCGAGAGGGCCAGCTCTTTTTCCATCCACGCCTGGCGGAAGGCTTCGGGGTCTTTCTCGAAGGCGATGTTGCGCTCCATGATGAGGACGCGCTCACGCGGCTCACGGATGCCGGTGATCTCCACCGACAGGGCGAAGCGGTCGAGCAGTTGCGGGCGCAGGTCGCCTTCTTCGGGGTTCATCGTCCCGACCAGGATGAAGCGGGAGGGGTGGGCGAAGGAGATGCCCTCGCGTTCGACCACGTTGACGCCCATCGCCGCGGAATCCAGCAACAGGTCCACCACGTGATCGTCGAGTAGGTTGACCTCGTCGATGTAGAGCAATCCCCGGTTGGCGTTGGCCAGCACGCCCGGTTCGAAGTGGCGTTCGCCTTTCTGGATGGCCTGTTCGATGTCCAGGGTGCCGACCACCCGGTCTTCGGTAGCCGAAACGGGCAGGTTGATGAACGGGATGGTCTTTTCCTCGACCGGCAGGTCGCTGCCGTTCTTGCTGCGTTCGCGGCATTCCGTACACCAGGTGAGGGGGGAGTCGGGGTCGCAGCCGAAGCGGCAATCTTTGACGACCTTGACCTTGGGCAGCAGCGCCGCCAGGGCCCGGGCCGCAGTGGACTTGGCCGTGCCGCGCTCGCCGCGGATCAGCACGCCGCCGATGCGGGTATCGACAGCATTGAGCACCAGGGCGCGCACCATGCGCTCCTGGCCGACGATGGCAGTGAAGGGAAAAATTGAAGGCATGGATTGGGTTCCTCGGTAGGAAATTATACTGCAAGATTTAGACTGGACTATTTGAATATGGAAAGCGCCAAATCAGAACAAGGGTTGTCAAGGATTGTTTTTACCTTTATAATCCCGCTTATCTTTTTCAAATCGGAGTTTAACCACCTTATGGAACAGAATGATGCCCAAATCGGGAAGGAGGGAACGCTCGAGGGCACCCCGCTCGCCGAAAACGAATCCCCACAACCCGCCATGCCTTCCATGGAAAGCCTCCTCGAAGAGGAGGGCGGCCTTGCCTTGGATTTCCCGCAAAGCGGCGAAATCCGTACGGGGACGATTGCCAGTATCAGCCCTTCCCAGATCCTCGTCAGTATTGGCGCCAAATCGGAAGGGGTGCTGACCGGCCGCGAGCTGGAACAGATTTCAGAGAAAGAACGCGCCGCCTTCGAAGTGGGCCAACAGATCCCGGTCTACATCGTCAACCCTGAAGACCAGAACGGCAACGTCATCGTCTCTTACACCCGCGCCCAGGAACAAATAGGCTGGGATTCGGTCGAGTCGATGCTCCAGCACGACGAAATCTACGAAGGCATTGTGGACGGGTTCAACAAGGGCGGCCTGATCGTCCCGGTCCACGGGCTGCGCGGCTTCGTCCCGGCCTCCCAAGTCAGCGCGCTGCGCCGCAGCATGGCCGTAGGCGATACCCCCGACCAGCGCTGGGCCAAGATGATCGGCGAGCCGATTGCGGTGCGCGTCATCGAGGTGGACCGCGAACGCCGCCGCCTGATCCTTTCCGAACGGGCCGCGGGCAGCGAATCCCGCGCCGCGCTCAAGGAACGGGTGATTGACGAACTCAAGGAAGGCGGCATTTACTCCGGCCGCGTTACCAGCCTGGCCGACTTCGGGGCTTTCGTAAACGTCAATGGCGCCGACGGCCTGGTGCATCTCTCCGAGCTTTCCTGGGACCGTGTCCATCACCCCAGCGAAATCCTCGAAGTAGGGCAGGAAGTCAAGGTCAAGGTCATCAACATCGAACGCGAGAAACGCCGCATCGGGCTGTCCATCCGCCAGTTGCAGGACGATCCCTGGCGCGCCCGCATCAGCGCCTTCCAGGTCGGCCAACTGGTCGAAGGCACCATCACCCGCCTGACCAAGTTCGGCGCTTTCGCCCGCCTGGCCAACGATGTCGAAGGCCTGATCCACATCTCCGAGATCAGCGAAAGCCGAATCGAGCATCCGCGTGAAGTGCTGCGTGACGGCGAAAAAGTGACCCTGCGCATCGTGCGCATCGATCCCGACCAGCGCCGCATCGGTTTGAGCCTGCGCAAGGTGGACTCCCCGGCCTACGCTGACAAGGACATGAAAGCCCTTGCCAAGGAACTGGATTTCGGACAGGATAACGCACCCGAACCGGCTGAAGAACCGGCTGAAGAAGCCGCGCAAGACTCCACCAGCGAAACGACCGAAGAGACCGAAGAATAGAACGGTTACGGAGAGCGCACCGTCTGGTGCGCTCTCTATTTAATTCTTATGCCCCTCCTCGTTGATTCACATCAGGATATTGCCTGGAACATGCTCGCCCTCGGGCGGGATTACACCCGTTCGGCAGCCGAGACCCGCCGGATCGAACGCGGCGGCCCGAACGTGGAACACAACGGCGACTCGCTGCTCGGCTGGCCGGATTACCAGCAGGGCCAGATGGCGGTCGTCTTTTCCACCCTGTTCGCCGCGCCGCTGCGCCACAGCGAAGGCGATTGGGATTCGCAAGTCTACGCCGATTTCGAGCAGGCCCACCGCCTGTACCGGGCGCAACTGGACGCCTACCACCGTCTCTGTGACCAGCACCCGGACAAGTTCCGCTTGATCGCCAACGGGGCGGACTTGCGCGAGACCCTGTCCGCCTGGGAGCGGCCGCTCGGAGCGGAGCAGGCCGGGCGTCCGGTGGGATTCGTGGTGCTGATGGAGGGGGCGGAGGGCATCCGTCGAATCGACGAGCTGCCCACCTGGGTCGAAAGCGGGGTGCGGATGATCGGCCCGGCCTGGGCTGGGACGCGTTTCTGCGGCGGGACGCGTGAACCGGGTCCCCTGACCGACGACGGACGCGAACTCCTCGAGGCCATGGCTGGCTTCAACCTGATCCTCGACCTGAGCCACATGGACGTGTTATCCGCCCGCCAGGCGCTGGACCTTTACCCCGGCCCGGTCGCGGCCAGCCACGCCAACGCTCTGGCGCTCCTGAAAGGATCGTATAGTAATCGTCACTTGACGGATGAGGTCATTGCCGGTATTCTGGAAAGAGACGGCGTGATCGGCGTGGTGCCGTACAACAAGTTCCTGAAACCCGGCTGGACGGCCGCCGAGGGCAAGCAGGCGGTCAGCTTGGCGCACCTGGCCGCCCACATTGACCACATTTGCCAGATGGCCGGGGATGCGCGACACGCGGGCCTGGGCACTGATTTCGACGGCGGTTTTGGCTGGGCCAGCACGCCGTCTGAGATAGATACCATCGCCGATTTGCAAAAGCTTGGCCCGCTGCTGGCCGAAAGAGGTTACTCATCCATGGACATCGAAGCGATCCTGGGCGGGAATTGGCTCAGGCTTTTACGAGAGGCTCTCCCTTGATGACGGCAGGCCTGCAAACTTCCAATGGAACCATCCCTTCGGCGGCCCGGATCAGGACAGGGGTCGTTTTGACATTCATCGGCCTGCTGCTCCTGATCCTGGGCGCCAAGCCGGAGTGGTTCAGCCTGGACCGCAGCGCGGTGGTCGGTTTCGTGCAGATTGCGGTCTTCCTGGTCGGGCTGGCGGTGATCTGCGTGGGCGGGTACATCAGCCTGGCCTCCCTGTGGGCCGGAGGCGAGCGCAGCATTGCCGCCGATTTCGGCCTGCGGCTGGTCAGCACCGGGTACGTGATCGCCGTGTTCGCCGGGATGGCGGATATCTTTGGGATGGGTTCGCACCCGCTGCCGGGCGTGCCGCATTTCGGCCCCTGGCAGGCGCGGGGTGTGGAGATCGGAATGTTGATCATCCTGGTGGGGTTCCTGTTGATGGTCCCCTACCGGCGCAAAGCGCACTGATATAATACCCACGTTTGAGAATTGCGCTTTCCACCGCTCAAAAAAGCGCAATTCTCAACCGAGTGCGGTATAGTCACCTTCTTAACGCGAACACTTGCACCTGGCACAAGTGCAGCTGTAGCGCAGATGGCGCCCATTTCGCCAATGCTTCGAAAATATTCGCGGAATTCGCCCAAGTAGCAGGTAGTCTCCCTCTTGAGAGCAGATGGAATTTTTTTGCCGCGAATTACGCGAATTTTCACGAAAAAGGAAAGAAAAATTCGCGTGAATTCGTGAAATTCGTGGCTGATTTTCGCAACTGCTCCCAGCGGGGAGACTATCCAATTAGCATAATTCGCGTTAAAGTTAAGGCGCTTGTTCCGGCGCGAAGATTGCCTTCAAGATGAAGTAAAACGGCCAGAGGAGGAGGCGGGTGATCTTGAGCAGGGCATCGCCGATCTTTACCAAAATTTCGATCAGTTTCTTGAGCAGGGTCACTTGGCGGAAGATGAGCATGGCTGTGGCGAAAACGACCAGGAAGACCCCGAACAGGATGCTGAAAACCGTGAGCAGGAAAATAAATAAAGGAATGAGGATTGCGGGAATTGCGGGGGTTATAACGATATAGAGGGGTGAATACTTCTGTTTATGCGGGTCATCGTCAGGCAAGAGCCGGTTGCGCCGGTAGGCCAGCAGGGTGCTACTCCACATGATCGTCAGGTAAACCAGCCCAAGAAGCAGCAGGGCGTCAGACATGGATAGCATGGCTGATCCTCACCTTGCCCGGCTTCGAGGAAAAACGGAATTGGCTGGAAGGGATGTTTTCAAAAAAGCCTCCCCGATCATGACGACGTTAACAATTATACAAAAAAGCACCGAATCCGGTGCTTTTTTCGAGGGCCAATTTTGGGGTTATTTGGGAATGTCGGCGATCAGTTCCATCGGCATGACCGCCGCGCCGACGATGCCGGGGCCGGTATGCACGCCCAAGACGGGCGAGATGCGCATGACCTCCAGTTTGGCGATGTTGAGGTTTTGCTGGAGTTTTTGGGTGAGCATCTCAGCCCCCTCGACGAACCGCCCGTGCAGGACGGTGGCCCAGACGGGGGTGTTGGCATATTTGGCCGTCAGGTGTTCGGTGATGGTGGTCAGCGCCTGGGGGATGGTGCGTCCCTTGCCGACCGTGCTGTACTTGCCGTCGGCATGGTCCACGTTGATGATCGGCTTGAGCTTGAGCAGCGACCCCGCCAGGGCCTGGACCCGTCCGATGCGGCCGCCGCGGGCCAGGTATTCGAGCGTCTCGAGGGTGTAAATGACCTCCGTCTGGGCACGGATGGCGGCCAATCGTTCCTTGATCGCCTCCATGGTCCAGCCCGCTTTCGAGGCCCAGGCCGCCGCCAGGACCTGGAAACGTTGTCCGCCGGAGAGGGTCATCGAGTCGAACACATCCACGACCTTATCCTTGATCTGTTCGGCGCCCATGAGGGCCGAATTGAAAGTGCCGCTCAACCCAGACGAGATGTGGATGGAGAGCACGTCTTTGGTCTCGGCCAGTTTGTTGTAAAGCTCGGTGAACACCCCGCTAGACGGCAGGGCGGTGGTGGGGACTCCTGGACGCATGGCCTCGAGCCGGTTGTAGAAGTCGTCGGCGCTGATGTCGGCGGAGTTGATCTCGCCTTCGGGGAACTGGATATAGAGCGGCGCTTCGATGATGCCCAGGGCGTCGCGTTCTTCGGCGGGCAGGTCGGCCGCGCAATCGGTTACGATTTTCATTTTATTCTCTCTTTCGGGTATGGGTGACTGGGCCATTATACCCGAACACATACCGATCAGTCGGTTTTGTGGGCGTAGGTGAATTCGATCGGCGCTTCCACCAGCCGCTTGAAGCGTTGCCGCGCCAGCCGAGGCGGATCGGTCTCGATGAAGTTGATCGAGACGGCCTCCCACATGAAGACCCACCCGCCGACCAGGAAAGCCTCGTGTAGCAGCGTGGTAACCAGTGAGAGACCGGCCCAGGGTTTGGCCAGCAGGTAGATGGTCAGGCATAAGAGCGAGAAGGCCACGTAACGCAGCGAGCGGATGCGGGTCTGCCGGTCGTCCAGGCGGGACAGGATGGTCTCGTGCTGGTAGTAGGTCTTGATGCTGGCCAGGCATTCGCGCTCGCGGTCTTCTTTGCGCGGCTCCTCCTGGATGTGTATGACGATGCGGATGCCGTAGTTGAGCGGGATCTCCTCCGAGCACTGGTTCAGGTACTCGACCACGTCCGGGGCCAGGTCCCGGCTGGGGGAGGGGGATGGGTCGAGGTAGTTGTACAATTCGTCATAAGTATCCACCGCGGCGTCGATGGTGAATATTTTGCGCTGCGGGTCGTAAGGATAGCTATCGCGCAGGTATTGCATGAGGGACATAAAAACTCCTGTGAACGCCACAATGATACCCACGACCCTGCTAATCCGTCCATAGTAGACGGGCGCATCCGAGCGCTCGCTCATTCATCGCCGCATGGTACTCCTATAGTACAGCACCCTCGCCAATTTCGGAAAAATCGCAAACCGTGGTGCGGGATGGCATCCCGCAACGCCAAAGATAGACAAAAAAATGCGGTTCATTGGGAATTGGCGTGGCGATCCGCCAGATGTAGGGCGGAATTAATTCC
>DYLB01000037.1 GCA_020722305.1 Anaerolinea thermophila | reverse complement strand
TCGTGACCTTCGTGTCCTTAGTGGTTAGAAAAGGTTTTTGCAGCGGAGTCAAAAAAGAAAAACAGGTATACAGGTAGATACGCAGATGCGTGGCCGCTGTGTACCTGTTTCCGTGAGTACGTGTGTACCTATTTCCGTGAGTGCGTGTATACTTTTCACCCCTTCAAGGACACCCCATGTTCAACTACACCCAACTCGAAACCGAAAAAATCGAATACTTTGACATAGCTCCCGCCAGCGAGTTGCCCAACGGCGAGCGCCTGTTCGTGGACATCGGCGACAAACCGGTGGTGATCTTCAACATCGCCGGGCAGTTCTTTGCGATCGGGGATGTCTGCACCCACGATGGCGGCCCGCTCGGCGACGGGGACATCGAAGGCGACCACATCGTCTGTCCGCGGCACGGCGGCGAATTCGAGATCCGCACCGGCAAAGCCGTCCAGTTGCCGGTCGTAGTGGACATCCCCGCCTACCCCGTGCGGGTCGTGGACGGGATGATCCAGGTCGGGGTCCCGTTGGAATAGCGTTCCCGGCGGAAGGGTGGACTTGTAAAGGAGCCAATTAACAACAAAAAGGGCGCAGCCTGCGCCCTTCCTGAAAATTGAATACTGAATACTGAATACTGGCTACTGAATACTGGCTACTGACCTACGTGCCTTCTTCCCACGAGTTCAGGTACTTGACCTGTGCCTCGGTCAGCACGTCAATTTCGACGCCCATGGCTTCGAGCTTGAGCCGGGCGATCTCGGCGTCTATGTCGGCCGGCACGGAGTAAACGTTCTTCTCCAGCTTGTCGGCGTTCTTGACCATGTATTCCGCGGAGAGGGCCTGGTTGGCGAAGGACATATCCATCACGGAGGCAGGATGCCCTTCCGCAGAGGCCAGGTTGATCAGGCGGCCTTCGCCCAGGATGTGGATGCGGCGGCCGTCGGGCAGGTCGTACTGTTCGACGAACGGGCGCACCAGTTTGGGTTCGCCGGTGGACATCTCCGCCAGGGCCGGGATGTTGATCTCGACGTTGAAATGGCCGGAGTTGGCGATGATAGCGCCGTCTTTCATGACCTCGAAATGGCGCTTGTCCACCACGTTGATGTCGCCGGTCAGGGTGCAGAAGATGTCGCCGATTTTGGCGGCTTCGGCCATCGGCATGACCCGGTAGCCGTCCATGACCGCTTCGAGGGCCTTGAGCGGGTCAATTTCGGTCACGATGACGTTGGCGCCCATGCCGCGCGCCCGCAGCGCCAGGCCGCGTCCGCACCAGCCGTAGCCGGCCACGACGAAGGTTTTGCCGGCCAGCAGGATGTTGGTGGCGCGGATAATCCCGTCAATCGTGGACTGGCCAGTGCCGTAACGGTTGTCGAAGAAGTGCTTGGTCATGGCGTCGTTGACCGCGATGACCGGGAAGTTGAGCATCCCGTCGGCGGCCATGGCCCGCAGGCGGATGACGCCGGTGGTGGTCTCTTCGGTGCCGCCGATCACGTTCGGGAGCAGTTCCCGGCGTCCCTTGTGCAGCACCGAGACCAGATCCGCGCCGTCGTCCATGGTCATCTGCGGTTTGTGGTCGAGGGCCGCGCCGAGATGCTTGTAGTACGTGACGTTGTTCTCACCTTTAATGGCATAGACCGGGATCTCGTATTGATTGACCAGCGCAGCGGCCACGTCGTCTTGGGTGGAGAGCGGATTGGAGGCGGTCAGCACGATGTCCGCGCCGCCGGCCTGGAGGGTGCGCATCAGGTTGGCCGTCTCGGTGGTGACGTGCAGGCAGGCGGAGAGGCGCAGCCCCTTGAGCGGCTTCTCTTTTTCGAAGCGCTCGCGGATCAGGCGCAGGACGGGCATCTCGCGCTCGGCCCACTCGATCCGGCGGCGGCCGCCCTCGGCCAGGTTTATGTCTTTGATATCGTAATTGCTCATTTAATTCTCCTTCGGATTTGTAGGGCGGGGTTTTATCCCGCCAATGGATCGGCGGGTTGATAACCCGCCCTACGATTTCAATAATGCGTCCAGCTTACCCCCATCATCGAAATGCTGGCGGAAGCGGTTGACGAATTCTTCGCGGGTGTAAAAATGGTTCTGCGTGCCGTTCTGCTCCAGGCAATAGACCGCGGCTAGCGAACCAATTTCGCCGCACAACTTCCAATCGAAACCGCGCGCGTACCCGGCCAGGAACCCGCCGCGAAAGGCGTCGCCCACGCCGGTGGGGTCCACGATCTCGTTTTCAGGGACGGTCGGGATGTGGACGGTGTCGGCCCCCGCGTACAGGTCGGCCCCGTCCTTGCCTCGCGTAATCACCAGGATTTTGACGTGCTCCAGCACCTGGTCCAGGCTCCAACCGGTTTTTTTGGAGATCAGCCCGAACTCGTAGTCGTTGCAGAAAAGGAACTGCGCCCCTTCCATGTCGCGGGCCAGTTCCTCCCCTTCCAGGCGCAGGACCTGCTGGCTGGGGTCGTACAAGTAGGGGATGTCCAGGTCGCGGCATTCCGCCGGGAATTTCATCATCGCATCCGGCGCGCTGGGGGAGACGATGACTAAATCGGGCTTCTTATCCAAAGCTTTGATGGATTGGACGGCCGAGTGGGCCATCGCCCCCGGATAGAACGAAGCGATCTGGGCCGAGGCCTGGTCGGTGGTGGCGAAGAAGGAGGCCGTGAACAGGCCGGGGATGACCTGCATCAATTCGGTGTCCACGCCTTTGGATTCGAGCCAGGCGCGGTATTCTTCGAAGTCCTCGCCCACGGTCGCCATGATGCGCGGTTTCACGCCGAGAAGCGCCATCGTGTAGGCAATGTTGGGGGCGATCCCGCCCCGCTGGCGGGTCATGGATTCGACCAGGAACGACAGGCTGATGGAGGCCAGGCGCTCCGGCAGGATCTGTTCCTTGAACAGGCCGGGGAAGGTCATCAGGTAATCGTAGGCGACGGAGCCGGTGAGAAGAATGTCCATTTATAACCTCGCGTCATTGCGGGGAGAGTGTTTTGCTCGACGAAGCAATCCCCTGTTCGGTAGTCGGAATTGTTCGATGAGATTTCATTCTCGATGGCAGATTGCTTCGCCCCTCGCTCCGCTCGGGGCTCGCAATGACACCATTCACTCGCAGAAAAATGCGCTCTCGCAGGAGAGCGCCAATGTGAGCGGGCGTAGTTTAACATGGGATGGATGGATTGTCAAAATCAATTTTTGACAACCTGCTTCAAGTTTGTTTCGAACGGCGGGTAGACGATTCCATTTTCGGTGACGATGGCGGTCACAAGCCGGGCGGGGGTGACGTCGAAGGCGATGTTGCGCGCCCGGGCGTTCTTCGGCGCGACCTGTTCGCCGTTGAACTGCAAGCCCAGCACCTCGCCGGGATCGCGCTCCTCGATGGGGATCAAGCCGCCGTGCGCCAGGGATAGGTCAATCGTCGAGGTAGGCACGACCGGATAGAACGGGACGCCGTTGTCGTAGGCGGCCAGGGCCAGCATGTAGGTGCCGACCTTGTTGGCCACGTCGCCGTTGGCGGCCGTGCGGTCGGAGCCGACGAAGCACTTCTGGGCCTGCCCGGTTTTCAGGAAGTGACCGGCCATGTTGTCCGAGATGATCTCGTAGGGGATGCCGTACTGTTCCAGTTCCCAGGCCGTCAGCCGCGCTCCTTGCAGGCGCGGACGGGTCTCATCCACCAGCACGTGGACGCGTTTGCCCTGCTCGTGGGCCATGCGGATCACACCCAGGGCGGTGCCCCAGTCCACGGTGGCGAGAGCGCCAGTGTTGCAGTGATGGATGACCGTGTCGCCGTCGTTGATCAGAGTCGCGCCGTGTCCGGCTATGCGCCGGTTGACGATGACATCGTCGTCGGCGATGCGCTGGGCCTGCTCCAACACCGCGGCGCGCAGATTACTGACGGAGCCGTCGAAGCCGGCCACCGAATCCATGACGCGGCTCAAGGCCCAGGCCAGGTTGACCGCCGTCGGCCGGGCGGATTTCAAGGTGCGCGCGGCAGACCGCAGGTCCGAGAGGAGTGCCGGGATGTTATCCGCCCTGGATTCGAGGGCGGCCAGCGCCATCCCGAACCCGGCTGCCGCGCCGATGGCCGGCGCGCCGCGCACGACCATGTCCGTGATCGCTTTGGCGACGGAGCGGTGGTCATGGTAGGAAACGACCTCGAATACGCCCGGCAGCAGGCGTTGGTCTATCATCTTGAGTTCGTTGGTTTCGTAATCCCAGAAGACAGTTCGCATAGTGGCTCGATTGGTAGAGAATTTAGATGTTGGTTTGGGCAGTTTAACACGGGAGAGGGGGATTGTCAAAGTGGCTTGAACTTGACTTCCGAAGTTTGCTTGTGCTTCTGGCGGTATTGACACCCTCACCCTTAGACAGTATAAGATTGCCCTATGACTCGACAAAAGCTCCTCCTGGCCTGGCTGGGCTTCACCCTGGCCGCCTGCGGGACCCAGCCGGCCGTCCCGCCCGGTTCGACTGCCGTTCCCGGTCCCACATTCACCGCCACCGCAACGCTCATGTCCACCGCGGCGCCCACCTCCACGCCCCGCCCCACGCCCACGCCAGTGGTGCGCGTGGCCGCCGGGGATAGAGCGCTGTTCTACGGAGATTACGATCTCGCCCGGCGTGAATACCGCAACGCGCTGAATGACTCGACCGATCCGCAATTGAGGGCGGCCGCCTTATGGGGCTTGAGCCGGATTGACTACGAAACTGGGAACTATGCCGGTGCGCTGACCCAATTACGTGAGCTGACCGCCGCGTATCCCGATACACGCCACGGGGCTTACGGGTTCTTCCTGCTCGGCGAAACCTATTACGAATTGGACCGTTTCCGGGAGGCCGCCGAAGCCTACGGAATGTACGTCCAGAAACGCCCTGGCTACATTGACGCCTATGCTTACGAAGCCCAGGGAGATGCCCTCTACAACGCCGGGGATTACGGCGGCGCGCTCGAAGCCTACAACCTCTCGCTCCAGTCCGCCCGCCTCTCGGACGCCTCCCTGCTGGGGGTCAAGATCGCCAATGCCACCGCCGACGGCGGCGACCAGGAGACCGCCTTGGTCAAATACGAGGCGCTTTTCGCCCAGTCTGGCAACGATTTCCTCAAGGCCCAGCTCGATTATTTGTCCGGCAAGGCCCTGGTGGTCCTCGGCCGCACCGACGAGGCCTACCAGCGTTACCTGCACGCGGTTGAGAACTACCCCCTCTCGTATTACGCTTACCTTTCGCTGGTCGAACTTGTCGACGCGGGCGTGCCGGTGGACGATTTCAACCGCGGTATCGTGGACTACTACGCCGGGCAGTATGGCGCGGCCCTGGCCGCCCTCGACCGCTATCTCTCCCGCGCCAGCCCGCCGGACGGGACCGCCCGTCATTACCGCGCCCTGACCCTGCGCGCACTCGGCAACCACGAGGAGGCCGCCGCTGAGTGGGGCCGCCTGATCGAGGGCCATCCCGACAACCGTTATTGGCTGGACGCCTGGAACGAAAAAGCCTTCACTGAATGGGCTTACCTCGACCAGCCCGATAAAGCCGCCGAAACCCTGCTGGATTTTGTGGCGCTTGTCTCGGCCCACACCGACGCGCCGGAGATGCTTTATTCTGCCGGCCGCATGTTCGAGCGCGCCAACCGCCTCGATGAGGCCATCGCCGCCTGGCAGCGCGTGGTGAACGAATACCCGGCCAGCGCCTGGAGCGCCGAAGCCGGATTCCAGACCGGGATCGCCTACTACCGGCTGGGGAACCTCCCTGAAGCGCTGTCGCACATCCAGCGCAGCCTGGAATTGACCAGTGACCCGTCCGACCGGGCGCGGGCGTTCCTCTGGGTGGGCAAGATCAAAGCCGAACAGGGGGAAAAATCCGCGGCGATCATCGCCTGGCAGCAGGCCGCCAGGCTCGACCCGACCGGTTACTACAGCGAACGCGCCCTCGACCTGATGCTGGGACGCGGCCCCTTCGCGCCCCCCTCGGCCTACGACCTAGCCTTCGACCTCGAAGCCGAGCGGGCCGAAGCGGCCACCTGGGTGCGGGTCAAGTTTGGCCTGCCGCCGGAGACCGACCTCGCCGGTCCCGGCCCGCTGCTGGACGATCCACGCTTGCAGCGCGGCACCGAATACTGGGAGTTGGGGCTGAAGGAGCAGGCCCGGGCCGAGTTCGAGAGCCTGCGCGAAGCCGTCAGCGACGACGCCGCCAACAGCTTCCGCCTCGCCGGTTATCTGCACGATCTTGGCCTGTATCGCAGCGCCATCTTCGCCGCCCGCCAGGTGCTGACCCTGGCCGGGATGGACGACGCCGCCACGCTCGGCGCGCCGGCCTATTTCAACCACATCCGTTTCGGGGCCTATTACGCCGACCTGGTCGAACCGGCGGCGGCGCTCAACAACCTCCACCCGCTCTTCCTGTTCAGCGTCATCCGCCAGGAGAGCCTGTTCGAGGGATTCGTCCAGTCCACCGCCGACGCCCGGGGCCTGATGCAGATCATCCCCGCCACCGGCTCCTCGATTGCGACCAACCTCGGCATCTCGGACTTCCGGCCTGAAGACCTGTACCGCCCGGTCATCAGCATCAATTTCGGCGCGAACTACCTCTCCCGGGTCGGGACGTTTACCGGCGGCGACAAATACGCCGTCCTGGCCGGGTACAATGCCGGTCCCGGCAACGCGGCCGTCTGGAACGAGCTGGCGGGCGGCGACCCTGACCTGTTCGTGGAAGTGGTGCGCTTCGCCGAGACCCGCAACTACATCCGGGGCATTTACGAGATCTACAACATTTATTGCAGCCTGTATAACCCGCTCAATTGAACCGACAAAGCTCGTAGCGCGGCATTCCCTTCGGCTTTGCTCAGGGCAAGCATTCCGCAACCAAAGGCGGGTAGTGGTTCAGTGTAAGTGATGGTTTCGTGGGGCGGGATGGAATCCCGCCAGATTACGGGTATGCGGAATGCCATTCCGCACCACATCACGCCTCGCAGTGACATGTGTCACGAGGCTAAAAAACGAAAAGGCCGCAGGCATTGATCCTGCAGCCGGTAATTTTTGACTATCGCGTTGGGAGTCTACTCCTTGCCCATCGCCTCGATGATCTTCCTGTGGACGCTGTGGGTATCCATGTCGAGCACCGAGATCAGCTTGTCGCGCCCGTTCTCGCCCGCCACGATCTCGAGGCGGGACTTCGACACGCCCAGGATCTCCGCCAGGTAAGCCATCAAGGAGGCGTTTATTTCGGATTCATTAGCCGACGAGACCAGGTGGACTTTGATCGTCCCATCGTTGATCACGCCGACCACCTGGTTCCGGCTGGCCCGCGGCGTCACCCGAACAGCCAGGGCCGAACCTTTTTGTCCATTGTGTAAACGGAACTCGCGAGCGCTCATGTCACCACCTTTTTATAGTGAAACCAGGAAGGCAATCAAGGCCCTTGAAACCAAATCTAGCAGGATAATCAAGATGAGCGGACTGAAATCGAGCATCCCAATCAACGGCACGACCCGGCGGATGGGCGCCAGCATGGGTTCGACGATCCGGTCGAGCGCCTGCTTCACGGGATGGTATGGCGACATAAAGAACGACAAAACAGACGAAACGATAACGAGCAGGATCAGGAATTGAGAAACAGTTCTGATGATGGTTATGAGTATGGGGATCACGATGCTGGCCTCCGCGCCTATTTTATCACGAACGTGGGCCCAGGATGGAGGTGCCCACCCGCACCAGGGTGGCGCCTTCCTCGATGGCGACCGTGAAATCCAGGCTGGTGCCCATCGAGAGTTCGTCCCAGGTGGATTTGGGAAAGTGGCGGCCCAGGAAATCCCGCAGCCGGCGCAATCTCACGAAATACGTCCGGGACGCCTCGGCCTGTTCGCCGAGTGGAGGCATGGTCATCAGCCCGCGCGTCTCCAGCTGCCCCAGCGACAGGATTTCTTCGATCTCCGGCAGCAACGCTCCCCAGCGGGATTCGTCCCCGGCCTGCCAGCCCGATTTGCTCGCCTCGCCGCCCACGTTGAACTCCAGCAGCACCGGCAGGACCCGTCCGGCTTCCGCGGCGAAGTTATCCAGCCGCCGGGCCAGTTTCAGGCTGTCGAGCGAGTGCATCATCGTAAAGTTTTCGGCCACCAATTTAGCCTTGCGGCTCTGCACATGGCCGATCATGTGCCATTCGACCGCCGCCCGGCCCAGTGCCTGCATCTTGGCGACTGCCTCCTCGGCGTAATTCTCGCCCAGGATCGCCGCCCCCGCCTCAACCGCCGCCCGCACCGTTTCGACCGGGTGGGTCTTGGTGACCACTACCAGCCGCACCGACTCCGGGCTGCGCCCCGCCCGACGAGCCGACGCGTCAATTTGCGCCTGCACGCGGGTCAGGTTTTGGCGAATGGTGGAAACCAGGTTTGGATGCAGCATATTGGATGGTTAGCCTACAAGGCGATCAACGCCCCAAAGCGCCCGGTGCGGCCATGCTCGGCCCGGTGCGAGAACCAATCGTCCAGGTGGCAGGCGGTGCATAGGTTGGAGGTTTCGATATGGCGCACGCCCGCCGCCTCCAGCCAGAGGCGGTTGGCAGCCCACAGGTCGAAGTGGGCGCTGCCGTTCCCGTTTTGGCTCAACAGGCCGGGAGCGTCCTGCCCGAAGGCTTCATGGACGCGGGCGATCACGTCTGGCCCGATCTCGTAGTGGTCGGGGCCGATCGAGGGGCCGATGGCGGCCAGGAGGTCGGCAGGGTTCGTGCCGTAATGCCCGATCATGGCCTCGATTGCGGCCTTGAGCGTGCCTTTGACCGTCCCCTGCCAGCCGGCATGGACGAGGCCGACGACCTTCCTGACCGGGTCGTGGAGCAGGATGGGCGTGCAATCGGCGAAACGCATGAAGAGGGTCACGGAGGGGTTGTCGGTCAGGATGGCGTCGGCTTGACGGTACGCTGTTTCCGGGTCCCGGGCCCGCTCGGCGATGACCACCTCGGCGCTGTGGACCTGCCAGACGTCGTAGATCGAGTCGCGGGCGCGGCCTAACGTCTCGAATGAAAGGTATCGGTTTTGGCGGACGCGCTCCGGCTCGTCCCCGATCCCGCCGCCGACGTTGAGCGAAGCCCACGGCTGCGGGCTGACGCCGCCCCGGCGGGTGAACACGGCGTGGGGCAAGCCCTCGAAAATGTCGAAGGTCAGGTAGCGCCGGTTTTCGCGGTCGTGGAACGGCACGTCAATCTCCCTGCCCGACGATGGCGAATTTCTTGACCAGGAACTGGCGGGTCTCGCGCATGGACTCTTCCATGGGCGGGAAGCCGAACCAGGCGGTGGCAAAGCCGAACAAGCTGCCGGTGAGGATGCGCAGGAGCGGGGTGCTCTCGCGGTAGGGCAGGAGGGCGTTAACCAGCGGCAGGCCGAGTTGGCTGAACAACTGCGAGAAGCCGTCCAGGCCGATGGGCGCGAGGCCGATCAATATCCACAGCGCCCAGTGCAGACCGCGCAGCCGCTTGCCGCTGGCGGCGAAGATCAGCCCGAAGAGCAGCATGGAGGCGTAGATCGCCACGTCTCGCTCGCACAGGGCGACCTTGAAGCCGACCTCCGAACTGCCGGTGTAGGAGCGGGCGGCTTCGAGGTCCTGCTCGCTCAGGCCGGTGGCTTCGCCCCAGGCCTGCAGGCCGTCCACCCCGGCCGCGGCACGCGGGTAAACCAGTTGTTCGCCGAAGAGAAAGAACGAGCGGAAGCCGAGCTGGTGGCAGAGCGGGCTGTAGACTTTGTAGATCACCTGGGCCGGGGCTTCCGCGCCGACCTTCATCAGTGCCGGGGCCAGGAAGGGCAGGCCGACATAAAGCGCCAGGAGCAGGTTGACGACGACCATGTAATGTTTCGAGAGCCAGAAGTAAACCCGGTCGGAGGTGGTGATGGTCTGGCCGCGCCGGACGGCTGCCTGGTAGGAGCCGTCCCCGATGCGCTCGAGGTGGGACATCCGGTCGGCGGCCGCGCCGAGGGTCATTTCCAGCGCCTGACGGGTGAAGGGCGCTTTCAGGCGGTAAGGCCCGGCCTCCACGACCGGGATCTCGGTCAGGTAGGTTTTGTGGAGTTGGGGGTCGCTTTCGATATTGATCTCCACCAGGCGGTGGGGGGTCTTTTCCTGCAAGGCGGCCAGGTCTTCTTTGACCTGTTCGCACAGAGGACACTCGGGACGCGTATACAAAGTAACTGTAATCATGGAGCGATACCTATTAAGCGCAAATTCTTGTCCAAAGTGGAGGCGGTCATGCTGCCGATGTACACCGACCGGATGACGCCGTCGGCGTCAATGAAGACGCTGGTTGGGTAGCCTGTGACCCGGTAGTCCCGGTCGCCGACGGAACAGTCTTCGTCGAGCAGAATCGGCAGTTCGAGGTCCATATCGGCGGCGAAATCGCTGACCAGGCCCGGTGTCTCGCACGCGTTGACGGCCAGCACGACCAGCTCGGGGCGGTTCGCCAGGTAGCGTTCTTGGATGAGGGGCAGTTCCGCCACGCAGGGGCTGCACCAGGTGGCCCAGAAGTTGAGCATCACCGGATGGCCGCGAAAGCCTGTCAACGTGACCAGTTCGCCTTCCGGTGTGGAGAGGGAGAAATCGGGGGCCGGGTTGCCCACCAGCGGACCCCGCCCCCCGGTTCGGAGCAGGTCGCCAGCCCGCCCGGCAACGAGGGCCGCGCCCATCAAGGTCCCCACGACAAGGACTGTGACGGCGATGATCGCAACGTTGCCGCGGTCCTTGAGCATCTTAGATCCCGAAGTCCACCCAGGGGCCGAAGTTTGACAGCAGGGCTAGTTTGCCCATATAAAGCATCACGCCCAGCACGATCAGGATGATGCCCATCGCGATTTCCACATAGCGCATCACTTTGCCGTGCTTTCGCAGGGTGGCCGAAACCCAGTCAATGCCCAGGGCGGCGATCAGGAAGGGGATGGCCAGCCCGGCTGAATACGAGGTCAGCAGGACTGCGCCCAGGGAGGTCGAGCCGCCGTTCAATGCCAGGGTCAGGATGGCACCCAGCACGGGGCCGACGCAAGGTGACCAGCCGGCCGAGAAGAAGACTCCCATCAGCGCCGAGGAGACGTAGCCCCATTTGGCGTCCGGGAGCTGCTGGCGGCGGGTATCGTATTCCAGGAAGGGGATGCGGGTGCTGAATTTGCCGAAGCGCAGGTCGAGCATGTGCAGGCCAAAAATGACGATCAGGACGCCGCCGACCTTCATCAGGATGTCTTGCAGGTCGAAGAGGACGCGTCCCAGGGCGGAGGCGGCCAGGCCGAGGGTGACGAAGACCACGCTGAAGCCGAAGACGAAGGCCAGCCCGTGCGAGAAGGTGATCCATTTGCCGCGTGTTCCGCCGGCGTTCCCGGCCGCCCGCCCGCCCAGGTAGCCGACGTAGGCCGGGACCAGGGCGAAGACGCAGGGCGACAGGAAGGACAGGATGCCGGCCAGGAAAGCCAGCCAGACTGTGACGTTACCGATTTCCATGTTTTACCTCTATGATGATTATTGCTCGGAGTCCAAATTCTCCCGAATTTGGCGCAAAATCAGGAGATTTTGCACTCCGCTTTGAAAGCTAATACAAGCGCTCCATCACCGTGACCTTCGTGCCGACGTTCGGCCAGGTCATGCGGATCTCGCTCTGTTCCATGCTGACGTGCGGGGCGGTCCAGCGGAAGACCCACTGGGCGTCTTCGGGGAGCATGTTGATGCAGCCGTGGGAGCGGGCCTGCCCGAAATAGTTGTGCCAGAAGGCGGCGTGGAAGGCCACTCCCTGGCCGTTGATGAAGCTGGGCCACGAGACGCCGGAGGTGTCATACCCCGATCCGCTGGCGGTACTGCTGGATGACATATTGATCGAGTAGATCTTCCAGTGGACGTACTGGTCGCCCTTCGGGGTGGCGTAATCGCCGATGCCGGTCGAGACGCGGCAGAAATAGACCTCGCGCCCGGCCTCGAAAGCCGACATGGTCTGATAGGTCAGGTTGACCTCGATGAGCTTCTCCGCCGGGTCCACGTCGGGGCTGAGGGGGGAGGTGTCGGCCTCGGTCAACGGGCGGAAGGCGCTCCCGTCGCCCCAGAGGATGTCGCCGTAGCCGTAGCCGTGCCCCGGGTCCTCGTTGAAGCGGTAGAGGATGCGCCCGCCGTCGCCGGTCTTGACCTGGTCAATCCAGACGATTTGCTTGTAGTACAGGCGCGGCGTTTGCCCCAGGTCTATCACGTATTTGTAGCTGGGCGAGCGTGGCGGCGGGTTATCCATCACCAAATCCACATACGGGACGGTCACTTCGGCCCAGAAGCCGCTCTTGCCTTCGGGGAGGCTGGTCAGCGGCACGTTCGGCTCGTTTTTCACGAGTTGCAGGTGGGGCTTGAAGACGTAGCCTTCGGGGGTCTCGACCCAGGTCTGGTTGGTCAGGCTGAAATTGGTGGTCGAGCCGATCACCTCCCGGTTCCAGATCACTACTTCGTCTTCGCCCAGGTTGCGGATCGTGGCCGCGAAAGCGTGGGGCGAGGCCTTCAGTTCGGTCGAATAATAATAGGGGAAGACCGAGACCCGCCCCAGCGTTTGCCCGGCGGGGAACTGCGGCAGGGGCTTCAGGATGCGGTCGAACGGGCGCAGGGCCAGCCCGCCAAGCCCGGCCCCGGCCAGTTTGATGAAATCACGGCGTGAAAGGTTTCGATTGAACGGCATATAGAATTCACCTTGAGAGGATGCTCGGATGATTAAACCTTTGCAAGGATACCTGCAAAAAGGATGGGCGTCAACGCAAGGCTTAAGCGATGCTTAATCATCGAAATAAGCCTGCAGCCCGCGCAGGCAGTCGGCGCTGACCTTGTGGCCGACCTCCGCTTCACAGAAGTTCACCTGCGCCCCGGCCTGCTCCAGCCTTTGCATGGACAGTTGCGCCCGTTCGAGCGGGACCAGGTCGTCGTTCGTGCCGTGGGCCACGAAAACGGTCTTGCCGCTCAGCGGGCGGCGGGTGAACAGATCGTCCATGCCGTCGGGGACGAAGCCGGACAGGATGGCGGCCTTGCGAACGCGCTGCGGGTACATCAGGCAGAGCAGCGAGGCCAGCGCCGCCCCCTGGCTGAAGCCCATCACGTCGAAGGTGGATGCGTCCACGTTCATCGAAATGGACAGGTTGTCGGCCAGGCGGATCAGCGCCTCGGCGGCGGGGCGGAGTTCGGTCAACGTAGGCCAGCCCCAGGTCCCGTTTTCGAGGTTGCGCCAGGAGTAGCCGCCCCGTTCGGCTGGATAGGGCGCACGCGGGGCCAGCATCCAGTAATGCGGTGACAGGTTGCGGGCGAAGACCCACATCGAGTTTTCGTCCCCGCTCCAGCCGTGGAGCAGGAGCAGCAGCTGGGCGGGGTTTTGGGCAGGGCGGCGCACCCGCAGGGTCCACTGGTTGTAGGTCAGCAGGTGGGTATCAGTCTCGGTTTGCACGTTTGACAATCCAATCCATCAAGGCTAAGGCGAGCAGGATCAAAAGTATCGGCGAAAGCCCGGCCAGCAGGCAGATGAGTCCCATGAGGGCCGAGGCGGGGCCGTAGATGACGTAGATCAGCCCGTCGCCGATGACGAAGACGAGCAGCAACGCGCCCACGATCAGGCGGAGGTTGGTCTGGCGGGCATAACGGCGCAGGTCACGCATAAAGGGTCTCCGGGGTCTTGCGGCGGGTCATTTCCAGGAATTGAGCAGGCGCAGGGTCCGACCCAGGCGGGCCGGGAGCGAGAACTGCTCCCGGATCTCGGGCAGGGCTTGGCGAGCCGCCTCCTCGCCCCGTAGGGCGATCTCGTGGACGTCCACCTCGTCGAGCAGGGCGACCTGGCCCACGTCCGGGCGGATGACCACTTCGGGCCGGTCCACTTGCAGGCGCAGGTCGCTCAACATGCGGTTGGCAACTTCGATGGACTGCATGAAGATGCCCAGAGCCTGGGCCGGGCGCAGGTTGGTGATCCGGTTGATCAGCACTGCCGGGATCATCTGGGGGAGCGGGATACTGAACAGGTGCGAGGCGGCTTCAGGCGGCGGGGTGAGCGCCACGGCCACGACCGGCAGGCTGGGGGCCAGGGTGCGGGCGAGCGAGACCGGGATGGGATCGAGCACGCCGCCGTCCACCAGCTCATAGTCATCGCTCTTGCGGGGAGGAAAAATCCCCGGCACGGCCATGGTGGCCAGGATGGCCTCTTTGAGCCTGCCGGATTTCAGGACGATCTCGCCGCCGCGGCGCAGGTCGGCGGCGGACATGGCGCAGGGGATGGACAAGTCTTCGAAGGTACGCCCTCCCAGGTGGGTATCGAGGAATTTCTGGATGCCCGCCGTGCCAAGCATGGACGGGCCGTCGTCGGGGGCGCGGCCGTAGAGCCGGTTCTGGTCCACCCGGCTGAAAATTTCTTCGATCTCGTCCGGGGAATGGCCGGCGGCGTAGAAAGCGGCCACCAAACCGCCGAAACTGGTCCCCGCCACCGCCCGGATGTGGAAGCCTTCCTGTTCCAGCACGCGCAACACGCCGATGTGGGCGTTGCCGCGTGACCCGCCGCCGCCTAGCGCTACTGAAATATCCAAATGCTGCCTCGTCTCGCAGAATAGAGTCACCCGGACCGGGTTTTCTTACCGCCGGTTGGGTTAATTATACTATCCAGGCTGGACGGGGCAGTTGGCAACATTGTTGGGTATTTAGGG
>DYLB01000036.1:1820-14643 GCA_020722305.1 Anaerolinea thermophila | reverse complement strand
TTCCTTCTTGATTGCGATGGGTTCGATGGGTCAGGTAAACTTCGGCTGTGTCTGTGGCAAGCCGATTTTTTGTTGCCCGGATCGGGCAGGACACTCCCCTTTAGAAGGGAGGTGAAATGATATGACAACTGTTAACTTGCGTTCGAATGAATCTCAAGAACAACTGCTCAAGCGCTTCCGAAAGCGCGTCGTCAAGAGCGGTGTCTTGAGCACCGTGCGCCGCAAACGCTGGTTCGTTTCCAAGAGCGAGTTGCGCCGCATGGAGAAGAAGAAGGCTGCTCGTCGCATAAAGCGGCGACAGTATAAGACTGACTGATCGTCAGCGATGCTCCTTTGCCGGTAAGCGGTTGGGAGCGGAATGGAGGCGTTTATGGCAAAGGATGATGGCAAAATCCAGGTCGAGGGGACAGTGGTCGAAGCGCTGCCCGGAACCCAGTTCCGGGTGAGGTTGGAGACGGGGCACGAGGTACTGGCCTATTTGTCCGGCAAGATGCGTAAGTACTACATCCGCATCCTGTTGGGCGACAGGGTCAAAGTCGAGATGTCCCCCTACGATCTGACCCGCGGCCGCATCGTCTACCGGCAGAAGAAAGCCAGCCCGATGTTTGAGGAAGTTTAACCGAACACCCTTGAAATCATCTCAAAAGCCCCCAAACTTCTCGGGGGCTTTTGCATTTCTCAGGGCAGGTAGCGGAAGGAGTTGAGGGTCTGGATGTAGTTGGCCCGCCGCAGCGTGTTGGTCTTGCCGATGGCTTTGGCGCTCATGCTGCCGCGCATCTGCTCGACGGAGTCGTACTCGTTCTCCTCCATCCAGGCGGTGAACTCGGCCAGGATTTCAGCGACGCGCCCGGGGCCATTCTTGAGCAGTTCGGAGGCCATCATGGCCACCTTGGCGCCGGCCATGACGGCTTTGACCGCGTCGACTCCCGTGTGGATGCCGGTAGTCAGGGCGAAATCGGCTTCGACCTGCCCGTAGAGCAGGGCGATCCAGCGCAGCGGCATGCGCATTTCGTCGGAGACGCTGAGTTTCAGGTTGGGCACCACGTCGAATTCATCCAGGTCGAAATCGGGCTGGTAGAAGCGGTTGAAAAGCACCAGACCGTCGGCCCCAGCCTCCGCAAACTGGCGCAGGACGTTGGCTAGGCCGGTGAAGTAAGGCCCCAGCTTGACCGCCAGCGGGATGTGGATCTGGGCCTTGACGTCGCGAATCAGCTCGATGTAGTTCTGTTCCAGTTCGGCGCTGGTCAGTTCGGGGTTGAAGGGCAGGTAATAGATGTTGAGTTCGAGCGCGTCGGCGCCGGCTTCTTCGATCTTTTTGGCATATTCGATCCAGCCGCCGGTCGAGACGCCGTTCAGACTGCCGATGACGGGAATGCTGACCGCGTTCTTGAGGGCGTTGACCTGGTTGAGATATTTTTCGGGCCCGAGGCTGTAGCGCCCGATGTCGGGCAGGTAGGACAGGGCCTCGGCAAAGGAGTCGGTCCCGTAGCTCAGGTAATGGTCCAGTTCGAGGCTTTCGTGGATAATCTGCTCCTCGAAGAGCGAATACATCACCACCGCAGCGGTCCCGGCCTCTTCGAGTCTGCGCACGGTTTCGACCCGCTCGGAGAGCGGGGAAGCCGACGCGACCACAGGATTCTTGAGTTTCAAACCCAGGTAGGTTGTCGTTAGATCAGGCATGGTAATTCTCCCTTGCAACTCATTGTTGATAAAAAAGGGGAATAGGGGGCAGCCCTATTCCCTTTGATGTCATGCGCTCTCGGATTCGTCGCCGTTCTCGTAGTGCATGGCCGCCATCTGCTGGTAGTATTTCCAGCGGCTGGCGACGTCGTGTTTGGCTTGCTTCATCAGCAGTTCGGCGCGAGACTCGTTGGTTTGGAGCAGCATGCGGTAACGCGTCTCGTTGTAAGCGTACTGCTCCACCGGGATGCTCGGCCCCTTGGAATCGAGTTCGAGCGGATTCTTGCCCTGCGCGGCCAGCGATGGGTTGAAGCGGTAGAGCGGCCACATCCCGGCCTGGACGGCCAGTTTCTGCTGTTCGAGGCCCTTGGCCATGTCAATGCCGTGGGCGATGCAGTGGCTGTAGGCGATGATCAGCGACGGTCCCTCGTAGGCTTCGGCTTCGAGGAAGGCTTTCAGCGTTTGGGCGTCGTTGTAGCCCATGGCCACTCGCGCCACGTACACGTAACCGTAGGACATGGCAATCAGGCCCAGGTCCTTCTTGGGGATGCCCTTCCCGTTCGCGGCGAACTTGGCGACCGCAGCCCGAGGTGTGGCTTTTGACGACTGGCCGCCGGTATTGGAATAGACTTCGGTGTCAAGCACCAGGATGTTGACGTTACGCCCGGAGGCCAGGACGTGGTCCAGGCCGCCGTAGCCGATGTCGTAGGCCCAGCCATCGCCGCCGATGATCCAGACCGATTTCTTGACCAGCACGTCGGCCAGCGAGACCAGGTCTTTGGCTTTGGAGTCCTTCGAGCCGGCCAGCTTGTTCTTCAATTCCGCCACACGGTTGCGCTGTTCCTGGATGCCCAGTTCAGTGGATTGGTCGGCGTTGAGCAGGGCATTGGCGAAATCCTGGCCGATCTCATTGGCAAAATGGCCGACCAGTTCGCGCACGTATTCGGTCTGCTTGTCGAGGGTCAGGCGCATGCCCAGGCCGAACTCGGCGTTGTCCTCGAAGAGCGAGTTGGACCAGGCCGGGCCGCGTCCCTCAGCGTTCTTCGCCCAGGGCGTGGTCGGCAGGTTGCCGCCGTAAATGGACGAGCAACCGGTGGCGTTGGCGATGATGCTCCGGTCTCCGAAAAGCTGTGAGACCAGCTTGATGTAAGGCGTCTCACCGCAGCCGGCGCAGGCGCCGGAGAACTCGAACAACGGGCGAAGCAGTTGCGAGTTCTTGACCGTCGAGGGGTTGATGAGCGTCCGGTCCACGTCGGGGATGGACATGAAGAAGTCCCAGTTTTTGGCTTCCTGTTCGCGCAGGGGCGGCTGGGGAGCCATGTTGATCGCCTTACGCCCGACCTGGCTCTTGTCCTTGACCGGGCAGATTTCCACGCACAGGGTACAGCCAGTGCAGTCTTCCGGTGAGACCTGGACGGTGTAGGCCATGCCGTTCGAGAATTCCTTGAACTTGGACTTGGAATGTTTGAAGGTTTCGGGCGCGCCGGCGAGCAGGGTCTCGTCGTAAACTTTGTGGCGGATGACCGCGTGGGGGCAGACAAAGACACATTTGCCGCACTGGATACACAGGTCCGGCTCCCAGACCGGGATCTCGAGGCTGATATTGCGCTTCTCCCACTGGGTGGTGGCGGTCGGGTAAGTCCCGTCAACGGGCAGGACCGAGACGGGGATGTCGTCGCCTTCGAAGGCGATCATCGGGCCGAGGACGCCGCGCACGAAATCGGGCGCGGCCGCCGGCACTGGGTCCCGGCGGGTGAGCGAGCTGGATGCCGCCGCGGGGACTTTCACCTCGTGCAGGTTGGCCAGGGTCTGGTCCACAGCTTCATAGTTCTTCTGCACCACCACGTCGCCACGCTTGCCATAAGTCTTTTTGATCGCCTTCTTGATCTGCGTGATGGCTTCGTCCCGCGGCAGCACGCCGGAGATGGCGAAGAAGCAGGTCTGCATGATGGTGTTGATCCGCTGGCCCATGCCGGTCTTTTCGGCCACGTCGTAAGCATTGATGACGTAGAATTTCAGGTTCTTCTCCAGGACGGTCTCCTGGACTTCACGCGGCAAGTGGTCCCAGACCTCGCCGGGGCCGTAGATGCTGTTGAGCAGGAACACGCCGCCGGGTTGGGCATACTTGAGTACGTCGAAGCGCTCGAGGAAGCTGAACTGGTGGCAGGCGACGAAATTGGCGGTGTTGGCTCCGATCAGGTAAGGGGCCTGGATCGGCTTAGGGCCAAAGCGCAGGTGCGAGATAGTGAGCGAGCCGGATTTCTTCGAGTCGTAGACGAAGTAGCCCTGGGCATAGCCGTCGGTCTCCTCGCCGATGATCTTGATCGAGTTCTTATTGGCGCCCACCGTACCGTCGGAACCGAGGCCGAAGAAGACGCAACGTACGGTTTCGGGGAATTCGATGCTGAACGACGGGTCGAAATCCAGGCTGGTGCCGGACAGATCGTCGTGGATGCCGACCGTAAAGTGGTTTTTCGGTTTGGATTTGGACAACTCGTCCAGGACGGCTTTGACCATGGCCGGCGTAAATTCCTTGGACGACAGGCCGTAGCGCCCGCCGATGACCTTGATCCCGGCCCGATCGGATTCCACCAAGGCGTTGACCACGTCGAGGTAGAGCGGTTCGCCTGCGGATCCCGGCTCTTTGGTGCGGTCGAGCACAGCGATGGATTTGACGCTTGGGGGCAGCGCAGCGACAAAATGTTCGATGGAGAACGGGCGGTACAGGCGGACGCGCACTGCGCCGACCTTTTCTCCCTTTTCGGCCAAGTATTTGACCGTCGCTTCGACCGTTTCACCGCCGGAGCCCATCACAATGACTACACGCTCGGCTTCAGGGTGGCCGACGTAATCGAACAGGTGGTACTGGCGTCCGACCAGTTTGGCGAACTTGTCCATCGCCTCCTGGACGATGGCGGGAGTTTTGTCGTAATACGGATTGACCGTCTCACGCGCCTGGAAGTAGACGTCCGGGTTTTGGGCGGTGCCGCGCAGCACGGGCCGGTCGGGCGACAGGCCGCGGGCGCGGTGTTCGCGCACCAGGTCGTCGTCAATCATCGCCTTCAGGTCGTCCTCGGTCAACTGTTCGATCTTGGTCACCTCGTGCGAGGTGCGGAATCCGTCGAAGAAATGCAGGAACGGGACGCGTGACTTGAGCGTGGCCGCCTGCGAGATCAGGGCGAAGTCGTGGGCCTCCTGCACGCCGCCGGAGGAGAGCAGCGCAAATCCGGTCTGGCGGACGGCCATGACATCCGAATGGTCGCCAAAGATCGAAAGCCCCTGGGCCGCCAGCGACCGCGCCGCCACATGGAAGACCGTGCTGGTCAGTTCGCCGGCGATCTTGTACATGTTGGGGATCATCAGCAGCAGGCCCTGGGAGGCCGTAAAGGTGGTGGTCAACGCCCCGGTTTGCAGCGCGCCGTGGACAGCTCCCGCTGCGCCGCCCTCGGACTGCATCTCGACTACGAGCGGGACCGTGCCCCAAATGTTGGGGCGCTTCAACGCTGACCATTCGTCCGCAAATTCGCCCATCCCGGAGGAGGGGGTGATCGGGTAAATGGCGATTACTTCGTTGACCCGATGGGCAACCAACGTTGTAGCTTCGTTACCGTCAATCGTTATCTTTTGTCGTTTCATTGAAAAAACTCTCCTTAATGCTGATTACAGGCGTCTCCGCCTGGAAAACGTCACAAGTGTGAATTCTATCACGAGAACATCCGGTTCGGACTTGTTCACTTTGGATTACCTGTACAAGTTTAGTCCCCGCAGCACAAATAGGATAGTTATTTATAACATAAAAAAACCTGCGTCTTGTCACTATTCGGACAAAAAAGCGCAGGTTTATTAGAAAAGATTTCGGAAGCAGGCCCTGAGGCCGAAGGGTCTGCCGCAAAAGGCTACAGGTATTTCTCCAGCGAGGACCTGGCCAGGAACAATGCCGCCAGCGACTTGGCATCCGGCAGATTGCCGCGCTCGGCTATTCCCAGCGCCTCGGCCAGCGGGACCTTCTCGACTTGCAGGAATTCGTCCGCGTCGGCTTCGAGCGGGTCCCAGCGCAGGCCGGTCGCCAGGTAGACGACCATGAACTCGGACGAATATCCCGGCGCGAGGAAGAACTGGCCGATGCGCTCCAGGTTGTCGGCGGCCATGCCGGTCTCCTCCCGGATCTCGCGGCGGGCGCACTCGTCCGGGGCTTCGCCCTCGTCCAGGGTCCCGGCGGGCAGCTCCAGCAGGTCCAGACCGGCGGCATGCCGATATTGCTTCACGAAGAGCAGGTTGCCGTCTGCATCCAGCGGGACGAGCACCACCGATCCGCTATGGTCAATGATGTCGTATTTGACGGTGCGCCCATCCGGGGTTTTCAAGTGGTCGCGGCGGATGGAAACGGCCCGTCCCTGGTAGATGATTTCGCTCTTGAGCACTTCAAATCGCATGGCTTAATCCTTTAAACGAATACCCAGGTGAAGGCTTTCCTCCTCCTGGGTAATGGCTGGGATCGTTCAGAACGCCCCTTACGGGATTTGCAGTTGCTGCCCGACCGTGAGGGTGTACGGCTCGACCAGGTCGTTCAGGTTGATGATCTGCTCCGGGCGGACGTCGCCGTAGAAACAGGCGATGCTGTAGATCGTCTCGTCGGAGGACTTGACCGTGTAAACCGTCCCGGACGGGTGGGGGTTGAGGGCGCGTTCGCCGGGGAACGGGTTGCCGGTCTGCGGCAGTTTGATCACCAGCCCGATAGACAAAGCCCGCGCTTCGGCGTCGGTCAGGCCGTTCAAGGCCAGCAACTCGGTCGGGTTCAGGTTATAGCGGCGGGCCAGGCAGTACGGGAATTCACCCTTGCGGAGGGTGTACGTCGCGGGGACATTCCCGCTTGGTTCCGGCGTCAGGGAAGGTTCGGGAGTGGCCGTAGCTTCATCCACTGGCGGCGTTTCAGTGGTGGCCTGGGCGTCAGGCGTGACCTGGGTGGCGTCGGCGGTCCCTTCGGCAGGAGTTTCGTCAGTCGGCATCACGGTCCCCGACTGAGCCAGAGCGGTCTGGGTGGCCTGTTCCTCCAGGGCCTTCATCGGGTCCTGCGATTCGGCGGGCAGGGGAGTGGTGAAGTCGCTGCCCAGGGTGGGAGTGGCCTCAGACTGTGGCGCTGCCGACATACTATATTGACAACCGGCGGTGAGCAGGGCAAGCGATACCACTGCAACGGCGATGAAACGGATTTTTTTTGACATAAGGGTCTTCTCCTCCAGACTGCACGATCGTGGCGCACAACTGTGCTGATACTAGCACAACCTTTCTAGTGCGTCAAGCAGTGCAAAGGTCGGATTTTTTAAGGTTCGAGACCCACAGTGCGCCAAAAATGGGGCTTTTACGCGCCGCCCGCTACGCCCTCCTTGCACCAGTCCAGCGTCTGCCTGACGGCCTCCTCCATCGGCGTGGGCGTGAGACCGAAAGCTTTCTCGGCTTTGGAAGAGTCCACCACAAAAGGACGGGTCCACTGAAACATCATCTCGACCGTTTCGGCGACTTCCCGGTTGAACAGGCCGATCAGGCGCATCATCAGCGGACCGCCGACCATGCGCTTGACCGGATGCCCGATTTCGGCCTCAATCACCTCGACGAATTCGGCTTGGGTCAACGGCGGGTTGCCCGGCGCAAACCAGACCTGTCCCAGCGCCTCGTCGCGGCTCCCAAGCGTGGCGAGCAGGCGGCCAAAGTCGGCGACATAAACGAAGGTGTGCGGCTGGTCGGTGCGCCCCATCAGGTTGATCGGCTTCCCCAACACCACTGGCCGGATGGCGTAACTCGTCAGGGACGGGTCGTCCGGGCCGAAGAAATCGGAGGCGCGCCCGATGGCCGCCCGTACCCTGCCCGCCCGATGAGCCTCCAGCACGTCCTGGGCCATGGCCGCCCGGACGCGTCCCTTTTTGGTGTTGGGCTGGATGGGGAAGTCCTCGCGCAGGCGGCCCTCGAACTGCCCGTACATATAAAGGTTATCACCGACCACCAGTTTGGCGCCGTTGGCCGCGGCCGCCTCCAGGATGGCTTTTTGCAGGGGCGGGAATTTTTCGACCCATTCGTAATAGTGCGGCTGGGCGCACTGGTAGACGGTGGTCGCGCCCCGGGTCAGCTCGATATTCTTCGCCGCATCATAGGCATCGCTGGCGACAAGTTCCACTTCCAGCGGCAGCCGGTCGGCTTTGCCTGACCTGTTGACCATGCGGACCGTTTTGCCCATGCTCACCAGCTCGCGGGCCGTCCATTTGCCGAGCGGTCCGGCGCCGAAGATCACATGCAGTTCAGTCATTTCATTCTCCCAAATATTGGATTTCGATGGTTTGGATTTCGCGGCGGTAGACTTCGCCGGGATCGCTGATGAACGACGGCATCTGGCCCCCGATCTCCAGCGTCACCAGCCCATGCACCCGGCTCCAGATCACCAGAGCGGTGTATAGGACTTCGACGTTGATCCCGCCTGTAAACTGGCTCCACGCCTCGAGCATGGATCTCAACTCCGGCGTCATCGCGGCGGAGCGTTCCACCCGCAGCCTGCCCGCCGTTGAAAGGGCCTGGATCGTCTCGATCAGCGGCACCAGCGCCCAGCCCGCAGCCGGGACCGTAATATCGGCCGGCGCCTCGTAGCCAGGGATCGGCGTCCCGAAGATGAGCTGGTAACGTTGGGGGTAGGCGACGGCCCAGTCGCGGTAGGCCAGCCCGAGGGTCGCGAGACGCGTGGCGAGGTCCTCGTCGGGCAAGGCACGAACCGCTTCCTTCTGCGATTCGCCCAGGGAGGTGAACGCGTCCACGATCAGCGCCGTCACCAGGTCGTCGCGGCGGGGGAAGTAGTTGTAGATGGCCGGGGCGGTGATGCCCAGCTCGCGGGCGATGGCCCGCAGGCTGAGGGCCGGCGCGCCGTGCCCGGCGATCAGCCGCCAGGCGGCGTCCTTGATGGCTTCTTCCAGGTTGGGATGTTGATCAATTTGCTTTGGTCGTGGGGACATAGCTGCCTTTCTCCAAATAAATAAACACTGTATATTTATGGCGTAAATATACAGTGTTTATTTACATCTGTCAAGAGGTAAATTAAAAGGCGGCGTCCCTCCCTCCGCCGCCACTGTTCCCTGAAAACTGGTTACTGATTACTGGCTACTGGCTACTGAATCACTGGATCACCCCCAGCCTCTTCCCCACCTTGGCGAACGCCTCCAGGCCCTGATCGAGGTCCTCCGTGCTGTGGGCGGCGGAGATCATGACCCGGATGCGGGCCTTGCCCTGCGGGACGGTCGGGTAGCCGATCGCCATCCCGAAGACGCCTTCGGCATAGAGTTCGCGGCTGAACTGCTGGGCCAGCGGGGCTTCGCCAAGCATGACCGGGGTGATGGGCGTCTGGCTGACGCCGGTGTCGAAGCCGAGCTGCTTCATTTCGGCCTTGAAGTAGTTGCTATTGCTCCACAGTTTATCCACCAGTTCGGTCGATTCTTCGAGCAGGTCCACGGCGGCCAGGCAGGCAGCGGTGTCGGGGGCGGTCAGGGCCGAGGAGAACAGGAACGGGCGTCCGCGCTGGCGCAGCCACTCGACGATGGCCTTGTCCCCGGCGACCACGCCGCCCATCACGCCGAAGGCCTTCGACAGCGTGCCCACCTCCACGTCCACTTTGCCGTGCAGGCCGAAATGGTCCACGATGCCGCGCCCGCCTTTGCCGATCACACCCTCGCCGTGGGCGTCGTCCACCATCAACAGAATGTCGTATTTTTTGGCGACCTCGTAAATCTTGTCGAGGGGGGCGATGTCGCCATCCATGCTGAAGACGCCGTCGGTAACGATCAATGCCCGACGGTACTGCGACAGGTTGGCCTTAATCGCTTCTTCGAGCGACTCGGGGCTGTTGTGCTCGTAGGCGATGATCTTGCCCCCCGACAGGCGGCAGCCGTCAATGATGCTGGCGTGGTTGAGCCGGTCCGAGAAAATGACGTCCTCCTTGCCGACCAGGGCCGGGATGGTGGCCAAGTTGGCGTTGAAGCCGCTCTGGAAGGTGATGGCCGCCTCGACGCCTTTGAAGGCCGCCAGACGCTTTTCCAGTTCGAGATGCAGGTCCATCGTCCCGGCAATGGAGCGGACCGCGCCGGGGCCGACGCCGTACTTGTCGGCGGCGTCCTTGGCCGCGGCCACGATCCGCGGATGGTTGGCCAATCCCAAATAATTGTTAGAGCAGAAGTTGAGCACCTTCTTGCCGTCCACCACCAGCCAGGCCCCCTGCGGCGACGACAGCGTGCGGATGGTGTTGTACAGTCCGGCCTCTTTCAGGCCGGCGATTTCTTGCGTGATCCAATCAATTTTTGACATGCGTGACTCCGAGGGTAGAGGATTAGAGAGCGGAGATTAGAGAACAGAGCGTAGAGAGTGGTGAGCAAAGAAGTGAAATGGGGCGCTATGATTATAGCCATTTTGTGAAAAGACGGCAGTCATTTTTCGATGGTGACAATCGTACACAAAATGAGCGGCTCAATCCGTGGATTGGGCCGCTCAAGTTTATCGATCCGACAAGAGGCTACGCTTTTCTGATTTTCAAGCCCGGCTCGCGCAATTCCCGATCGTAGGTCAGGTAATGCTCAACCTCTACCAGCCCCCCCTGCTTATCCTCGACCACGGCTCTCACCGTGAAAATCCCCCACGTCCAAATCGTAAATTTGCATTTCGGATTCGACGGCGTTCGCACAATGGTCTGCACCGGCCTGGGGAAGGTGGGGTGCAAATGATAAGTGACTTTATTGACGAAAGGCAGCGACGGCCCATCCAGATACAACCAGACTTTGTAGAGCGAGCGCGAATCTTCGCCCGAACGCGTAAAAATAGTATCGCGAACGTTCGATTCCGGATCGTGAACGGAATCAACGATATAAATGGAACTCAGGAGATTTGCCATATCATCAACCTCATCATAGCTGCTTACTCATCGTTTCCATCCTTAAGGTCTGACGGAGGGGCAACAGGCTCGATCTCTTCCAATTCACCCGCGGCTTCGCCCATACTCTCCCCCAGGGGGGGTCGCACAGCCCCTGGACCCGTCGCAGCCGCTCCAGGGGCAGCCGCTCCCCTGCCGCTCTCTGCCTGGCCCGCCTTTTCCCCGAAGAAGTAACCGACGATCGTGCCGACGAGTCCGCCCAGGGTGGACATGACTGCCTGTAACGCGTTGGCAAAATCCGATTGGGTGAACAGGGCAATCAAAAGCACCACAGAAAAGATGCCGAATATCAGGGTCGCGAGGACGAATTTGAAATCACTGGCCAGGGTCGCCAGATAGGTAAACATGATGTCCTTCGTCGAATAACCTGGGCCGGTCCCGGCCGGCGCGCTTTTGAACCGCCCCCATTTGAAAATCCACGCCAGCCACTGGATGAGCAAGACCACAAAAGCCAGGATCGCCATCAGGACGTAGATCCCGGCCTGGTTCACTGCGAAAAAATTCAGGAATGCTCCCATCCCGACCTCCAATTTTCTATACCTTGGATGTTGACTCGATTATACCGTCTATTTGTTGCGTTTCATCCTCCGCCAGCAGACCCATCTCGGCCAGCGCGGCCATGACTTTGGACTGCGCCCCCGTCTTGACGATGACTGCCGTCGGACCGAGGGGTTCGCCCAGGAAGCGCCCCGCTTTCGACTTGCGCAGTTCGTCCAGGACCTCGGGCCGGCTGACCCTCAAAACGACAACATCCTGCATCCGGGCTTCGGTGCCGTTGGCTTCCCAGCGCTTGAGGGCCTTCACCAACGACGGGGGGATGTTGGCCCCGGTGTGCTTGTTGAGCAGGGCCAGCAGGTGCTCGACCTTCAAACCCTGCCGGAGGGCACGCGCCAGCGAGGCGGGCGTGATCAGGTAGACGTAATCGTCCTTCTTAGGCTCCAGCCACTCGCCAAAGCGGGCAACCTGGTAACGGACAGCTCGCGGCGCAAAACGGGCTGCGGCGATCTGTCCGCTGGAACGTACCACCAGCTTCCCATTTTCACTTATTCCTTTTCCCTTGTCACTTATTACCCTGAATGCGGTCGCGTCCTTCCCCTCCTCCGGCGCGGCCAGCTCGACCATCCCCAACCAGTATAACGGACCGGTGACCAGGTAACGGACCAGCGCGCCGTCCACCTCGTCCCAGTGGGCGAAGCCGCGCAGGTACAGGCCGTCGGAAGCGCGCTTGATGAACCACGAGTCGTAATCCCCGGCCGGGCGCTGGAAATCGGGGTGCTGGGCCTTAACGTTGCGGATGAAGGCCGTCAGGCTCCACCACTGGCCCTGGGGCAGTGCCTCGAGCAGGGACAGCAGGAAGCGGCGCGTCGTCAGCGGGTCGTTGCGCCACTCGCCCTCGCAGACGATCCCCGGCACCTGGCGCAGCTCGTCGAAATCCGGGCTGTCGAGCCAGGCGTCGGTCAGTTGTTTCAGGGCTTCGGCACGGGTCGCCTCGAGGAAGGCTTTGACGGAATCCGGCTGGGGCGTGGAATCGGCCAATATACGCGCCGCAGCCAACAAGTCCCGGATGACCGGAGCGGGCAGGTGCAATGCGACCGGCGCTTCGTCCCATCCCAGGCGCATGGCAGCTAAAAGCGTGGTGGCGTCGTCCAGCAGCCAGTCGTTCGCGGGCAGGGGATGGGCCTTTTCGACAGGAGAAGCCGGTCGGCCAAGGGGTTCTGGAGCGCGAGATTTATCTCGCAAGGGCGACATCAATGTCGCGCTACGACCTTCGCGGTTAATGACCTTGAATAAATCATCGGGGATGTAGGCGAATTCCTGCGGACCGGAGGGGGTGTCGAAAAAGGCGGTGGCGAGCAAGGCGCGGTAATACAGAATTTCGGCAGCGGATTTCGGGCGGCGGTGGGGCTGCTCCCGGTCGCGTTTGCCCGCGCCCATCTCGCGCACTTCGCCGAAGCGCCGTGAAAACTCCACCAGTGGGACGCGGCCGTTTTTGGCGATCAAGGCATCCAACGCGGCGCGGGCCTCGGGGGGCAGAGTCTCGACGATCTCGGCGGCCAGGCCCGGGTCCAGGAGCGCCGCCCAGAGCTGCTCGCGGCAGGCGTCGGCGTCCGTGGCGGTCAGTTCGATCCCCCACAGTTCGGCCACGATCCGCAGGTGGCCGAGGTCGTGGGATTGAAGGGATGCGGACAG
>DYLB01000036.1:0-1720 GCA_020722305.1 Anaerolinea thermophila | reverse complement strand
GACGTCGTTGGCGACCCGCCAGGCGTTACCCATATCAGCCATCGGGTTGAGGATAATTTTGACTTTGCGGGTCATGCGGCGACTCCAGTTGTATAAGCCTTGCGAGGGTTGTTTCCTGCGGAATGCTTGCCCTGAGCAAAGCTGAAGGGAATTCCGCGTTTCGAAATTATAGCCTTAAAAACAACGGAGGCCATTCTCAGGTCTCCGCAATAATGGACGACAGGGGCAGCTGGTCGGTCGGGCCGCGTGCCTTTAAGATTGTACCGCGCTGGTATTTCTTGGCGCGGTAGAGGGCGGCGTCGGCGGCGCGCAGCAAATCCGAGGCGGTCTTGCCGTGCAGGGGGTATTGAGCGATCCCGCCTGAAATACTCATACTGACTTCATTGCCATCCGGCAGCTTGATGAGGAGACGGCCAAGCCGGTGTTGGAGTTTGGTCACCACCAGTACGGAAGGGTCGAGGTCCGTCTCTGGCAAGATCAGGGTCAACTCGTCGCCTCCATAACGGGCCAGGAAGTCGGTGGCACGGATGTTCTCGTTGAGCATCCCAAAGGTCTGGCGCAGGATGATGTCGCCGACCTCGTGGCCATAAGTATCGTTGATCTGTTTGAAACCGTCCAGGTCCATCATCGCCACCACGAATGGCCGCCCCGAACGCGAGGCCCGCCGCACTTCGGCCTCCAACTGTTCGTCGAGCGCCCGGCGGTTGGGCAGCCCGGTCAGGATGTCCACTTTGGCCTGTTGGCTGACCAGTTCATGCAGCCGGGCGTTTTCGATGGCGACCGCGGCGTGGTCAACCAGGACCGTGATCAGCCGCATTTGCGCTTCGGAGAATTCGCCCGGCTGCGAGCGGGACAGGTTCATCACCCCGACGACCGATTCATTCACCTTGATTGGCAGGCCGACGATCGAGCCTCGCCAATGGTCGGGGGTATTGGCATATAACGGGTGCCTGCCCATATCCGGGATGATAATGGTCTGGCCGGTGCGCGCCACCGTAGCTGTCAGCCCGTTGGGGCGCGGTTCGGCAAAAGCCACGTTGCGGGTCCCGTCGCTTTGCAGGGCCGAGCCAAACACCAGCTTATCCCTTTCTTTGTCGTAGAGGAAAATGTGGGCTGCAAAGGCATTGTCGAGCAGCCGCATAGCTTCTTCGACCACCGCCTGGAGCACCTGTTTCAGGTCCAGGCTGGAGGTGAGATGGACACTGATCTTCTTGAGCGCCTCCAGTTCGTCGGCCTGCTGGATGACGACCGCCAGCAGGCGCTCGTAAGAAACCATATCGTTCAGCAGCTTTAAAACAGCCTCACCCCGGTCAGCGGGGTAAAGTTCCTTTTCCAAAGTCGAAGATAGTGCCCCTAGCAGATGTATTAACGTTTCTCGTTGGCGGGCTGGCAGATCGATTTCTTCGAGGTGTTTACGAACTTCGTTGAAACTCTTCTTATCGGAGGTGTTCACAAGCAATTGTTCCTCTCCTTCAAAATTATAATATAAGATTTTCGGGGAATTCATACCCACCGATGGTCTCGTCTTACAAAATTAAAAGGTCGCGTCGAATTCTCGCAATAGGACTTTGCCGACCTGGATAATATCTGGAAGCGCTCAAGCGTTGTTAGCCGGTGCGCAAAACCTGCCCAAACTGCCGAAGGATCTCCTGATGTTGCCACCAAAGTCAGGTCCCCTTCGGGGATGATAAGACTTTGGACTCCGCTTCCAACAACTTTT
>DYLB01000035.1 GCA_020722305.1 Anaerolinea thermophila | reverse complement strand
GCAGCCCGCCCATCATGGCATATTTATTGTTCGACGACCAGCCCGCCAGCACGATACCATACACCGCAATCGAGGCAACCGACATCAGGTAAAGCACGCCCACGTTGATGTCCGCGACGTATTGGTTGAACGTATGCCCAAACAACGTCACAGGGGGCCCCCATGGGATGACCGCCGCGATCACAATGGACGGCACCATCGTCACGACCGGGGACAGGAAAAAGACCAGCTTGTAAGCGTTGGCCGGGGTCAACTCTTCCTTGAAAATCAGCTTGACCGCATCAGCCATCCACTGCATCAACCCCTGAGGCCCGGCCCGGTTCGGCCCAAGACGCGATTGCAGGAACGCCAGGAAACGGCGTTCGTAATACGTCAGGTAGCCGAAGCCGATCAACAGCGTGAAGACCAGCACCAGCGATTTGATGATCCATTCCCAGATCAAACCAGCATCCATAAACGCCTCTCTAAACTTTTTTCAACCCGGCCACGGCCGGCCCGGAAACCGGCAATCCCATGCTCCGCGGCAGCAGCGCCACCGAAGCCGAAACCGTTTCGTCCAGGGCCACCGCCGCCTGCGCCGTCGTGCCGTCCAGCGTGACTTCGACCATGTCGCCCGCGCCCGCCCCCAATCGTTTGGCGGCTTCGGGATGCAAGGTCACGGTCGCCGCGCCGATGTGATTTTCCAATAATTTCGAGGAGCGGACGGTCAGGCCCTGGTCGTAAAGTTTGGAGACCGGGACGACCAGCCACTGATCCTCCTTCGGGCGCAGCACCTGTCCTGCGAAGTCCCCGTAGGGGGAGCCGGGTCGAAGGGCCGTCTCTTTCTGGACCTGTGGCCGGCTGGCCGTTTCGCCGCGCTCCGCCCCGCCGACGAGGTGCGCGCCCAGCCCCTGGGTGTTCTCGTAAGTCGTGCCGCCGTAATACAAATCGCCGCGCCCGACCACCGGCCACTGTTCGACTGTTTCGGCCAGTTTCTCGTAAGTCAGGCCGGCAAAAGCCGGGACCGTTACGCCCAGGTTCTCGAAAACTTGTTCAGCCGAGTCGGCCAATTCAATATTCGCCGCGTCCGCAAGCATGGCGATGATGGCGAAGTCGGCTTTGGTCTCACCGAAGGCAGGAACCGCCGCATAGAACCGCTGCGCCCGCCGCTCGCCCGAGGTGAACGAGCCGTCGCGTTCGGTGTAAGCCTGGGCTGGCAGCACCACATCCGCCAGTTTGGCCGTCTCGGTCAGGAAGAGTTCCTGGGCGATAACGAAGCTGGCTTCCTTGAGCGCCGCAGCCAGTTGTGGGTCGTCGCCAGCCGGGTCGGCCGCGGCCACATAAACGGTCTTACCTTTGAGTTCAGCAGTTAAATCACTTGCCGGGCGGAAGCCGATTTCCCAGGCCCCCTGGTCGTTGGCTCGCGGCCAGACGCCGATCAGGCCGTTATTCGGCTTGCCGGCACGTCCCTGCACCAAACCGGCGCAAGCCGCCGCCAGAGCGGACGAACCGCCCAGTCCCAACCCGTCCGAGCCGAACAGCACCACCAGGTTTTCCGCCGAAGTGATCGCCTCGCCAATGTTGTCTTTTTGGGTCAATCCGTTGATCGTCTCGACCTCATCGCCGTAGGCGTAGCGGACGACGTACCGGGCAAACGCCTCCAGTTTGGTCGCACGCGCATTGGCCACGATCACGGTTGCGCCGCGTTTGGCCGCGCCTTTGACCCGTAAATGCCAGATTGGGGCTTCGTTATACAGATCGGATGCGACCACCAAAATCGTGGTGCCCGCGCCCATCTCGCCAAAATTCGTCCCTGCACCGACACCGAACCGGGCGGTCAGGTCGCCGCCGCCCATGTGGGTGTAGAGCAGAGATTTGCCGCCCAACCCATCGGCCAGGGATTTCAAATTGAACAAATCTTCATTGCTCAAGCGGCCCGAAGCCAGCACGACCACTTCACCCCCCGCGCTTTGCAGTTTGCCGCCGGCGATGGCGACAGCTTCGTCCCAAGTCGTTTCTTCCAGTTTGCCGGCCTTCTTTACCAACGGCTTCGACAGGCGGGATTCGCTTTCCGTGTAATGATAGGCAAAGCGGCCCTTGTCGCAAAGCCAGATTTCATTGACCTGCTCGTTCTGGCGCGGCATGACCCGCTTGATCACGATCCGCCCATCGCTCTTGGCCTCGCGGCGGGTGTTGAAAACGATATTGCAGCCCACCGGGCATTGCCCGCAGACCGAAGCCGTAGACTTGAGTTCCCAGGCCCGCGCCCCGAAGCGGAAATCCGCCGTAGTCAGCGCCCCGACCGGGCAGATGTCGGTCGTGTTGCCGGAGAAAACCGAGTCGAAGCCCGGATCGGTGTAAGTTACGATGTCGGTCGCCCGGCCACGGTTGTAGAAACCAATCACCGGCTCACCGGCGATCTCGTCCTGGAAGCGGATGCAGCGGGCGCATTGGATACAGCGCTCCCGGTCCAGGACGATCAGGTCGCCAAGCGGGACGCGCTTTTCGAGATGGAATTTCTCATCGTACAGGAAACGGCTCTTGCCGGGGCCGAAGTCCATGGTCAGGTTTTGCAGCGGGCACTCGCCGCCTTTGTCGCAGACCGGGCAATCCAGCGGGTGGGAGGTCAACAGGAACTCGACGATCTCGTTCTGCCCGGCTTTGGCCTTCTCGGACAGGCCCCTGACGACCATCCCCTCGGAGACGGGCGTGGTGCAGGCGGTTTCGAGTTTCGGCCCAAATTGGATCTTGGGCTTGCCGTCTTCCAGGACGGGCTGGCCTGTGTTCCGGTCAATGATCGGGCGGCCGACCTCGACCAGGCACATGCGGCACATGCCGACCGGCTCCATCTTGGGATGGTAGCAAAAGACCGGGATGTCGATCCCGATTTGTTTGGCGGCATTCACGATCAGGGTCCCGGCCGGGACTGTCGTTTCTTTGTTGTCAATCGTCAACGTTACATCGGTCATGCAATACTCCAACTTATCTCGTCATTGTGAGTCTTCGAGAAGCAATCCCCGCGCAGTGGAGGAGATTACTTCGCTGCCGTCCTTCGACTTCGCTGCCGTCCTTCGACTTCGCTGCCGTCCTTCGACTTCGCTGCGCTCCGCTCAGGACGGCAGCTTGCAATGACGGTGCGAATTACCAATGACTACTTACCAAAGTCCGTCGGAAAGCGTTCAATGCCCGTCACCACGGCCATGGTGGCGAACTCGCCTAGGGCGCACAGGCACTTGCCCTGCATCTGGCGGGCCACGCTGTCCAATAATTCGACATCTGAAGCGTCACCCTGGCCGGAGTGGATGCGTTCGGTCAGGTGCTGCATCCAGTAATTGCCTTCGCGGCAGGGGGTACATTTGCCACAGGATTCGTGCTTGAAGAAATGGATGGTCTTGTTGACCACCCAGTCAATGCCGACGGTGTCGTCCAGCACGATCACGGAAGCAGACCCCAGGTCCCCGCCCAGGGTGCGGACGCTGGCGTAATCCATCGGGGTGTCGAGGGCCTTCTCGTCGGCGACGATGATGGAGGACGAGGCGCCGGCGGCCATGATGCCTTTGACGGGGCGGTCATTGATGATCCCGCCGCCGTGGGTGTAGATGAGTTCACGGAACGTGGTGCCGAAGGGCAGTTCGTAGTTGCCCGGCTTCTTGACCCGCCCGGACAGGCTGAAGACCTTGACCCCGGCGCTGTCCGCCGTGCCGAGGGACTTGTACCAGTCCGAGCCGTTTTCGAGGATGAGCGGCACATTGGTCAGAGTTTCGACGTTATTGACCACGGTCGGTTTGCCGTACAGCCCAAACGAGGGCGGGAACGGCGGGCGCAGGCGGGGCTGGCCGCGCTTGCCTTCGATGGATTCGAGCAGGGCGGTCTCTTCGCCGCAGATGTACGCGCCCGCGCCCAGGTGGGTGTGGATGCGCAGAGAATAGTCGCTGCCGAAGAGCTTGTCGCCCAGGAAACCAGCCTGTTCCATCTCCTCGATCTTCTGGTCGAGGAAGGCCGCCACCTGCCAGAACTCGCCGCGCAGGTAAACGTAAGCCAGGTTGGCGCCGACCGCGTAGGAGGCAATTGCCACGCCTTCCAAAAACTGGAAGGGGTTGCCCTCCATAATCTCGCGGTCCTTGAAAGTGCCAGGCTCGGACTCGTCTGCGTTGGCGACCACGTAATGCGGCCAGTTGTTATTGTCCATGAAGCCCCACTTCACGCCGGTGGGGAAGCCCGCCCCGCCGCGCCCGCGCAAGCCGGAGGCCTTGACCACATCGGTCACTTCGGTCGGCTTCATCTTCTTGACAGCCTGCTCAAAGGCCTGGAAGCCGCCGTTCTTTTGGTAGACATCGAGTTTTTCGATGCCGGGGATGTCACGATGACGGAGGAGGATATGTGCCATAAGTCTCTATTCTGCCAGGGGAGGTAGTAGTGAGGCGAACTCTTTTGCGCGAAATAACAATTCTTTCGCTTCCTTTTTTGGAGGCTCCGGGGATTGAAGTCCCAAATACAATCCTTCAATATGATAGAAATTCAATATTTTGCAAAGCTCTCTTTGGTCCTTCGTCAGTTCTACCTTTGCAAGTCTGGCTAATCTGGTTAAGTCTTTTCTCCACGGCGGCATTTTGCGCGTTTCTTTGCAAATAATGACAGCCATTGCTTTTTGCAAAGCGGCATGGGCCCAAAACAGGCAATAACCCATTTTTTGCCACTTCAGCATTAGCTTCGCAAATTCGAAATCTTCGATGGACTTCTCCTTCAAGAATTTTGCATAACCGTCAGCGTCAAAATCTCTGCGTTTTATCCTTTTATTCTCGTTACGTAACACGCTACGCACTACTCTTCTTCAACGCCTCGACCAACTCCAGCGTCTTTTCAACCGTCATATTCTCGTGGTATTCGATGCCATCCGGCCCCTGAATCTGGAACACGGGAGCCTTGTTGCAGGCCGCCAGGCACATAACCGGTTCCACCGTCACCAGGCCGTCGGGAGTAGTACCGCCGGGTTCGATGCCCAATTTAGCACACAGGTCAGCCAGGAATTGCTCCGCGCCGCGCAACGCGCAAGGCAGGTCGGTGCAGACCTGGAAGCGGAGTTTCCCGGCCGGTTCATCATGGTACAGGGTATAGAAACCGACAATAGACGCAACTTCGGTTTCTGCGATGTCCACCAGCGCCGCAATCTCTTGCATGGCATGACGGTCCACGTAGCCTTCTTCGCGTTGCGCCAGGTGCAACAACGGCATGACCGCCGAGCGTTTTTGTTCCGGCGGGTATTTGGCAAAAATCTTTTGGATCTCTTGTGGATATTTTTCAGCCAGACTCATCGGTCAATGTCTCCCAACACAAAATCAATTGAGCCAATAATGGCAATCAAATCGGCTACCAGGTGTCCCTTGGCGATTTCGGGCAATACGCCCAGGTTGTCGAAGGAGGGCGTGCGCATGTGGACCCGGCGGGGCTTCGGGCCGCCGTCGCCTTCCAGGAAAACGCCCAGCTCGCCGCGCGGCCCCTCGACCGCCGAGTAGATCGAGGCGTTGGGCGCATCGAAGCCTTCGGTCCACAGCTTGAAGTGATGGATGAGCGCCTCCATGCTGACGCCAATCTCGGAGCGCGGCGGCGGGACGAACTTGCGGTTGTCGCTGCGGACGGGGCCCATCGGCAGCTTATCGAGGGCCTGCTCGACGATCTTGAGCGATTCACGCATCTCCTGCACCCGCACCAGGTAACGGGCATAGTTGTCGCCTTCGCTGCGCACCGGGACGTTGAACTCGTATTGCTCGTAACCCATGTAAGGCCGGGCCTTGCGCAGGTCCCAGTTCACGCCGCTGGCGCGCAGGATCGGCCCGGTCACGCCGTGGCTGAGGGCGGTTTCCTTCGTCAGCACGCCGATACCCAGCAGCCGGTCCAGCAGGAGCGGGTTCTTCGTCAACAGGGCCTCATACTCGTCAATCCGCTTGGGGAAGAGCTTGATGAAATTCCGCACCGCAGCCTCGAACTCGACCGGCACATCCCGCCAGACGCCGCCAGGACGGAAGTAGGTGGTCATCATGCGTTGACCAGAGACCAGCTCGAAGATATCGAGGATGATCTCGCGCTCGCGGAAGGCGTACATGAACATGGACATGGCCGCCAGGTCGAGGGCGTGGGTGCCGATCCAGACCAGGTGCGAGGCGATGCGCTGCAACTCGGTCAGGATGACGCGAATGGCCTGGGCGCGCGGCGGCACGTCCAGGTCTACCAGTTTTTCGACCGCCATGCAGTAGGCCAGGTTATTGCCGACCGTGTTCAGATAGTCCAGGCGGTCGGTCATCACTTCGGCCTTTTGGTAGGTCTTGGCCTCCATGTTCTTCTCGATGCCGGTGTGCAGGTAGCCGATATCGGGGATACAGTTGACCACGATCTCGCCGTCGAGTTCCAGCAGCAGGCGCAGCACGCCATGCGTCGCCGGGTGCTGCGGACCCATATTGAGCAGCACGGTCTCGCCCTGGATGGCTCGGTCAGAGACGAGGTGTTTCAATTCGTCAACAGTAACTTCTTGGAGTTGGGTCATATCAGTTGACTGCCTTTATCGTTTTGTAATTCTCGCCAAAGATGAGCGCCGGGGTGAGCAGGTTGAGTTTGCCTACATGATCCCGCAACTGCGATTGGACCATGGTCTTGGTCAACTCTTTGGTCGAGAAATGGATCACCAGGAATTCCAAAATGGAATTGACTTCCGAATGTTCGATCCGGGTTGCCAGTTCGAGCGCTTCGTCGAGGGTCTTTACATTTTTGTTCAGGCTGCCCAGCAACTGTTGTGTACGCAAAGCACACTCATAGATCGAGATATCCGCCGGTTCTGCAAGCTGCTCAGCCGTCAATTGGTCAGACAGGTTGAGCAGCAGCCTGGCATGAAAGTCTTCCTCACGGGCACACTCCTGCCAGAAGGAAGCCGCCTTCGGAGCAGAGGCGAACAATGTTTGCCAATAGAGATACACCGCCTGGATTTGCCTCTCCAGCGAAATAGACATCTCGAACAGTTCTGCGATGGCGGGCCGCGATGAAGCCATTATGCCTCTGGATTGGGCTTTTGCAGGCTGATCTCTTCGAAATTGAAGGTGAACTGTGGCTCTTCGTATCCCAGTGGGAAATCCTTGCGCAGCGGATGGCCGACCCAATCGAAAGGCATCAGGATCCGGCGCAGGTCGGGATGGCCCTCGAACGTAATGCCGAACATGTCGAAGAGCTCGCGCTCGCGCCAGTTGGCGCTGGCGTACACCCCGCTCACGGTCGGGACCTTTGGGTCTGCTCCCGCTACCGGGACGCGCACCTGCAGCGACAGGTTCCGCGAGATCGAGGTCAACTGGTAGATCACGTTGAAGCGTGGAGCCTCATTGGGCCAGTAGTCCACAGCCGTCATAGCCGACATCAGTTCGAACGACTCGTGATCCCGCAAATGGGTCAACACCTCCACGACCCGGGCAGGCGCGACGAACCCATGCACCTCGCCGCGAAACTCTTCCACAGGGTTGACCTCGAATCTTTCTTGCAAAGTCTGGACGATGGATTGAAGGGTGTTTTCCATGGGGTGTTACCTAAGCCTTCGCCGCATCCTTGAACTTTTCGGTCTGCACTTTCTCGTACAGGGTCACCACCGCGTGGATGAGGGATTCGGGGCGCGGCGGGCAGCCCGCCACATAGACATCCACCGGCACGACTTCATCCACCCCCTGATAGATGGCATAGTTGTTGAACACGCCGCCGCAGGAGGCGCAATCGCCCATGGCGATTACCCATTTCGGCTCCGGCATCTGGTCGTAAAGGCGGCGCAGGACGGGACCCATTTTCTTCGAGACGCGCCCGGCCACGATCATCAGGTCCGATTGGCGCGGGCTGGCGCGCATCAGTTCCATGCCGAAGCGGCTCATGTCGTAGTTCGCCGCCTGGGCCGACATCATCTCGATGGCGCAGCAGGCCAGGCCGAAGAGCATCGGCCACATGGCGCGCGTCCGGGCCCAGTTGACCATCTGTTCGAGGGTGGTGGTCACGATCCCCATATCACCGAGTTTTTGTTCTACTCCCATTCTAAGGCTCCTTTCTTCCAGGCATAAATGTAGCCAACCAATAAAATAGCGATAAAGATCACCATCTCGATCAACCCGAACAAGCCGAGCTGCCTGAAGACGATCGCCCAGGGCAGGAAGAACACCACTTCGATGTCGAACAGGATAAATAATACCGCGATCAGGTAGAACCGCACCGGCATGCGCCGGGTCCCCGGCCCGTAGGGTGTCATGCCCGATTCGTAAGGCATGGATTTGAATTCCGATTTCTTTTTGGGGCCGAAGAGTTCCCCCAGTCCAATGGCGATCAAGGCAACCAAGACCGCTAAAACTGTCAAAATTGCGATAGCAAGATACTCAAAAAGCATAATCAGCCTCTTTGTTTACGGGACTTGTGTATCGAAGCACAAGTATATCATAGTTGATTTTTGGGAAAACCCTAAGTATCCTTTTTCACAAGGAGAAGTGATTTATGCACCAAAAAAGCCCGATGAATGTCATCGGGCTTACAGGCTCCTGTAAGGGCGACCTTTTAGGGACATCAACCCGGAAGGTTCACCTGGAGTCTTCATAAATATTCCTGATTTTTATTACCGGGCGGATCGCCCCTGCCCAACGATCACGTCAAATAATCCCTCAACTGGCGGCTGCGGGTCGGGTGGCGCAGTTTCCGCAACGCTTTAGCCTCGATCTGGCGGATGCGCTCGCGGGTCACGTTGAAATAACGGCTGACCTCTTCCAGCGTGTGGTCTTTGCCATCGAGCAAGCCGAAGCGCAGTTCTAGCACCTGGCGCTCGCGCTCCGAGAGGGCCGCCAACGCATTCTGAACCTGTTCGCGCAGCATCTCCCGCGCTGCGGCATCCATCGGTTCGAGGGCGTCGTCGTCCTGGATGAAATCGCCCAACTGGCTGGAATCCTCGTCGCCGACCGGGCCTTCGAGCGAGACCGGCTCCTCGGCCGAACGCAGGACGCGCTCCACCTTGGCCGCCGCCACCTCCCACTGGCGCTGGATGATCGGCGAGAGCGGGGTACCGTCCGCCTGAGAGCGCAGGATGGCCTTGACCTCCTTCGGCTCCAGGTAGCCGGATTCGAGGGCCAGCTCCTCGGTCGTCGGGTCGCGGCCCAGTTCCTGGGTCAGGTTGTGCTGGACGCGCAGCAGGCGGGTGATCGTCTCGAACAGGTGGACCGGGATGCGGATGGTGCGGGCCTGTTCCGCAATCGAGCGGTTGATTGACTGGCGGATCCACCAGGTGGCGTAAGTGCTGAACTTGAAGCCGCGCCGGGGGTCGAACTTGTTGACCGCCCGCAACAGGCCCAGATTGCCCTCCTGAATCAGGTCGAGGAAAGGGATGCCGCGCCCGAGGTAACGTTTCGCCACGCTGACCACCAGCCGCAGGTTGGCCCGAATCAGGGCGTGACTGGCCTGTTCGGCCCCGGCAGCCGTGCCGGTGGCCGCGTCCTTGAGGGACTCCTCGTCGGGGATTTTCTGGTACAGGGTGCGCAGGACCGGCAACCTTCCATGCCGACGGATGAACCCAAGCAGCCAATCGGCGTAGGCGGGCGGCAGCAGGTACATGCACAGGAAAACGCTGTACGCCTGGCGCACCAGGCCGTCCCATAACCGGTCTTTGCCCCACAGGTCGTTATCGAGATACGAACGCATGTACGACGGCACGCCGATTTCCCAGCCCGAGTGCAGGGTCTGGGCCTCGGTCAGCACCAGGGCCAGGTCGGGCAGGCCCGTCTTGAGCCACTTGGCATCCTCGACCAGCCGCTCCCAGGCGGTCAACATCTCGTTGACCACCGCCCGGTAGCCCACCAGCAGCGGCGACTCGCCCGCCCGGCCGGCGGGCCGGCGCTGGAAGGATTTGAGCATCCGGTGGCCCTCGATCAAGGTCGCCAGCCGGAACTCGCTGTCGGAATCCAGCAGCTTGACTTGGCCGATCTCGCGCAGATAGAGCCGCACCGGGTCCTCTGAGAGTTCCATCACCAGGCGCGGGTTCGAGACCAGTTCCAATGGGTCTTCCACGTCTTCTACGACGTCCACCAGCTCTTCAGGGTTAACGTCAATGTTGGCGTCCAGGTCCGGCTCCGCTTCGATCTCGTCTGGCAAAATGTCATCCATATCGGATTCAGGTTCATCGTCCGGGACGGGCAGGGGTTCTTCGGGAGGCTCGGCCACCGGTTTGGCTTTACGCGGCATCCATCACTCGATTCGTCTGGCGGCCAGGGATTTGCTGGCCTGGTCGAGGTCGCGCAGCAGGCGCATGTGCTGCGCGGCTTGCTGCTGGTAATCACGCAGCGTATCGGCATCGTCCTGTTGCTGGGCATTTTCCTGCAAAAAGCGCAACTGGTTCAGGCTTTCATTTGCGGTCATTTTCCTCAACGACTTGACCATCCTGAACAGTTCTTCGAGCAGCCGGTCGTCTCGTGCGGCGGGGCCGGCGGATCGGGTGAGGCTGGCATAGAGCGCCTGCAAGTCATCCGTCAGGTTATCAATGACAAACCGGTGCGGGTCGGCCACATCCTGCTCCGCCGAGCGGCGAATCAGCCCCAGCAGCATCTGGTGGTCAGTATACCCGAAATCCTCGAAAGACAGGGCGCTCAAACCGCCTTCCTGCAAGACCCGGTCGAGGCGGCAGAGCAGTTCGGGCTTGTCGAGCAGGATGCCCAGGCAGGCGGCTTCGAGCTTCTGGGAGGGGTTGACTGCGGCCGCGCCCGGGGCGGATTCCAGCGGTTCCTGCCCGGTCTGCGGCTGGCGGCGGCCGCGTCCCCGGCTCACGCGTGGACTTTGAGTTGGCGCGGCCATCAACGCGCGTTCATCCACCCTGAGCAGGCGCGCCAACTGCTGGCGATAAGTGTCGCGTTCGACCGGGTCGGGCAGGTCTTCGATCAACGGCACAACCTGGGCCGCGATCTGCGCCTTGACTTTTGGCTGGGTGATGTCCTGCTCGGCAACCAGGGTCTCCATCACGTGGGTGACGATGGGCTTGGCCTTCTCGAGGATCCTGGCCCATTCCGCCGGGTCGCGGGCGACGATCTCGTCCGGGTCGAGTTCGTCGGGGATGGCCGCCACGCGCAAATCGGCCTGCAACCGGGATTCGTGGCGCAGCAGGCCGCGGGCGTCGAAACCCCACTGGCCTTCCTTGTCCATCGCCGAGCGGGCAGCTTCGAGGCCGCGCAGCACGGCTTTTTGCCCGGCCGCATCGGGGTCGAGAGCCAGGACGATGCGCCGCGAGAATTTCTTGAGCAGGCGCAACTGGTCTTCCGTCAACGCCGTGCCCATGGGCGAGACGACGTTCTCGTACCCTGCCTGGTGCAGGGCGATGGCGTCGAAGTAGCCCTCGACGATCACCGCCTGGTCGGCGGCGCGGATCGGCTTGCGGGCGCGGTCGAGGCCGTAGAGCAGGCGGCCCTTGTCGAAGAGCGGCGTCTGCGGGGAATTCAGGAATTTGGGAATGTCGTTCGGGTCCACCACCCGCGCCCCAAACCCGGCCATGCGCCCGCGCTCGTCGCGGATCGGGATCATGATGCGGTGGCGGAAGCGGTCGTAAATTCGGGATGCGAGATGCGAGTTAGGAGTTGCGTGTTGCGTGTTGCGTGTTTCGTCTTCGCGGACGGTGAGGAGGCCGGCATCTATCAACTCCTGTTCGGTGTAGCCGCGCCCGGTGAAATGTTTGAGGGCCGCGTCCCAGCTATTCGGGGCGTAACCCAGGCCAAAAGTCTCGATTGTGGCGTCGGTCAGGCCGCGCTGGTCGTGGAGATAAGTCAGCACATCCGAATGATTCAGCAGGTGGCCGCGGTAGAAAATCACCGCCTCCTCGAGCAGGGAGCGCAGGCGGTCGTGTTCCTCGATCTGCTCCTGCTTCTGGGGGGTGAGCGGTTCCAACTGCACCCCGGCCCGCTCCGCCAGGTAACGCAGGGTCTCGGCGAAGTCCCAGCCTTCCTTCTTCATCACGAACTTGAAGACGTCGCCGCCCTCGTTGCACTGGCCGAAACAGCGCCAGGTGCCGGTCTCCGGCCAGACGACGAAGGCCGGGGTTTTGGTGTTGCTGTGGAACGGGCAAAAACCGATATAGTTGCGTCCGGCGCGGCGCAATTTGACCCCGGCCCCGGAGACCAGGTCAACGATATCTATGCGGGCTTTGACTTCATCTATGGCAGTCATTCAGTATTCAGTATTTAGTATTCAGTATTCAGTGACCAGTAATCAGGTTTGTCATTGCGAGATGCCCTGAGCGGACGCTGAGCAAAGTCGAAGCGGGAGTCGAAGGGCCTCGAAGCAATCTCCCGTTGCATCAGGAGACTGCTTCGCCATCTGGTCTCGATACGTCCTTCGACTTCGCTATGCTCAGGACTACTCGACCAGCGGTCGCAGTGACAGGGACGCGTTTGAATTATAGACTTGTTTTGGGGAATTTACCAAACTTGTGATCTTAAAGCAGAGGAGTCTCGTATAATACCCCCATGCCCCACACTGAAACTTACATCTCCGTGGATGTCGAGACTGCCGGGCCGAACCCGTCACAGTATGCCCTGCTTTCCATCGGGGCCTGCCTGGCGCTCGACCCGGCCCAGACCTTCTACGTCGAACTCAAGCCGGACAAGTCCAGTTTTACGCCCGAAGCCCTGGCTGTGTGCGGGCTGGACTTGGACGAACTGACCCGCAGCGGACTCCCGCCCGAACAGGCTTTACTTCAGTTCGAGGCCTGGCTCGCCTCCGTCACACCCCCGGACGGGAGGCCGGTCTTCGTGGCCTTCAACGCCCCTTTCGACTGGATGTTCGTCGCCGAGTATTTCCACCGTTATTTGGGCCGCAATCCCTTCGGCCACAGCGCCCTGGACATCAAGGCCTACTTCATGGGCCAAAACGGCGTGACCTGGGCCGAGACCGGCTTCGCCCAGGTGTCGAATCACCTCGCTACCCACCACCCGCTGACCCACAATGCCCTGCAAGACGCCCTCGACCAGGCCGTATTGTTCAGGAAGATGCTGAACTTCAATGGGACGCGGACGAGCGCGGATGAACACGGAAAATAAAGAAAAATCTGCGTTCTCCGCGTTCATCCGCGTTCAACCTCGAAAATAAGGAGAGAAAATGACCCAGCCAGCCCCCAAGCAAGATTTGGAACGCATCATCAACTCCGCCCGGCGCCTGGGCGTGGAAATGGACGAATCCGAGGCGCTGCAATGGCTGACCGCCATGGCCGCCGAGCAGGGCGAAAGCAGCATCGTCCAGGATGTGCGCACCGGCGTCTTCGGCCACAAAGTGTCCATGCTCGATTTCAGCGACGCCGACCTGGAGCATTTCCGCAGGATTGGGCGGCTGGTCGAGTTCGCCGATGTGCCGGGAAAAGTCGAAACGGCGTTGGCGCTCTCGGGTTCGGCGGCCCAGTCCAAGATCCAGAGCTACCCCGGCGATGCGGATTTCTTCGAGCGGATCAACATCCTGGCCGAGACTCGCGAGGCAGCCTGCGCTATCCTGGCCGAACAGATGCGTCGGAAGGCGCTGGAAACGGTCAAAGGGCCGACCCATCTGCTGATCGAGGTCAAGTTCGGCAACTTCCCGATGGACGTGATCCGGGACGGGAAGCCAAAATCGAAAGGGAGTCCGATTGCCTGGTCGCCGGAGGAGATCGAGCGCGGCCAGTTCGACGTGATGCTCCCCGACGGGCAGACGGTCGCCATCCGCTGGGAGGACGTGATGCTCGACCCCGGCTGGTGCAAACTGGATTGGGTCGTTTCGGACGGGGTGCGCGGCCAACTGGTCAACGCCAGCAACATGCTCGACGTCACGTGGGAGGCGCCGGACGGGACGATCACACCGCTGGACGGGTATCTCGATCCGTACTTCCAGGAAATCTACCTCGAAGCCGAGTCCGTGCCGATCTTCTCGAAACTGGCCCAGCACGTCTCGGCCGACGCCCTGGACGAGTACGTCGAGCAGTTGGAAAAGGAAGTCAACAAGTACCTGACCAAAGACATCAACTACGGCAAGGCCGCCAAACGAATGTACAACGTCTTCCGCCTGACCGGGCGCTACGAGGAAGCAGCCTTCATCCGGGAGCTGTTCGACGAGCCGGCCTCGATGCTCTACCAGGTCTGGTCGCTGTTCCGCACGATGGAGGAGTGCTGCACCCCCGGCTCGACCATCCCGATCTCGAACGTGACCTCCCAGGCCGACGGGTTGGTCCTGTCGGTGATCGAGGCCCTCGAAGGCGACGAAGAGTCGATGGTGGTGCGTCACCTGCTCAGGCTGCGCCGCTCGCTCGACAAGCAGGAATCCGGCCACGAGATGCACGCCGAAGTAGAAGCCGCCCGGGCCGAAGTCATCAACCTGGTCAACAACTTCTTCTACGAGAAGCTGACCGGGCTGCCGGCGATCAAGGTCTATATGGATGAGTTCAAGGGGAGTAAAAAGTGAGGAGAGAGAAGTAAAAAGTTTCGGGGCTGGTCAATAACCGGCCCCGATTTTTATGCTGACGACCTGGTAACCATTCAGCCCAACGTCGAAAAGAGCATTTACTCCGCTAATCTTCGCTAATCTCCACGAATAAAAAGGCCTCAAAACCGCAAAGGATTAGCGAAAACTTGTGCTGAGTTGGCGGTCGAGCCTGCCTGTGGCACGAAGTGCTATCGAGACCTTATCGAAGCATTGGCGCAGATTAGCGGATCAACCGAAGGCTGAATAGATACCGAAAATGTAGTTGAGTCCACTGCAAAAACTCCAAAAACTTAACGCGAAGCCGCCAAGGCGCAAA
>DYLB01000034.1 GCA_020722305.1 Anaerolinea thermophila | reverse complement strand
TCAAGAATAGGCCTTGGGGGTCGAAACGTCAATCAGACAAGAGTCCCGATGGCCGGGCGGGACGATGCCGCCAGAACAGGGCCGCTCCGGCGCAGACGGCGATGACTGCCATGAAGGTCTGGTTGATGTTGATCCCGCCGACCAGGGCCGCGTCGAGGCGCATGAAATCCAGCAGAAAGCGTCCGATGGGATAGGTAATCAGGTAAACCAGGAACAGATCGCCAGACTTAAGCCGCCCCGCAAGCCGGCGCGAGAGCCAGATGAGGAAAGCCATATTGGCCAGGTTCCAGAGCGATTCGTAGAGGAAGAGCGGGTGAAAGGTGGCGCCCTCGGCTTCGATGTAAACCGCCCAGGGCAGGTCGGTGCGCGCCCCGTAGAGTTCCTGGTTGAAGTAATTGCCCCAACGCCCGATGGCCTGTCCCAGTGCCAGGCTGGGCGCGGCGATGTCGGCCCACTCGGCGAAGGACAGGCTGTGCTTGCGGGCATAGAAGTAGAGCGCGATCGCGCCGCCGATGACCGCGCCGGGGATGCCCAGCCCGCCGGAGCGGAGGTTGATCAGGTCGAGCGGGTGGGTCAGGTAATATTTGGTGGTGATCCCGGCGGCGATGGCCGAAGGCGGCGGGGTGAAGACGTGCCACAGCCGGGCGCCGATCACCCCGGCGATGACCAGCCAGATGAGCAGGTCCCAAACGAGTTCGGGGTCGTGGCCGCGCCGTTTGACTTCACGCGAGGCCAGGTAAGCCCCCGCGACCGCGCCGGTCATCAGGATGATGCCGTAATAATGGACCAGGAATGATCCGATGTAAAAACCTTGAGGTGGGGTTGGCAAAATACTCTCCTTTATAGTAGCTTCATCTTCACCCGGGCCTGGCGGCGGACGAAGAAGATGCGCTGAAAAGCCGTGAAATTGGCGAAGATCGCCACCAGCCAGGCGAGCAGCACCGGCTGGTTCAGGATCAGGAGCGGGATGATGACCAGGTAGCGCTCGACCCGGGTCAGCAGCCCGATCTTGGCTTCGTAGTTGAGCGAATCGGCGCGGGCTTTGGTATAAGAGACCATGAGCGACCCTCCCGCAGCGATGTAGAGCAGCATCGAAGCCAGGTGGTTATCCTGCTGGATGAAGTAATACAACAGGCCGCCAAGTACGAACAATTCCGAATAGCGGTCGGTGACCGAATCGACGAACGCGCCCCAGTCGCTGGATTCGCCGCGCAGGCGGGCCATGGTGCCGTCGAGCGCGTCGAAAGGCGTGACGACCGCCAGCAGGATGCCGCCGGGGACGATCAGGCCGCGCGATAGCAAATACGCGCCGGCCGCGCTCCCGGCCAGCCCCATCAGGGTCATCGTGTTGGGACGCAAGCCAAGCCGGTTGAAAAAACCCGCAACCGGCTCGATGACTCCTTTGAACAGGATCCTCAACCGATCCGTCAGGGTTGGTTTGATTTCCAGAGATTTTTCTCGCACCGATCAGTTTCCTTCCTCATCATTGAAATCATCGTCCGGGTCGAGCAGCACTTCGCGCTCGCGCCCGCCGCCCTGCGAGGGACCGACCACGCCCATGTCTTCGAGCTGGTCGAGCAGGCGCGCCGCCCGCGGGTATCCGATCCGCAGCCGCCGCTGGAGCAGGGAGGCGCTGGCCCGCTGCGCCGAGCGGACGATCTCCACGGCCTGCTCCACGAGCGAGTCTTCTTCGTCTTCGCCGGCTTCCTGGAGCAGTTTCTCCCAGGGCGGCGGCGCAATCGTGGGAGTGGTCATCTTTTGCCAGTGGTTGATGATCTTCTCGATTTCGCCGTCGGTGATCATCACACCCTGGGCCCGCAGCGGGTTGCCGACTTCGGGCTGCAAAAAGAGCATATCGCCGCGCCCAAGCAGGGTCTCCGCGCCGGGGGTATCCAGGATGACGCGAGAATCCACGCCCGAAGCGACCGCGAACGCAATGCGGGCCGGGAAGTTGGCCTTGATCAGCCCGGTGACCACATCCGTGCTGGGACGCTGGGTCGCCACCACCAGGTGAATGCCGGTGGCGCGGGCCATCTGTGCCAGGCGGACGAGGTTGTGTTCGGTCTGGTCGGGGGCCGACATCATCAGGTCGGCCAGTTCGTCTATGATAACCACAATGCGCGGCAGAGCTGGCTGCCCGTCTTTGCGGCGCTGCTGTTTGGCATTGTAAGCGTCCAGGTCACGCGAGCGGGCGGCTTCGAGCAGGCGGTAGCGGTGTTCCATCTCCACCACCACCCAGCGCAGCACGCCCAGGATGCGCTGGATGTCCGTCTCGACCTTGCCGTACAGGTGCGGCAGGCCGTTGAAACGGATCAACTCGACCATTTTCGAGTCGATCATCACTATCCGCAGGTCTTCGGGGGCATTGTTCATCGCCAGGCAGGCCGCAATGGCGGTAATGCAGACCGACTTGCCCGAACCGGTCGCGCCGGCGATCAGCAGGTGCGGCATTCGGGCCAGGTCGGCCACCAGCGGCGCGCCGGAGACGTCCCGTCCCAGGGCCATCGCCAGTGGCGCGTTGACCTTGTAAAAGGCTTCGGTCTCCAGAATGGGCCGCAGGCGCACCACCGAGGAACGCGAATTCGGCACTTCGATACCTACGTAGGGCTTGCCCGGCACCGGCGCTTCGATCCGCAGCCGTTGCGCCGAAAGCGCCAGGGCCAGGTCGCGCTGCAAATTGGCGATCTGGGCCACCCGCACTTTCATGCGCTGGGCGTCCTCGGCCTCGTCGCCGTTCTTGCCGAAGAAACCCGGCTGCACGGCGAACTGGGTCACGGTCGGCCCGACCCGGAAGCCGATCACCTGGGCCGGGATGCCGAACTCAGCCAGGGTCTTTTCGATCAGCCCGGCGGTCTGGTTGATCGTCCGCTCGTCGGGGCGGGAATTCTGCTCGCCGAGCAGCAGGTTGAGGGGCGGCAGGCGTTCGCCGCGCGGCAGCGGCTGAACCGGGTGCTGGTCGTGGTTTTCCGTCACCTTGAGCGACTTGCGGAATTCGGGCGGCAGTTCGATCTTCTTTTTTTTCGTCCCACGCCCGAACAGGCCGCGCTTCTCTTCTACAACCAATGCTTCAGCTTCGGATTCGGGCGACTCATACGCCGGTTCGTCCACCGTTTCGACGGGTGGAGTCTCGCCTGCGACTTTCATCAGCCACGCTTCGAGCCGGGACCACAGGCCGAATCCCGCCATGACGGCCAGCAGCCAGCCCAAGCCGATGACCAGCGTCCCGGCGAAGCGGCCGATCGTCCGGTCGAAGAGCGTGACCAGGCCCCAGCCGAGGTAACCGCCGTCGTAGCCGTCGCGGGCGCGTTGCAGGCTGCCGTCTCCCAGCAACGTGAGCAGGCCCAGGGTCAGGAAGGCTGCGAATTCGAGGGCGAAAACGCGTCCCCAGCGGACGGGTTCGTCGCTGCGGCGCAGGACGACCAGTCCGACCATCCCGATCCCCAGCACGAAGAGGATGGCCCCGTAGCCCAGGAAGCGCCAGAGCAGTGTGGCCCAGGGGCGCATCAGGGTGCCGCTGGTCAGGCCGGCCAGCGCCAGGAGCGAGACAGCCGCCGCCGCCAGCAGGAACACGCCGCCGACGTCACGCGCAAAACGCCCGAAGCGCGTCCAGAAGCGCGTCAGGTTGTCCAGCCAGTCGCCGCTCTGTTCGTAAACCGGCTCGCGGCGAACCGGCGTTTTCTTGCGGGCGTTCGGAGTCGATTTGGGCATAACGGCTCAGGCATCCACCTTCATACTCAGGCCGAGGCGCTGGCTAGACGCATCCACGTGCAGGATGCGCACCTGCACCTTCTGACCAATATTTAAAATGTCGCGGGAGGTGACGCCGGGGTCGAGCGGCATTTCGGAGGCATGCACCAGGCCCTCGATCCCGTTTTCGAGGCGGGCGAACGCCCCGTAAGACATGATGGCCGTGATTTCCGCCGGGACGACCTGGCCCACCGCGAAACGGGTTTCGGCGTCTTCCCAGGGGTTGGGTTCGAGGCGTTTCAGGCTGAGGGCTACCCGGCAGCGTTCGGGCGAGATGTCGAGCACCTGCACTGCGAGCTTCTGGCCGAGCGAGACGATCTGGCGCGGGTGGGCCACGCGTCCCCACGACAGCTCGGAGATGTGGATCAGGCCCTCGACCCCGCCCAGGTCCACGAAGACGCCGAAATCGGTGATGTTAGTCACCTCGCCGCTGACCTTGTTCCCGGCCTGGAGTAAGGAGAACAGGCGGGAGCGCTGCCCGGCTCCGGCCAGGGCAGCTCGTTCCGAGAAGACCACCCGGCCGTCTTCGGGCGCACATTCGATCACCTTGAGCTGCAAGGTGCGGCCCACGTAAGCCCCCAGGACGCGATCGCGCTGACGCTTATCCGAGATTTCCTCCACGTCCACCAGGTGGGAAAAAGGCACGAACCCTTGCAGGTCGTTGCCCTCCACCAGCAGGCCGCCGCGGTTGAAACCGACCACCTTCATGGCGATGATCTCGTCCTGGCGGTACAAACGCTTGGCCTGGCCCCAGCCCGGGTTGGCAGGTTGTTCCTCCCTGGCCTTCTCGGGCGGCTTTGGGGGTTTGACCGGCTTGGGCGGAAACGCGCTGCTATATCGCTCCTCGTCGGCCAAGACCGATTCCCACCATCCTTCATCGGTTGTAAATTTGGAGACATCTGAGTTCTGATTGGCAATCATTAAGCCTGTAAAACCTCCTTCCCTTCCAATTCTTCTTCTGTCTGCTCTTCCATGTTGAGGATAGCCCTGGCCACAGCTTCCACCGCCACCCGCTGTTTGCGGTACAGGTCCGCTTCGGACATGGCGAGGCGGGCGGCGACGTCACGTACTTTTTGTCCCTGGATGAATTTCAACTCCAGGATGTTGTAAAGGATCCACTCGGTCGTGAAACGGCGCTCGCCGTCGGGACGCATCCGCTCGACCGCCTGGCGCAGCACGGCCCGCAGGGCGTTGGGCATGTTGCCGTCGTACTCGTCCGCCACCTTGCGGACGATGCGCAGGTTCATCAGCGGACTTTTGGTCAGCTTCGGGCCGCCCCAGTAATGGCTGAGGGCATCCTTGACCCAATCGGCCATGGCCACATCGCCCGCCAGGGTCTCTTCGAGCAGGTTGGTGCGCGAATCGTAGCGGGAGGCCGCCCGCATCCGCTGGAGCATCTCGGCTTTGGGCTGCAAATCCTCCAATGAGCGGAGGACGTTCTGCTGCACCAGGCGGTCTTCCAAGGCCAGGGCGGCCCGCCCGGCCAGTAGCCACAGGGCCGAACGCTGGTCGCGGTCCAGGCCGCGCTCCGATTGGCGGGCCACACCCAGCAACCCCACCAGCGGAGGGACGACGTCCCGGTCGAGGCCGTCGGGTTTGCCGCGCAGGGGTAGCAGCCAGAAATTGCCCCAGGTAAATTCCTGCCCGCCGCTGCCATTGAGCGGGGCGATGGCTTCGAGGGCGTCGGACAGGTTCTCCTGGCTGAGCAGGCTGCGGTTGCCCGCCACGACGATCAGGGATAATTCGTCGCCGTTCAGGGCGGCGATGAAGGCGCAGGGGGACTGCAAATAATCCCGCACGGCAGCCAGGATGGCGTCGAGGAACTGGTCCAGGTCGCTCTGGGTTAGCAGGCGTTCTTCGATGTTTTGCAGCAGCATCAATTGACGTCGGTCGCTGCCGTAGAACAGCCAGCGCTCCCACAGGGGCGCGGCCAGGGTGATGAGGTGTTCCATCAGCAGCACGGTCCCGACCATCACGGCCGGGACGGCCGCCGAATAGGGCAGCCCGAACAATTCACCGACGCGGCGGACGATGGTCATCATGCCCAGGGCCAGCGAAGCGGTGACCGGCCCGCGCATGATCCACTTGAATAAACGGGATTTGACCACCCGGTCCGGCCACGAGACGCCGAAGAAGGCCACGGCGTAGGCCATGACCACCACCAGTCCGCCGACCAGGAAGTTGATCGCCAGCACCGAAGTCCAGAACAGGTATGGGTGGCCGGCGGAGATGTCTGAACCGTAGAGCAGGAAGGGGTAGGAACCCAGGGCGGGGGCGGTGGCCCCGGCCATCAGGTAGAGCATCCGGCGGCGGCCCGAACGGGTCAACATACGCTGGTAGGCCCGCAGGAAATTGATCCAGGCCCAGAGCATGGAGACGAGATAGAAAGCGGTGAATAATTCGGTCCAGAAGGTGCGCCGCAGGTGCGGGGCCGGCTCCCCGTCCGGGACGAGCGGGCCGAGCAGCAGGCCGAGCGAGAGCAATACCAGAAATCCCGAAGAGACCACGTACATCAGCCGCACGGCCAGGCGGCGGCGTCCGCGCGAGGGCCGCCCGGCGGTGACCAGCAGGGCGTCCGAGAGGTGCAGGTAGGCCGCCGGCAGGAAGACGATCCCGATCCACTGGACGCGCAGGAACAGGTCAATCGTCCACAGCGGCGCGTCGTTGCTGCCCATCGTCTCGGCGGTGAAGACGACCACCACGCACAAGAGAATTAAAGCAAACGAGCGCGCTACACGGTCGCGCAGGTTGAAGGATAAGGCGTAAAGGAACAACGAGAAGGCGGTGATGGCAATACCCGCTGTCAGGATTTGATTGAGCGTTTGTATCCCCGCCAGTAAGCTGTTCAGCCAACCGTTAAACATCGAAGCCTTCCACTTATTTCAACGCCCGTCCAAAAAATAAAGTTACATCTTGCGTGGCGTAGTATTGGTCATTATACCCGCAGAAATCGTACCCTAAAGACTGCGCCAGGCAGATGGCGGGATAATTCTTGGACTGCATTTCGAGGATGATCCGCCGCGCCCCGCGCGCCGAGGCCCAGTCTTGGGCGGCCCGCATCAAACGGGACCCGAGGCCCTGCCTCCGTAACGAGGGGGCGACCACCAGGTCCGTGACCCAGACCGTCCCGGCTGAGGCCTGCTCCCACATGCGGACGTATCCCGCCGGGCCGGAGGGGAGCGCCGCCACCAGTCCCGGCTGGTGAGGCCACAGGTCGGCCAGGGTGTCGGTGCGGCGCGGGTAGGGGACGCGCACCTCACGCGGCAGCCGCACCTGGCGGAAGACGGCCGCGGCCTGCTCGGCATCCTTCTGGAAATCCAATTGCCAGACATATTCGCTCATGCAGGAATGGTCCATCGCCATCAGGCGCGGCAGGTCGGTGGCGATGCCGGGGCGGATCTGCAGGTTTTCCAACATCATTTCACCACCTTGACCGGCACGATGCAAGGCTCCAGACTGTTGCCCTCGTTATCCACCACAATCAGGCGGATCAGGTAATTCCCCGGCGCGAGTTCGGTGGTATCCCAAACGCCAAGCGGTTCGTTGTTCTTCAACGTCGGTTCGGCCCTGACCGTGGACCAGACCTGGGTGCCTTCGAGCGAAACTTCATATTTATAGAAACCGAAATTGGGGGTGTTGACCGTCCCGATCAGTTCGACCTGCCCAGTGATTTCCGCCCCGGCCTGGGGCGAGGTGATCACCATTTGTCCGGGAATGCAGCCGCTGGTCCCCGCGAGCGACGGGGCTTGGGCCGTCTGGGCGAAGGCCGTGGCGAATTCGGGCGATAACGTCCCGGTCGGGACGACCAGCAAGTTCACCGTCGGTGTGGAGAACAGGCTGGCGGCCGGCAGGGCTGGGGCGATGAAGGTCGCCAGCACGAACTCGACGAAGGCCAGCGCGATCAGGAAGACCAGCGCGGTGATCGAGCTGGTCAGTTTACGCATCGCGACTTCGCGCTCCAGCACGAAGACCGCGCCGCGCGTCTCCCGCCAGGCACGCCACAAATTGCGCAGCGTGTAGAGCATGAGTGCCGCCAAGACGATGTAAACCAGCGTTTCGGCTTTGGCGAGAGAACGGATGATTTCGGCAGACATTTCTAAATCTGGCGCAGGACGCCGCGCACCAGGGTTTCGAGTTTGGGCACGAGCAGTTTCCCCGCTTCGAGCACTTCTTCGTGGGTGGTCTCGGTCGAACCGTCGAGGTTGGCCTTATTGCTGATGCCCGAAAAACCGAGCACCCGCGTGCCGCCGTGCCGGGCCACCGTCACTTCCGGTACGGTGGACATGCCGACCGCGTCGGCGCCGGCGTTGCGCAGGAAGCGCAGGTCCGCCGGGGTCTCGAAGGACGGCCCGCTCAAACCGACATAGACGCCCTCGTGCAGTAAAATCCCATTTTCAGCCGCGGCCCGGCGGGCCAGATCGTGGAGCTGGCGGTCGTAGGCCCGGCTCATGTCCGGGAATCGGGGGCCGAACTCGTCCAGGTTGGGACCGAACAGCGGGTTGAACCCGGCCATGCCGACCAAATTCAAATGGTCGAGGATCAGCATCACGTCGCCGGGAGCGTAATCCGGATTGACCGCCCCGGCCGCGTTGGTCACGATCAAGATCTGGATGCCGAGGCGCTGCATCACCCGCACCGGGAAAGTCACCTGCGACATGCTGTAGCCTTCGTAAAAATGGACCCGCCCCTGCATGACGAAGACCGGCCGGCCTTCGAGCTTCCCCAACACCAGCCGCCCGGCGTGCCCATAGACGGTGGAAACCGGCCAGTGGGGCAGGTCGCCGAAGGGGATGGCCACTGCCTCCTCGACCGACTCGGCCAAACCGTTAAGTCCCGAGCCGAGGATAATCGCCACCTGCGGCTCGAGCGTGGTCCGCTGGCGCAGCGCGGCGACGGCATCATCAATCTGTTCCAAAGTCATGTATGACGGCATAATTCACCTGTGTAAGAAGATTGGACCGGTTATTCCGGGAGGGTCCCACCCGCCCCAACTGGCATTCCCCATCCGCCAGCAGCGTGATTATATCAAATTTGGCTTTACAAACACTATACAAGCTGTCTGTCTGGTATCCAGTTGTAAGCATTACTGGCCCCCAAACCATGTATAATTTTGTCACCTGAGCCACCCCCACAACCCCATGACAAGACGCTTTTACTACGCCATAGAATTTATAACAGCCGGAATACTCATCTCGACCGCGCATACCCTACTGTTGATTCCCCACCGCCAAACCCTGCTCAAAAGTCCGGATTTCCAGTCGCTGATCACCGGTCTGGCGGTCGGGTTTTTCCTCACCAGTCTGTTCTCCCTAACCGTCCTGATGACCGGCATCGGCGGGCGTGTGCGCCGGGCCGTCAGGTTCCTGCGCACCCTCGCCATGGGCGCCCTGGCCGGTCTATACTTTACCAGCGCCCTGCCGATCGAAGGGCTGGCTCTGGCAAGCCTGGCGGTCGCCTTCCCCGTCTCCCTGAAATTGACCAAAAAGGCCCCCTCCCACCCGGTTTCACCGCTGACCCTGGTCTTGAGTTTCACCAACCTGATGGTTGGATTATTGCTGATATTGGCGCCTCCATCCCTGCTGGAGAATTACCACCCGCTCGAAACCTTCTCCCAACCGATGGGGGCCCTGTTCCTTCTCACCGGACTTTTGGCCTGCTTCGCGTTGATCTGGCCGAAAGCCGCCCCGAGCGGTTACCTCGAAAAGACCGCCGTCCTGCCCTGGGCCGCCTGGCTGCTGATCTTCACAATCGAATTCCAGATTTCGGTGGTGATCCCGGCGCTTTTCCTGATGCTAAGTTTCCTGTTCGCCAACCGCCTGCCCTGGGAAAAATTGATCCCGCCCAGGCCGCACCCGGCAGCCCGGCAATTGATCCCCATCCTCGGCATGGTCTACGCGGTCATCATCGTCTTCGTGTCGCTGCAACTGAACAGCATCCACTACCTGACCGACGACCCGCAGATCACCCGCTTCGTAGACCAGGAACGGGACGTCGCCTTCACCCTGATTAGCATCCTCACCATCGCCCTCGGCCACCTGATTGGGATCATCAACCTGACCATCCAAAAAAATGTGACCGAAAACCTGCCGGGGGTCAGCCTGACCCAGCCTACCCTCCCGCAAACGCCCGAGAGCGCCGCCGACATCCTGACCGGCCCAATACTGCAAGTGCTGGACGACCGGGAAGTTACCCAAAACGTCCTCGAAGCCCGCCTGCGGCACAGCAGCGCCCAGTTGGAAATCGAAAAGCGCCGCACGGCCCAACTGACCCTCTTGCAGGAACTCCGCGACCAACTCGCCAACCAACAAGATGAACCGGTCATTGCCCAACTCGCCGTCAACGTGCTGCAACGCGCCTTCGATTGTTCGCTGGCTGCCATCCTTTTGTACGAATATGAGCGTAAGGAACTGGTCGTCCTGGCGGCGGCCGGGCCAGGCGTCTATGCCGTGCCTCCCGGTTACCGCCAATCGGCCAGCACCGGCATCATCGGGCGAGCTTCACGCCTGCGCAAGACCCAGATCGCCAACAACACCCGCCTCGACCCGGATTTCTTCCAGCTCGAAAACCAGGAGACCCTGTCCGAAGTCGTCACCCCCATCCTGCACCAGGGATACCTGAAAGGGGTGCTCCTGGTGGATGACACCCGCCCGATGGCCTTCAACAGCATTGACATCGCAACCATCGAAGCCATCGCCAGCGAAGTCCTGCGGGCCTGGGAACAGGGCAGTTACCAGCTCCACCTGACCGAACTGATCCGGGCTGGGACCTCGCTGTCCTCCACCCTGGAGCCAAATGCCTCCATCAAGGAGATCGCCATCATCGCCCGGCAGACCCTCGAAGCCCGCTTCGTCTTCGTCATGCTGCTCGACCAGCAGGGACAGTTCAGCCGCACCGCCTCCGCCGGGTTCGCCCCCGAACTGATGAAATCCCTCAGCGAGAACCCCAACAGCCATTCCCTGGTCGCGGCGGCCCTGAACGCCGGGAGCGTTTTCCGGGTCCGGGACGTGCGCAAATATGACCAGCACTCCCGCCTGACCCTGGACCACAAACGCCTGCAAAGTTTCATCGGCATCCCCATCCGCCTGCACCGGATGAGCATCGGGGCCATCCTGGCTTTCGGCAAACAAGACAGCCTGCTCTTTTCGGAGCGGGACGAATCCCTGGCAAACCTGCTCGCGTCCCAGGCGGCCGCGGCCGTGGAAAGCTCCTGGCTGTACAACGAACTTCGGACCACGATGAGCACTGCCACCCTGCTTTACCAGCTCAGCTTCGACATCATCCAGAAGGACAAGATGAGCGAAAAGGCCGAGGTGATCGCCACCACCGCCCACCGCATCATCCAGGCCCACAAGACCGGCATCGTACTGTACGATGATAACGGCGAGATCGCGGCCTGCATCGGCGTCAGCGATGAGGGGACCTACAACAACCCCACCATCCCGATCCACATCATCCAGCAGGCCCTGGAGACCAACCAGCGCATCATCCTGGGCGGCGAACACAACCTGTTGAACGTGTGCCTCCCGCTCCTGACCTCCTCACGCAAACACGGCGCGTTGTGGTTCGAGATCGAAGAAAGCCTGTGGTACAACTCCCACCAGGCCGCCGGCCTCCAGACGATGGCAAACCAGGTGGCCGTGGCCCTCGAACGGGCCAGCCTGCTGATCGAGTCCCAGCGTCAGGCCCGCGAACTGGAACGCGCCTTCAAGGAACTGGAAATCACCTACGACCAGACCCTGAGCGCCCTCATGTCTGCCCTCGACGCCCGCGACCGGGAGACCGAAGGCCACAGCAACAGGGTCGGCAAGGCCGCCGCCCGCCTGGGCCAGAAACTCGGCCTCTCCCCGGCCGAACTCAAGGTGCTGGAACGCGGCTCGCTGCTGCACGACATCGGCAAGATCGGCATCGAAGACGCCATCCTCAACAAGCCCGGCAGCCTCGACGAGCGGGAGTGGAAAATGATGCGTAAACACCCCGAGATCGGGGCGCAGATCGTCACCGGCATCCCCTTCCTCGAAGATTCCATCCCTGTGATCCGCTACCACCAGGAACGCTGGAACGGCAGCGGCTACCCGCAGGGATTGGCCGGTGAACAGATCCCGCTGCTGGCCCGCATCTTCGCCGTGGTAGACGCCCTGGACGCCCTGACCAGCACCCGGCCCTACCGCGCAAAAGTTTCGATCCAGGAAGCCATGGACTATATCCATTCCCAGTCCGGCATATTGTTCGACCCCCGCATCGTCAACGCCCTGGACGAGTTGGTCCGCTCCGGCGGGCTGGACGACTTGATCCAATGAACTCGATCCCCCCGCTCCCGCAAAGGTTGTCGAACTCCACCGGCCGCGCCCTGATGGTCCCGATGCTGATCGCCACCCTCCTGCTCCTGGGCATCCTGGTCACAGCCAGCATGGTATCCGACCAATACCGGGACCTGCCTGAACACATTTTCCTCATCATTTTCCTTTGGGGAATCGCCAGCGTTTCGCTGATGTATTCCAGCTTTTTCTGGCGCACCACCACCCTGGGGAAGATCGAATGGCTGCTTACCGTCATCAACGGCATCGGTCTGGGGATGCTGATCTCGTTACTCCCCGCATCCTTCGATATCATCACCTACCCGCTTCTGGTCATCATCGTGATGCTCACCGCCGTGGTCTATGGCCGCTACCCGACCTATGCCGTGATCGCCATCTCAACGGTCATCCACATCAACGCCCACCGCTCTCTCACGGCTACCTTTTTCGAAATCGCCGGGCTGGTCAGCCTGCCGATCCTGTCCATCGCCGCAGCCGAGACGATCATCCGGATGCAGCAGGTCAATTTCAGGCATATCGCCCGCCTGGAAACCATCAACGAATTTTCCCGCCAGATTTCCGCCTCCCTGGATATCGAACAGGTCCTCCCACTCTTGAACGAGGCCATCAAAGACGCCATCCAGGCCGATACCTATTACGTGGGCATCCTCGAAGGCGACCTCGTCAAACTCGACCTGTTCTACGACGACGGCGAATATTTCTACGACATGACCGTCCCGGCCAAAGGCAGCCTGGCGGGGTGGGTCTTGCAAAACAACCGGCCGCTCTTCCTGCCCGACCTGCGCAAACCCCTCGACCTCGAAGGCGTCGAAAGGATTATCATCGGGCAGGACAAGACCAGCCTGGCCTGGATGGGCGTCCCGCTCCAGGCCGGGGACGTGCTCGGCGTGATGGCAATTGCCTCCTACCGGCCCAACGCCTTCGACCGGTCGGACATGGAAATGCTCGAAAACCTGGCCCAGCAGGCTGCCCTGGTCCTGCACAACGCCATCCACCACAAGTCAGTCGAAGAACAGTCCCGGCTCGACAGCCTGACCGGTGTCTACAATCACGGCTATTTCTTGAAGGCTCTCGAAGGCGACGCCCGCCAGGCGCTGGCCGATGCAGCCCCCTTGTCCCTCATCATGCTCGACGTGGATTTCTTCAAACAATACAACGACAACTACGGCCACCTGGCCGGGGACGAGGTCCTCATCCAATTGACCCGGACCATCCGCAGCCACATCAAAAGCAGCGATGCGGTCGGGCGCTGGGGCGGCGAGGAATTCGCCATCTGCCTGCCCAATACCCCCGGCGACCTGGCCCGGCAGGTCGCCCTGCGCATCCGGGAAACGATGCGTAACATGCAGATCCGCATCCAGGACAAAACCGTCCCCTCCCCCACGGTCAGCCAGGGGATCGCGGTCTTCCCCATCGAAGCCGACGAGATCATCCGCCTGATTGACCTGGCCGACAAACGCCTCTACACGGCCAAATCCCGGGGGCGCGACCAGATCGAGCCCGACGACTCGCACTGGAGTGTCCTGAAATACTGCTGAAAGTCAGGCCGCCAGTACATCCCTGAAGGCGGCCACGGCCTGCTCCACCCCCGCATCGTCAATCCAGCAATGCGTCACCAGCCGGAAGCGCCGCGCCCCGGTCACGCCCACCAGCACGCCGCGGGCTTTCATCTTTTCGGCTACATCCTTGGCGGACATCGGGACTTCCTCCGCCAGATCGAAGAAGACCATATTCGTGGCCGGATGCCCCTCCCCGAGCCTCAGCCCCCGCACCTCGCGCAGACCCGCGGCCAGCTTCCGTGCCCGGGCGTGGTCCTCGCCCAAGCGGGATACCATTTTCTCCAGCGCCACGATCCCGGCCGCGGCCAAAATCCCGGCCTGACGCATCCCGCCGCCCACCTGCTTGCGGATGCGGTGCGCCCGCCTGACGAACTCCCGCGTCCCGCACACCACCGAGCCGACCGGCGCGCTCAACCCCTTGCTCAGGCAAAACGTGAGCGAATCGACCGGCCCGGTCAGTTCCTTCACGTCCACGCCCTGGGCGACCGCGGCGTTGAAGATCCGCGCCCCATCCAGGTGGACCAGGATGCCGCGCTCGTGGGCGAACTCGCCCAAGCGGCGCATGTACTCCGGCGTCTGGTACGTGCCGCCGCAGCGGTTGTGGGTGTTCTCGATCTCGATCAGGCGCGTTGGCGGCTGGTGGGCGTCATCCGGGCGGATCGCGGCGGTCAGGTCCTCGAAAGCCAGCGAACCATCTGGCTGCTCCTGGACCTGGTGCGAATGGACCCCACCCAGAGCCGAAATCCCACCGCCCTCATAGAGGAAAGTGTGGGCCTGAGCGCCCATGATGACTTCGTCGCCGCGCCCGCAATGGGCCAAAATCGCCGAGAGGTTGCCCATCGTCCCCGAAGGGACGAACAGCCCGGCCTCCTTGCCGGTCATCGAAGCGGCCAGCTCTTGAAGGCGGTTGACGGTCGGGTCTTCGCCGTAAACATCGTCGCCCACCGGGGCCTGGGCCATTGCCTGGCGCATCTCCGGCGTGGGCTGGGTGACGGTATCGGAACGGAGGTCTATGAAGTTCATGGTTCTCTCCTGAGTAGGCAGGTTCAAAGTGAAAAATTAGATGTAAAAAGTGGTTGATTATTCTACTGTGTCGAAGGCAGCAGATATTCTTCTGGCAATTCACGCACATACATATTTGCTCCCGGTTCCTTAGCACCGACCTTTTGGGTTTTTAGCCAGGTTATATACCCATTCAACAACCGCCTGATCTCTTCGATTTGACTTCTTAAGTCAGAGTATAAATCTTGCGGGCAATATTGAGTCTACTGCAAAAAGGTCTTTATCCACAAAGGACACGAAGTACAC
>DYLB01000033.1 GCA_020722305.1 Anaerolinea thermophila | reverse complement strand
ATCGCCTTTGGTTGCGGAATGCTTGCCCTGAGCAAAGCCGAAGGGAATTCCGCGTTACGGGATAGCCATCTCGCCGCGGATGACAGTCACGGCCTGCCCGCCAACCCGGACGGGTTCCCGCCCAGTGCCTGACTGGTGAAGGCGTCCACTTGCATGAACGGGAGGGTCGGCATGGTCATTTTCCTAAATGGTGCGGCTGGAACGCGCCGGGCAAGAGGTCGCCGACGGAGGTCTCCTGGACCAGGTTGCCGTTCCGGTCGGCGATCAGCACCACAGTCTCCAGCCCGAACTCGGCCAGCACCTGGCGGCAGGATCCGCACGGGGTGCCGCCGTTATCCGTCACAACGGCGATCACGTCGAAGTCCCGTTCGCCTTCGGAAACCGCCTTGAAAACGGCCACGCGCTCGGCGCAGATGCTGTCTGGGTAGGCCGCGTTTTCCACGTTCACGCCGGTAAAGATCCGGCCCGATTTCGTGCGCAGGGCCGCGCCGACGTGATAGTTCGAATAGGGGGCGTAGGCCTGCCGCCGGGCCTCGTTGGCCAGGGCGATCAGGGATTGTCTTTCTTCAATTGAGAGGCTGCCCATCACCAAAGTCCTCCACGTTCTGCGGGATACGGCAGACGCGCACCCGGCGGATGCGCCGCCCGCTGACCTGTTCGACGATCAGTTCCAGGCCCTCGACCTCGATCTTTTCGCCGCCCTGGGGGACGCGGCCGAGCCGGTCGTACAGGTAACCGGCCAGGGTGTCGGCCTCGTCTTTGGGGAGGTGGGTGCCCATAAGTTGGTTGAAGTCGTCGAGGTCTATCCGCCCGAGGAAAAGGAACTCATCGGGACCCACGGCCTGGTACAGCAATTCTTCGGCTTTATCGTACTCGTCCTGGATCTCGCCAATGATCTCCTCGACGATGTCTTCGAGCGTGACCAGCCCGGCCACGCCGCCGTACTCGTCCACCACGATCGCCATGTGGATGCGCTGGGCCTGCATCTCGGCCAGCAGCTCGTCGGCCTTCTTGGTCTCCGGCACGAAATAGGCCGGGCGCAGCAGTTCGCGAAGCTGCGGCGATTGGCCGGGTTGGCTGTTCATGATGCGGAGCAGGTCCTTGGCGTAGAGCAGGCCGAGGATGTTGTCTATGCTGCCGTCGTAGACCGGGACGCGTGAGTAGCCCGAATCGAGGAAGGATTTGGCGGCGGTATCGAGATCGGTATCCACATCCAGGGCGAGCATGTCGAGGCGCGGGACCATGATCTCGCGCGCCAGGGTATCGCCAAATTGGAAAATGGAATAGATCATCTGGCGCTCTTCGCGCTCCAGGCCGCCGGGTTCCTCTTCGGCTTCGACCCAGGTCTTCAGTTCGTCTTCCGTCATCTGGGCCATGGATTGGGGTACGTCCTGCGAGCGGAGCAAGGCCAGCGGCAGGACCACCAGCGGCGTGAAGACGATCACCAGCAGGCGGCCAAACAGTCCCAGGTTCAAGGCCCAGCGGTCGGGGTCTTTGATGATATTGCCTTCGACCGTGAATTCGGCCACGAGCATGACCATGCCCAGCAGGACCAGTCCGCCGACCTGGAGCCAGATCAGGTAGGGACTGCTTTCGAACCAGGCATGGATGAGCGTGAACAACACCCCAGCCAGCGTAAAGCGCGTCAGCACCTGGCTCAAGCGCAGGCTGGCGCGCAGCCGCCGATTTTCAAGCAGGCGCAGCACCCGATCTACGTTGGTCTTGTTCCCATCCTGCAGCGAGAGCAGGCGCAACGGACGGGCATTGAGCATACTGACGCGGGTGGCGGCGATGAGCAAATCCAAAACAATGAGTAAAACAGAGGCAAACGGCCCCCATTCAATCGTTATCACGTTTCTCCAGTTTCTTGATGGCCCGGGCCGGCACCCCCACCGCCAAGGTATCGGGCGGGATGTCCCTGGTCACGACTGCCCCGGCCCCAGTGTGGGCGCCGTCGCCGATCGTCAGCGGCGCGACCAACATGGTATCACTGCCGATGAAAACCTCCCTGCCGATGACGGTCTTGTGCTTGCGGACGCCATCGTAATTACAGGTGATCGTCCCCGCGCCGATGTTGGTCTCCTCGCCGATGGCGGCGTCGCCGATGTACGAGAAATGTCCCATTTTGACGCCGGGGGCCAGGTACGAATTCTTGACTTCGCCGAAATTGCCCATGTGGACGCCGTCAGCCAGATGCGCTCCCTTGCGCAGGCGGGCAAACGGCCCCACATCCACGTGGTTTTCGAGCACCGCGCCCTCCATCACCGCAGCCAGGACCTCGCACCCGTCCCCGACCGTACAATCCCGGATGATCGTGTTCGGGCCGATTTTGCAGCCTTCGCCGACAGAGGTTGCGCCCTGTAAATAGGTGTTCGGCCAGATGACCGTGTCGCGGCCGATCGTCACCCCGGCTTCGATGTAAGTCGAGGCCGGGTCAATCAGCGTCACGCCGTTGAGCATGTGCGCCCGGTTGATGCGGCGGCGCATCTCGGCTTCGGCCTCGGCCAGGTGGACGCGGGTGTTGATGCCGATCGCATCCACGAAATTCTCGATGACCAGAGCCTGGACGGGCAGGCCGTCGGCTACGGCGAGGGCGATGGTGTCGGTCAGGTAATATTCGCCTTTGCGGGGGTTTTGGGGGATGCGGTGGAGCGCGTCCCAGAGCCATTCGGCGGAGAAGCAGTACGCCCCCACGTTCAACTCCCGGATTTTAGCCTGCTCCGGCGTGGCGACGACTTCCTCCACGATGGCCTCCACCGTCCCGTCGGCCTTGCGGACGATCCGCCCGAAGCCGCGCGGGTCGTCGGCCATAACGGTCATCAGGCTGACGGGTCCGGGGTTGTGCCGCTGGGTTTCGACCAGGCGTTGGAAAACGTCCGGGCCGAGGAGCGGCATGTCGGCGTAGCTGACGATCACAACCTCCGCCTCCCCCCGCAGCAGGGATTCGGCCTGCATCACGGCGTGGCCGGTGCCGAGTTGAGGCTCCTGCAAAACGCAGCGGGCCGCCCCCCCCACGAAAGCCTGCACCTGCCCGGCCCCATGCCCGACGATTACCACCGGCGGCTCGGTACTGGCCTGCCGCACAGCTTCGAGGGCGTGGGCGAGCATGGGCTTTCCGCACAGGGGATGAAGCACCTTGGGCAAATCGGATTTCATCCGGGTGCCTTGCCCGGCAGCGAGAAGAACTGAGGTTACTTTTGCCATCATTAGCTCCTGTGGAAAATGCAGAATGCAGAATGCAGAATACAGCTTTTCATTTCACATCCTGCATTCTACATTCTGCATTCTAATTTCCAAAAGGTGCTGGGGCGCCTGGATTCGAACCAAGAACCACGGCTCCAAAGGCCGGTGTGTTGCCGTTACACCACGCCCCAGAGTTGCCCCGTTTGGGCGGGCGAATTGTATCACAGCGCATAGAGTTGAGCAATATTATTGTTCTTCACCTGGGGCAAGGCCAAGTTGTTTGGCCTGTTCGTAAGAAATGACTTCGGGATTGGTGCGCACGGAGGAGGCCCCGCTCATCGCGTCGCTCCAGAAGGCGTCCACATCTTCTGGTTTCATCTTTTTCTTGGACTGTTTGAAGAGGGCCTCGATGTCTTCGGCGGGCAGGGTCTCTTCTTCTTCCACCGGCTCAGGCGGGACCTCGGAGGCTGGTTCCTCGCTCCGGTCGGTGACCGCCAGCCCCAGCGATTGGAGCAGCCTGTCCACCTCGCCGCGCACCGAGAAGAGGGTGTCGAGCAACACAGCAAGCTGCCTGGACTCGGTGATTTCATACCCGGCCATCAAGAGGGCGTGATGCTGGTCTACCGGCATGAATACGAGGTCGAAATCGCCGCCCTTGAAAACGTGGAAACTCGAAGCCAATTCCTGGTGGGCAAAGCGGGCCACCTTCTGCCCGGCGCTGTAGATTGCCATCAAGGCCGAAAGCAGGGAAACTTCCATACTGCTGTCGGGCAGTTCTCCGGCCCGGACGAGGATGCGGCCGCGGTCGCTAAGCAGGAAGACGGCCAGGGCCTCGGCGCGCTGGCGCAAATTGCCCAGCAAGCTGGACAGGTTCTCGCGCTGGACTTCGAGGTCAAGCTCAGATTCGGCCGGGAAGATCGTGCGCACCAATCCCAGCAGCCGTTCGACCGCGTCGAGGAAATCGGCCATAGGCACCGGCTTCTCGAAGATGGCGTTAGCCCCGGCCTGCACCAGTTCCCTGCGGACCCTTTCATCGGTCAGGCCGGTGATCAGAATGACCTTCGAGTCTGCCCGCCGGTTGCGGAATTTGCGCATCAGTTCCACGCCGGTGATGCCGGGCAGCCGGTAGTCGGACACCAGCAAGTCTACCTGGCGGCGTGAAATCTCGAGCATCGCCTCTTCGCCGGAGGGAGCCTCTACAATCTCCAGATCGTGGTTCAATGATTCAATCGCCGAGCGTAAAAGGCGGATGACATCGCGCTGGTCGTCAACGATCAATATTCGAGGATTTGCCATGATAAGTGCCTGCAAAGAATATGGGTTGTGGAAAGGAATAGGTGGATTATAGCAAAGAATTCCGGCATATTTTTGGCAGTGGAGCTTACATATCTTTTAATTCGAGCAAAATGCCCGGCATCTTGGCCGGGCACTGGCAAAAGCGGACAACGCTTACTTCTTCAACTTGACATACATGGCTGTCCCGATCAGTCCCATGAACAAGCCTGAGATCGAAACAGCATAAGACAGGAAGTTCAGGAAGAAGGTGGATGGTAATATCTGCATGACCATCAGGAACGGCAACACTGCGCCCAAGAGCACCAGGAAAAACCCGGTGACGATGATCTTAACGGGCGTCCACGTCCACATAATTGGGATCCTCTTTGGAATTGTACAGCCAGCAGGCGACCTCGTGGCCGGGTTCTGGTATGAATTCGGGCGGCTCCTTTACCTCGCAAAGGCCCTGGATGGCTTTGGAGCAGCGCGGGTGGAAGCGGCAGCCAGCAGGCGGTTTGACCAGGCTCGGCGGCTCGCCCGGAGGGACGTCACGGTAGCGGGTGGCATTTTCGGCATCCGGGTCGGAGGTGGCGGCCAGGAGGGACCAGGTATAGGGGTGCAGCGGGTTATGGAGCAATTGCTGTACTTTGGCCTTCTCGATCAATTGCCCGGCATACATCACGAAGATCCGTTCGGAGAAGTAGCTTACGGTCGAAAGGTCGTGGGTGATGTAGATGACCGACAGGTGGTGTTCAGATTGAAGGTTGCGCAGGAGCTTGAGGATTTCGACACGGACGGATGCGTCAAGCATCGAAACGGGTTCGTCCGCAACCAGGAATTGCGGCTCCATGATCATGGCCCGGGCAATCACGACGCGTTGTTGCTGACCGCCGCTCAGCATGTGGGGAAACTTCTGGAGGAAGTCCTCAATCGGGAAGAGTTTGACCTCTTCCATGGCCTTGCGGATGCGCTGGGCGCGTTCTTCGCGATTGCGGACACCGCCGATAATCAATGGCTCCTCCAGGATGCGCTCGATCGTCATAAACGGGGCCAAGGCCCCGTAGGGGTCCTGCTGGACATAGCCGACGCGCGAGTGGTACCACTTCATGTCCCTGGTATCCAACTCGCTCATCTTCTTGTCTTCAAAATAGATGTCGCCTTCGGTGGGACGATACAGCCCCAGGATGGTTTTCATCAGGCTGGACTTGCCACAGCCGCTTTCGCCCACGACGGCAACGGCTTCGCCGCGTCCCAGATCGAAGGTGACCCCGTCTACGGCGCGTACATAGCCGGCATGTCCAAAGCCGAAGCGGCGCAACTCGAACCAAACGCGCAGTTTTTGGATCGAGAGCAGCACATCTTTTTTACTCGCCGCTGAAACATCAACGACGTTCGTGTCGGTAGTTAATTCTGTCATGTGATATGTTCCTCGATCCATTAAGCGTAAAGCCAGCACCGGACGATGCGGCCTTCTTTCTTGATAACTGGCGGATCCTGGTCACACTTCTCGAAACGGAAGGCGCACCGATCTGCAAAGCGGCAGCCCGACGGCAAGTTGATTAGGCTGGGCGGCTGCCCGGTGATGAATTCGGGTTCCTTGATCTGCTTCAAGCGTGGCACACTCGCCATCAATTTTTTGGCATACGGGTGCAGGGGGTCCTTGAAGAACCGGGCTGCATCCCCCACCTCAACGATCTGTCCCGCATACATGACAGCCACATCGTCGGCCAGTTCGCTCGAGGTGGCGATGTCGTGCGTGATGAGGATAAAGCTCACGCCGAGTTCGTTTTTCAGCCGCTTGAGCACGTTGAAAATGTTCGCCTGGGTCAAAACGTCCAAGGCGGACGTGGGTTCGTCCAGAATGATCAAATTGGGCGACGTCACCAGGGCCATGGCAATTGCCACCCGCTGACGCATGCCGCCGCTCAGTTCAAAGGGGTAGCGCGTCAGGAAGTCTTCGGGAACACCCACGTACTGGAACATCTTCAAGGCCAGTTTCAGGGCCTCTTCTTTGTTGAGGCCAAGGTGGATCTGGGCTGGTTCGGCCACTTGGTCGCCCACCCGGATGACGGGGTTGAGAGCGTTCATGGCAGCCTGCGGCACAAGCGACATCGTCACCCAGCGGACGTTCTGGCGGAATTCCTCGTCCCCCAGTTTCATCACGTCGTTGCCTTCGAAGTAAATGGAACCGGAATACTCGCCAACATTGCGGGGCAGAAGACGCAGGATGGCCTTGGCAAGGGAAGTCTTCCCACAACCCGACTCGCCCAGGACCACTACCGCCCGGTTGCGCGCCAATTCGAAGTCCACACCGTCCACCGCCTGCACGGGGCCTTTCTCGGTGCGAAAATGAAGAACCAAGTTTTCAATGCGTAGCAAAGTGTCTTTAGCCATGTCGCTATAGCCCTCTTAATCTCGGGTTGAAGATGCGGTCCAGTGAAAAGCCCAGCATTGCGAAGCCAAGCCCGGTGATCATCAACGGGATAGCCGGTTCCACCATCCAGTAATAGAAGCCATTGTACAGGGCATTGTTGTTTTGGGCGTCGTTGATGACCTTACCCCAGGTCGGTAATACGGGATCGCCCAGTCCCAACACAGCCAGGGACGCTTCAAGGAATACGTAAGCTGGAATGGCTGAAACCAGGCCAGGGATGAGAAGCGGAACGATGCGCGGGATCAGGTATAGGAAGATGATCCGGGTGTTGCTGGCCCCATAAGCCCGGGCGGCTTCGATATAAGTCGATTCTTTGACTTGCATGAAAATCGCCCGGTAGCCTTTGATGGAACCGGTGAAAATACTCAATAAGATCGTTACTCCAAGGATCACCCAGATGCTGCGGGAATAGAAAGTGCCGACCATGATCAGGATGGACAGGAACGGCAGCACCAGGTTGATCTCGGTGATGCGCTGGATGAGTTCATCCACCCAGCCGGCGTACCATACGCCGACGGCCGCGATGATCATGGTCAGGAGGCCGGTAATCACGGAGGCGGCCAGCCCAAAGGCCAGGGCGATCGGCGTGCCCCACAGGAGCGGCAACATGAGGTCGCGGCGCTGGTGATCGGTCCCGGCCCAACCATGCAGGCTGCCGTGCAAGACCAGTTCGGCAGTGGCAGACGAGTTGGGTTCGAAAGTCAGGATGTCAACAACCACCTTGTAAGTGCCTTTGAGCACCACCGGGTTTTCCGTACCGACTGCTGGGTCGAGGAACAGGCCCTGCATAACGGGGATGCGGCCTACCCGTCGCTCGAGTTTCGTATCCTGGGAGAAGCGGTAGGTCGTCTTGGCCGCGACCCCCATGTCCGCGATACGGATCTCGCGCCCGTCCGGCGTAGTCCACATGATGGAGGCGAAGGGCTGCTTGTCTACGAAGTTCCCGGTGAAGTAGAAAATAATTTCCTGCGGGAACTCGTCGTAGTTGTAGTCGAAAGTATAGACGATTTGGGATTCTGTGTTGCCTCTGTCATTGACAAAGGTTGTTTTCTGGGCATCGTTTTCACTTTCGCTGCTCAGGGCGAAGGAAACAGGCTTTTTGATTTCAGAGAACCAGTTGGTCCACAGTGGGGGCGCATTGCGGGGATTCTGGTACCAGACTTCTTCACCGCCGCGCCAGAGGCGCACGGCCTCGCTGTAAGGATATTTGATGATCGCATACGCCGCCACTACAAACAGACCGGTGATGATAACCAGTGCAGCAATCGAGGAGGGGTAGCGTCTTAATTCCCGAAGGTTATTGAGTAACGATTTCATGGCCTACTTCGAACCTCCGACTTTAACTCTGGGGTCTACCAGGGCATAAATGAAATCAAGCAAAAAGACCGTGATCGCCAGCATGTAAGCGTAGATGATCGTCAGGCCGACAATCACCGGGGTGTCATACAGGCCGATCGCCCGGAAAGTCGCCCGCCCGATCCCTGGCCACTGAAATACCGTTTCGGTGATGATTGCCCCGGTCCAGATACCGATCAGGAGCAGGCCGAAGCTGGTAATGATCGTCGGGAGAGTGGGCCGCAAGATATAGCGGCGTTCGATGTCCCTGTCGGTCAACCCCTTGGCCTTGGCCATATCCACATAGTCTTCGCTGGAGTAAATGAGGAAGAAAGTACGCCAGTTGTAAATGCTGATAAAAAGTGCGCTAATGATCAGGGCCGAAACCGGCAGGATCATGTGCTTCAAGACGCTGAGTGCGTAGGGCAACCCTGCGGCTGGCGGCGGGGAATCGATCATGCCGCCAAACGGCAACCACTTCAAAAAGGCGGCGAAGATCAGGATCATGAAAATGCCGTAGAACCAGGGTGGGGCCGATGAAGTCGGTGAAAGCCCGACGACCATCTTGTCAATGAAGCTGCCGTACCGCCGTGAAAGGGACAGGGCAATGAAGATCGCGGCGAAGAACAGGATCAGGTTGGAAGTAGCCATCAACAGCAAGGTGGCCGGGAGGCGTTCCAGGATGATGAGACTCACCAGGCGCGATCCTGAATCGCTGGTCATGTTGATGGCACGACCAAGTTTCAATTGGAGCGCATTGACCAGGAAGCCGATACTTCGCACGGCGAAGGGCTTGTCCAGACCTCGGCGTTTTTCCTCCTGGGAAACCAGGGTGGCTACGTATTCCTGTCGGTCCTCAGGAGCCATGTTCTTGTAGTTCTGGTCCTGCGACAAACGCATGGCGATGCCTTCACGGATCTCGCCACGCATGATGTTATCCACGTAGCCGCCCATGTTGGCGATCAAAATGGTGAGGTAGACGCCAATGACCACGGTGATGAACAACGTGATCAAGCGGGAGGCCGTGTACTTGCCGACCCGAGAGAGGGTGTTCACTGTAGCCTTTGTTTTAACAGAGCCAGAGGTCTGCTCAAGGGTTGGGCTTTCTGCGCTCATAATATTCCTCAAAACTTTTCTTTTTTGTATCTTCTCAATAATTTTGGGAGAGAGACACCGTCCCGAAGGCGTTGTCTTGAGCTTGCCGAAGGGTTTGAGCGGCATGATCAGGTTTTTTGAAGAAACCTTGACCCTGGTCTCGATACGCTTCGCTACTCGACCACCTGCGGGTACTTCGCGGGACGTTTTCCCTTCTTTTTGAGATGATACCCTTTTTTGATAATCAGGGGCGAGGAGTATCCTCGCCCCTGATTTTTTACATCAACTGATTGAGCCAGGCTCTATTCAGCGACGAACTCGAAGGCGGCGAAGGACGGTACGCTCACCACTTTCGAAACGACAGCGACTTCCAGCTTCGCAGCGCCAGCCGCGAGTTTGCCGGTTGTCTCGGCGCTCAGAGTGACAACGTACTGCCCATCGGCGACCAGTTCGGCCTCGCCGACCTCGATCAACGCGTTGTCAGCACCGAACAGCAGGTACTTGACGCTTTCGATCTCATCAGCCGGGTAGGCCTCACCCTGGTAGCTGACGAAGACGTCGAAGGAGGCTTCGGCGCCAATGGTCACGCGGCCAGCACCGTCAATCTCGGCCTCGGCCAGCTTCGGAGCGCTGAAGGCCAGCCACTTGTCAGCCAGGTCGGGATAGTCGGGGTTGCGGACCAGGGTCAGGGTCTTCTCGACGAAGAACACCTGGTCGAGGATCATCGGGCCGGTGCCAACCCAGAAGTGACCGTGGTCAGCGTAGAATTGCTTCAGGTTGGCGTAGCGGGCCGCAGCTTCATCGGCGGTGATGTAGGCGCCCAGGGTTGGGGCGAAGGGGATGTAGCTCTCAGTCGCAGCCTGGTCGAGGTACTTGGCCAGGATTTCGAGGCTCGGGCCGCCCACATAGCTCATCCATTCCACCGGAGCGGTTTCGGACGAGAGGGCATCGGCTTTGTCAGCTGAGTAGGCCAGTTCTTTCGCGGCTTCCGCCAGGTTGGAAACGGCGATCATGTGCCAGGAGGCGTCGCCGTAGCCATAGTTGGGCCACATGCCGGCAACGTTCCAGTCGGCATCGAAGTACCAGACGTCGCTGTAGTACTCAATGGTCAGCGGGTCGGTAGAGACGATGCGGAAGCCCTTGAAGGAGCTCTTGAAGGAATCAAGCGCGCCCACCTGGGACGCGTCGAAGATGGGGCTGCCTTCAGTGCCAGGAGCGAAGGTCATGATCATCGGCATGATGAAGTCGGCCACGCTCATGTTGCTGCCGTCGTGCCACTTGATGTTGTACAGGTCGGACGGATAGTAGACCACGCTCTTGCGCTTGGCGGTCAGGCCATCGGGATAGACCTCGCCGACGGTCTTGAAGACCTCGGCGGCGGGGTCCCAGTCAATCCAGGCGTCGGCCGGGACGTCAATCTGGGCAGCGAAGTTGAGGGTTACCCAGTCGGTGGTGTTGATGACCGGGAGGCCTTCGAGGACGGTGACTTCGGCGCGCTCGAGGCGGTTGGGGATGTAGTTGCCGGTGAAGGGGTTGCCCATGGCAGCGTAATCACCGGTGGCGTTCTGCCACTGGCTGTCGTAGGTCCAGTTGGAGCCGGCGACAGGGTTGGGGGGATCCACGAACAGGTCGGAGTTACCCCATTTGACCGTACCGCCCTCGATGGGCAGGCCGGCTTCGTCTACGAAGCGCAGGGTGCGGGACCAGAGCGGGTTGATATCAACGCCGGCAGCCAGGTCGTAGGAAACGGCCAAGCCGGGTTTCCAGGGGCTGAAGCCCTTGCCGTCAATCAACCAGACGCGGTAGGCAGTCGGGACGATCAGGTCCATCGCCTTGGCGAACAGATCGCGGCGCTCATCGAAGGTGTTGAAGTCGTTGAGGGCCAGGGCCTCGGAGACAGCGTCAGCATCTTCGCTCAGAGTGTAGGCCTGCCACAGGGGCGAGAAGCCATAGGCGCTCTTGGGCGAATAGAAGAACTGGAAGTTATCGCCTTCGCTGCGGCTGATGCCGGAAACGCCCCAGGCGCCAGTGTAGATGTGCCACAGGCCGTCGGCCGGGTTGCCGAGTACCCACAACGGGGAAGCTTCAGACGAGCTCTTGTACTGGCGGTCTACGGTGAAACCGACGGCTTCGAGCTGGTTGGCCACGTAATCTCCCACCGGGACGCGAGTGCCATCCGAGTCGTTGCGGATCAAGAAGATCAGCGTGACAGGCTCGTCGTTGTAGGTCCACTTGCCCTCGGCATTCTTGACCGCGCCCAGGGCTTCCATTTCGGTGGTGATGATCTCGTTGGCCTTGTCGAAGTTATAGGCGTACTTGGCTTCGACCGCGCGAGCCAGGTCCACATAGCGGGCATAGTCGGGGAAGCCGGCCGAGATCGGCAGGAACTTCGGGATGGCCACGCCGCCGTAAACTTCCTGGTTGATGTAATCACGATCAACCAGCCAGTTCATGGCCTCGCGGATGTTCTGGACGGCGAAGGGGTTCAACTTGCCAGTGCCTTCGAAGACCGGGCCGGAGGGGTTGAAGGTGAGTTCGTAGTACAGACCGTACTGCTCGGAGTTACTGAGACCGGCATCGCGGATGGCCTGCATGTCCTGCGGGGTGGCCAGGTTGCCGCCATAGATGTCAATCGCACCGGCGGTGATCTGCGTCACGGCTGAACCGCTGTCCACTACGGACATGGAGACTTCGTCCACCCAGGTGCCCGTGCGGGTTGTGGTGAAGGGGGGTTCCGTCGGGACGGCAGTGGGAGCTTCGGTCGGGGCCGGAGCAGCGGGCTCGGTCGGGGCCGGAGCGGGGGGCTCGGTCGGGGCGGGAGTCTCAGCCGGGGCGCAGGCAGCCAAAACCATGCTGGCAACCACCAGGAGACCAAGAACGATCATAATCTTACGGGACATTGTGTTTCTCCTCCTGAAACAAGTTAGAGTTTTGATAGGGTAGGGGATTTTAAAAACAGGCAAGGTGTATCGTGACCGGCAACCACCTCCTTCCAAAATTCAACCAATTTTCTACCTTACTACCTAAAGATAAACTCTAAGCACTTATAGCATAAGGAAATTATATCGTCAAGAAGCCCTGGTATGGATTTTGACGCTACCGAGGGAGTATCCCCGGAGGAAATATGCTCGAATTTTTGGAGCTGCTCTTACTGGCCGCAATCTTCTCCAATAGTCAGGGATTCGATGTTCCAGAAGGTTGCAGACGAAAGCGGATCGAGATCGAAATTGCACAGATCGGGGCGCGAGGCGGCGACCCGCAGCCGGGTGTACAGCGGGACAAAGGGCAGGTCTTGGGCAAAGATGGCCTGCACCGCGTGCTGCTTTTCGAGATAATCCGCCTGACCAGGCAAGGAAAGCAGGGCGGCCCGGCAAGCCTGGTCATACGCCTCGCTCTCGTAGCCGGCCAGGTTAGTCCCGATCCAGGTGTTTTCCTGGGTGGGGATCGCGTCGGCCATGTACCACTCGCAAGACGGGCCGCTGCCCAGCGCACCCATCGAGAACTGGGCCAGGTCGAAGCTGCGGCCAAACAGGGGGCCATCGGGACCGGCGGCGTAAAGTTCGTCGGGCGTGAGATAGATCAGGTTGACCTGGACTCCGCACTGCGATAACGACTCGGCCAGGATTTCGCTGACCTGCCGCCGCTGGAGGGCTGTGGTGGTGACATAATCCAGGGCCAGCGGGGTGCTGTTGGGGACGCCGGAAATGCCCAGGGATTGGCGCGGCGTTGCCGGGTTCCCGTCGTGGTCCAGCCAGCCCACCTCCTCCAAGAGCGCGATACCGCCGGCGACGTCGAACGGATAGTTCTCCGCATCCGCAAAGTAATTCGGGTCCTGCGAGGACAGGTAGGTTTTCGGGGTCAGGGCGATATTGTAGAGCACAGTTTCGACGGCCTTGGGGCGGTTGAGACACATCGCCAGGGCCTGGCGGGTGCGCACATCGCCGAGCAAGTTCGGCCGGGTGGGGTCAGTGGATTGGATGCCGAATTCCAGCTTCTCGATTACCGGCTGGTGGGCGATGTAAAGACGGGCTTTGCCGGTTTGTTGCAGCTCGCGCAGCAAGCCCAACTGTCCCTCCAAGGGAACGCTGGGGTCAATTACGTCGCAGGTCCCGTCCAGCAAATAGCTGATGGCCTTGTCGGGCGAGCTGGCAAAGTGGAAGACGACCGTATCGAAATAAAGCTCGCCCTCGAAATTGGGGTTCTTCGTCAGTTGGATCGACTCACCCGCCACCCATTGCTCGATCGCGTAAGGTCCCCATCCCAGGGGGGCGCGGGAGGCAATTTCGGTGTTGGGGAGTTCAGCCGTTTCGAAATCGCCCCAGGCATGTTCCGGCGCAGGCATCCAGAAGTTGGCGTAATATGTGTCGTCCAAATATCCGGGCACGCCGCGCCATTCGGTCACGTAATCGTCGGTCGCATCGTAAAACTCCGTCCGGTCCAGGAGATATTGGGAGGCAGGGGCCGCGCCGCTCGAATCGAGGAAATAACCAAAGGCGGAGTCGAGGGCAGTGAGCGGCGTGCCGTCCGACCAGCGCACGTCATCCCGCATTTGGAAAGTGACGACCATCTGGTCCATGTTGACCACGCTTTGCCCGTCGTAGGCGATCACGCAGTCGTCGCTGGAGCAACCGCTGGGACGGAGGCGCATCCCCTGGGCCAGAGTGACCACGTTACCGTCGGCATCCACGACCTTGTAGCCGACCCCGACCGGCACGGACTGGATCTTTGCATCCCCGTCGGCGAGACTGGGGATCTTCTCGAGCAGGGGAGATTGGTTCCGGTACAGGACCTGGTCAATCGGCCCGTCATAGATGGCGGACAGCACGCTGCGGGCGGTCACCGACAACGCGCCGAACGGGTAGAGGCTGGCCGGCTCCTGGCCGAGGCAGACGTTCAGGGTTTGGGGCGGCGGCGCTTCGGTCGGGGTGGCGGTCGGCGTCCGGGTCGGCCTGGGTGTCGGAGTTTTTGTGGCAGCCTGGGTCGGCTCTTCGGTTGGCGTCGGCGTCTCAGCAGTCCCGCAAGCGGATAAAAGTACTGAAAGGACGACCAACGCGGACAGTAGGGAGATGAATTTTTGGGGGGATGGGCGCATATTTCCGCTCTCAGCAAGGAGCTGTCTTTTGTTTTATGGACAAACTGTGACCAAATTATACCCGGTTTAACCTGCCTGGGCGCGCGGCGGTTTTGGACATCTGCCGGCCTTGTTGACATTGCCCCATGCAGAAGTTAGAATCGAGCCATCAAACTATCCTGGAGGAGAATCATGTATAAAGAATTCAAAGCATTCGTCATGCGCGGCAACGTGCTCGACCTGGCCGTGGCGGTCATCATCGGGGGCGCGTTCGGCAAGATCATCGGCTCGCTGGTCAACGACATCCTGATGCCGCTGATCGGACTGCTGCTCGGCGGCGTCAGTTTCGCAGACCTGATGATCACCGTCGGCGCGGCGGAAGTCAAGTACGGCGCGTTCATCCAGGCCATCGTGGACTTCCTGATTATCGCCTTCGTCATCTTCTTGATCGTCAAAGCCGCAAACTCGATGAAGAAGAAGGAAGAACCGGCTGCTCCCACCGAGCCAACTACCAAGGATTGCCCGTATTGCTTCACCGCCATCCCGATCAAGGCGACGCGCTGTCCGCACTGCACGTCTCAACTTTAGAGATATAGAGGATTGGAGAGTAGAGAGTAGTATTGCCTCTGCTCCTCTCTACTCTCTACTCTCTGATTTCTTCATGCTCATGGATTACCTCGACAAACTCAACGAACGACAAAAGCGCGCCGTCACAGCCG
>DYLB01000032.1:10825-15445 GCA_020722305.1 Anaerolinea thermophila | reverse complement strand
AGCGCGGAATTCATTCCGCAACCAAAGGCGATATCAATATCGCGCTACAAAATCTCCGCGATTGCGACAGATTTTCGATGGTAATACTCTATCGTCCTTTGCGAGATAAATCTCGCGTTACTGGAGAACTCATCACACAGGAGAACCAACCATGCGCATGAAAGATAAAGTCGTACTCGTCACGGGCGGCGCGGCAGGCATCGGCAAAGCCACCGCCCTGCGCTTCGCTGAAGAAGGCGCGAAAGTCGTCATCTGTGACGTGAACGAAGCGGCAGGGCAGGAAACCGTCAAACTGCTTGGAGCGGACGCCGCGTTCTACAAGGTCAACGTCGCCAGCCGCGAAGAAGTCCAGAAGTGGGTGGAGGCTGTCGTCGCCAAATACGGGCGCGTGGACGTCCTCATCAACAACGCCGGCATTGTCCGCGACGGGCAGCTCGTCAAAATCAAGAACGGCGAACTGGTCGGGCAAATGTCTGAAGAGAACTTCGATCTTGTCATCTCCGTCAACCTGAAAGGCACCTTCAACTGCGCCCAGGCGGTCGCTCCGCAGATGATCAAACAGGGCGGCGGCGTAATTTTGAACGCCAGCTCCGTGGTTGGCCTGGATGGCAACTTTGGCCAGACCAACTACGTCGCCACCAAAGCCGGCGTGATCGGCATGACCAAAACCTGGGCGCGCGAACTCGGCAAGTATGGCATCCGCGTCAATGCGGTCGCCCCCGGTTTCACCGCCACTGAAATTCTCAATTCGATGCCAGAGAAAATCATCGAAGGCATGAAGGCCCGCACGCCGCTCGGCCGCATGGGCGAACCTCGTGACATCGCCAACGCTTATCTCTTCCTCGCCTCGGACGAAGCCTCGTTCATCACGGGCGAAACGCTGCGCGTGGACGGCGGCATCGTGGTAGGGACGTAGTATGCGGCATCCGCAAATTCTCTCCACCGGTAGTTATGTCCCCGAGCGGGTCGTGACCAACGCGGAAGTGGACGCGCTCATGGGCGAATCGACGGACGAGTGGCTGCTCGCTAATGTCGGGATTCGCGAACGCCGCTGGATGTCCCCCGAGCAGACGACCTCCGATCTGGTTGTGGAAGCCGCTAAAAAAGCCCTCGCTCGCGCGGGACTTTCAGCGGGTGACCTCGACCTGATCATTGTCTCCACTGACACCCCGGACTACCTGTCTCCCAGCACCTCGGTGGTCGTCCAAGCCAAACTCGGCGCGGACAAGGCTGGCTGTTACGATGTCAACTCCGCCTGCGCAGGCTGGGTGACGGCGCTCGATCAGGGCGCGCGCTACCTGATGACCGAGCCGACGATGAAATACATCCTCGTCGCGGGCGGATACGGCATGAGTCGCTTCCTCGATTTCAAGGACAAGAAAACCGCCAATCTGTTTGCCGATGGGGCCGGGGCGGTCGTGCTGGGCGTCGGTAAAGAGCCGGGCTTCCTCGGCAGCAATTTCCTGGCGGTGGGCGAGTTCCACGATGCGTTGGGCATTTACACAGGCGGCGCGTTCCGTCCCTGCACGCCGGAGAATCTTTCGCAGTTCGGCGCGCCCAAAGTGGAGTTCGTCAAAAAATTCCCCAAGACCTTCAACACCGAATACTGGCCCAAACTGATGCAGGGCGCGCTCGATAAAGCGGGTCTGGCATTCGATGATGTGGATCATTACTACTTCACCCAACTCAACCTCCGCACCATCGAGTACATGATGGATTTGCTCAAACAGCCCATCGAAAAGACTCATTGGGTCATGGACAAATGGGGCTACACGGGTTCGCCTTGTGTCGTCATGGCGCTTGACGATTCCATTGAGCAAGGCAAGGGGCCCAAACCCGGGGAAGTGATCCTCTTCTGCGCCAGCGGCGGCGGCATTACGATGGCATCCTCCGTCTGGAAGTGGGTTGGCAAGGGGTAACCGGTAATTACCAATTACCAAAAGGAGCAGCGCATGTACATTGGCGATTATCTTGGACGACGCGAACTCTACAGCCCCGACAAACTCGCCTTCATTGATGCGGGCAAGTCGCCCGAATGGCGGCTGACTTACCGGGAGGCCAACCGGCGCGCCAACCGGCTGGCGAACTGGCTCAAATCGCAGGGCGTGGCCAAAGGCGACCGGGTGGCGATCCTCGCCAAAGACGGCTATGAACACCTGGACGTGTTCTTCGCCTGCTCGAAACTCGGCGCGATCCACACCGCCCTCAACTGGCGGCTCAACTGGCACGAACTACTGGATATTTTCCGCAACGTCACGCCGAAAATCCTGGTCTTTTCCGACGATTTTCGTGAAAACGTTGTCCAGATCACTCACCAATTGTCCCTCACCACTCTCCACCTTGACGGCGATGGCGCAACCGGAAGCCTCCACTTTGAGTCGATCTTGCGGGATGCGCCAGATTCCCCCGTCACCTGCGAGACGCTCGAAGCCGAGGATACCGCCGCCCTGATCTTCACCGGCGGGACGACCGGCCTGCCCAAAGCTGCCGAGGTCTCGCACCGGATGATCGCCTGGAACACGCTCAACACCGTCATCCACGACCTCACCCACAACGACATCTACCTCAACGTCTTCCCGATGTTCCACACCGGAGGGCTGTTCGTCTACACCCTGCCGCAGGTCATCTTTGGCGGGACGACCATCTTCATCCGCGAGTTCAAGCCGGAACAGGTGCTGGAGCTGCTCGAACGGGAAAAAGTGACCGTCTTCGCCGGGGTGCCGACCATGTACCAGATGCTGACCCAGGCCCCGAACTGGGAACAGGCCGACCTGTCCGCGCTGAGGTTTTGCACTTCGGGCGGCGCGCCGCTGCCGGTCCCGCTGGTCGAAAAGTACACCACAGAAAAGGGCATCCGCTTCAAACAGGGCTTCGGCATGACCGAGTTTGGCCCCGGCATTTTCGCCCTGGCCCCCGAAGACGCTGTCCGCAAGGCCGGTTCGATCGGGCGGCCCAACTTTTTCGTGGAGGCCCGCATTGTGGACGACGGGAACAATTTCCTGGGGCCGGGCGAGGAGGGAGAACTGGTACTCAAAGGGCTATCGTACTGCTCCGGCTATTTCAACGATCCCGCAGCCAGCGCCGCGGCGGTGGATGAGCGCGGCTACTTCCACACCGGCGACGTGGCCCGCTTCGACGCCGAGGGCTATTTCTACATCGTGGACCGCAAGAAGGATATGTTCATCAGCGGCGGCGAGAACGTTTACCCGGCGGAGATCGAAAAGGCGCTCTATCAGCACCCGGCGGTCCACATGTGTGCCGTGATCGGCCTGCCCGACCCAAAATGGGGCGAGGTGGGCAAGGCCTGCGTGGTGCTCAAGCCCGGCGCATCGGCGACTGAGGAAGAACTGCTGCAATTCATGGCCGAACGCCTGGCGAAATACAAGGTCCCGAAATCGGTCAGTTTCATGGAGGCTCTGCCCATTTCGGCGGCAGGGAAGATTTTGAAGCGCGAGTTGCGCAATTACTGGACTCAAACGTCTCCCGACGTTTGAGGCTTGCAGCGAGAGCGAAAGTCGGGAGACTTTCGACTCCAATCTCTAAAAAGGAGAGAAAACATGCCCACCGTCCCTACTTTACCCGGTATTACTTCCAAAATGGTCGAAACCGCCCGGATCAAGACCCATGTCCTGTTCAGCGGCCCCGACGATGGCACAGCGGTGCTTTTTGTCCACGGCAACGCCTCGTCGTCCACCTATTGGGAGGAGATCATGCTCAAACTTCCCGCAGGTTTTCGCGGCATTGCGCCCGACCTGCGCGGCTACGGCGATACCGAAGACAAGCTGATTGACGCGACGCGCGGCATGGGCGATTGGGTGGACGATCTGCTTGCCCTGCTCGACGCGCTCAAAATTGACAAGGCACACGTCATCGGACACTCAATGGGAGGCACGATCGTTCTTGGACTTGTGGCTGGCGCGGCGGAACGGGTCTTGAGCGCCACCCTGGTCAACCCCGGCTCACCCTACGGCTTCGGCGGCTCGAAAGATGTAAATGGCACGCCCAACTACGACGACTTCGCCGGCTCAGGCGGCGGCGTGGTCAACCCTGATTTCCCCAAACTGATCGCCGCAGGCGACCGCTCGAGCGACAATCCGCAAGCCTCGCCGCGCGTGGTGATGAACAGTTTCTATTGGAAGCCGCCGTTCAAGCCGGCGCGTGAAGAGGATTTGCTTTCGTCGTTGTTGACCGAAAAGATCGGCGAACAAAAATATCCCGGCGATTTCGTCGCCTCGGCCAACTGGCCCAACGTCGCGCCGGGGAAGTTCGGTCCCATCAACGCCCTCTCGCCCAAGTACGTCGGCGACAGCGTGGAGCGATTCGTCAATGCCTCGCCCAAGCCGCCTATCCTGTGGATCCGCGGCGACTCGGACATGATCGTCTCGGACAATTCCTTCTTCGATTTTGGCACACTTGGCAAATTGGGCTACGTCCCCGGCTGGCCCGGCGAGGAAGTCTATCCACCCCAGCCGATGGTGAGTCAGACACGCAATGTCCTGGAGCAATACAAGGCGAAGGGCGGATCGTACGAGGAAGTCGTGATGGCAGATACTGCACACTCGCCATATATCGAAAAGCCTGATGAATTCATGGCTGAGTTTGTGAAAGTTTTGAAATAAG
>DYLB01000032.1:0-10725 GCA_020722305.1 Anaerolinea thermophila | reverse complement strand
ACAAATACGGCATGACGCCGGAACACCTGATGCACGTTGCCATCAAAAATCACGAGAACGGCGCGCTCAACCCGAACGCGCAATTCGGCATGAGCATCCCTGCCTGGATGGAGGGACGCAAAAAAGCCGCCGAGAAAAAAGGAAAGCCGATCCCAACCTGGCAGAACGAGATGGATTTCCTGCACGACGACTCCGCCAACCCGATGATCGCCTGGCCCCTGCGTCTGTTCGATTGCTCGCCCATCACAGACGGGGCAACGGCTGTTTTGCTCGTTGCTGATGAAATCGCCAAACAGTTTACGGACCATCCGCTGCACATCATCGGTTCGGGGCAGGCGTCAGACGTGGCTCTGCACGATCGGGACGACCTGACAACTCTCGGCGCGGCGCGACGCGCTTCACAAGAGGCTTACGCAATGGCGGGCGTAAAACCTGACGACATCCGCCTCGCCGAAGTCCATGACTGCTTCACGATTGCCGAAGTGGTAGCGACCGAAGACCTGGGATTCTTCGAGCCAGGGACGGGCTACCGCATGGCGGAAGACCGCGTCACCGCGCGGGACGGAGCCAAACCGATCAACACCTCCGGCGGACTGAAATCCAAAGGGCACCCGGTCGGCGCATCCGGCGCGGGACAGGCGGTGGAGATCTTCAAGCAAATGCGCGGGGAGGCGGGTGAACGTCAAGTTGCGCGTGATCTTCCGTTGGCGTTGACCCACAACGTCGGCGGGACCGGCGGCACCTGCGTCGTCCACATCTACGAGAGGAGAGACTGACATGACGACAACAGCCGAACGACCCTTCACATCTGCCTCTTTCGAGCAATACCTGAACGAGAAAAAACTCATGGGTTCGCATTGCACGACCTGCAACAAGGATTTCCTCCCGCCGCGCGCCATCTGCCCGAACTGTCACGGCGATCAATTGACGTGGATCGAATTCAGCGGCAAAGGGAGATTGGCAGCATTCACATCCATTTTTATTGCGCCCACAGTCATGATCGCCGAGGGCTACGGGCGCGAGAATCCCTATTTGGCTGGAGTTGTCGAACTGGACGAAGGCGTCAAGATCAGCGCACAGATTCTGGGCTTGGACGCTCGCAAAGCGGAGGAGGTCAAAATCGGCGCGCCGCTCAAAGTCGAATTCGTCGAGCGCGGCGAGGGCGAATCCAAAAAGATGGCACTTGCCTTCCGGGTCGAATAGAGTGAATCGTGCAGTGTGTTCCGTTCGACAAAACGCCACGCACCACGCAACACGCACACGCACCACGCAATTTGTAACTACCGAGAAACTGGCAAATGCTACCATGATACAACTCGTGAGGAGATATGCATGCCGCTGACCTGCTAAGCAAACGAGCATACCTGACCCCCGGGCGCATCGCCCTGGTCGAACTGGAGACCGGAGTCCGCTTCACCTACGCGGCATTAAACGAACGCGCCAACCGCCTGGCGAATTTCATGCGCGACGAATTAGGCGTTCAGCCGGGCGACCGCGTGTCTATCCTTGCCAAGAACAGCATCGTCTACATTGACCTGTTTTACGGCCTGCCGAAGATCGGCGCGATCTTTGCCCCCTTCAACTGGCGGCTGACCGCGCATGAATTGACCTTCATGCTCAATGACCTCGAGCCGAAGGTATTGATCGTCGAGCCGGAGTTTGTGCAGGTTGTCGAAGAAATGCAGCCTCATGTCCATGTGGAGCATTACGTCAACCTGCGCGGCGCGGGAATGCCCGGGGCGGTGGATTATGAAGATGGCCTGGAGCAGGCCCCAGGTCAGGAACCGACGCGCCCGGCGATGGACATGGAAACGCCCTATTGCATCCTCTACACCTCCGGCACAACCGGCAACCCCAAAGGCGCGATCCTTCCGCATCGTCAAATCCTCTTCAACGCCATCAATACAGTAGTAAGTTGGGGGCTGACCGAAAAAGACATCTCGCCCGTTTACACGCCGCTCTTTCACGCCGGCGGGTTGTTCGCCTTCCTCACACCGATCTTGTACGTCGGCGGTCGAATCATTTTGGCGCGCGACTTCGATCCCGCCGCCTCGCTGCGCTGGATCATGGAAGAAGGCTGCACAGTCATCCTCGGCGTGCCGACCCTCTTCCAGATGTGGATGGACTCGGACTACTTCGACCAAGCCGATTTCAGCCACGTGCATTTCTTCATCAGCGGCGGCGCGCCCTGCCCGCCCCCGTTGATGAACGCCTGGCGCGAGAAAAAAGGCATCATCTTCCGCCAGGGCTACGGCCTGACCGAAGTGGGCACCAATTGTTTCAGCATGACGGATGAGGACTCTGTGCTGAAAACGGGATCGGTGGGCAAGCCAATCTTCCATAGCGAAATGCGGATCGTAGACCCCGAATCGGGCGCGGACCTCGGGGCGGGCGCGGCCGGCGAGTTGCTGATTCGCGGCCCGCACGTTTGCTCCGGTTACTGGCGCAACCCCGAAGCAACCGCCAAAGCCATCGTGGACGGCCCTTCGACAGGCTCAGGGGGGCCCTGGTTCCACACCGGCGATATGGCGCACATGGACGAAGACGGTTTCTACTACATTGATGGGCGTTACAAAGACATGATCAAAAGCGGCGGCGAGAACATCTATGCCGCCGAAGTGGAAGCGGTTGTGCGCGAACATCCCGCAGTCAAAGACGCCGCGCTGATCGGCAAGCCCGATAAAACCTGGGGCGAGGTCGGCTTGATGATCGTCGTCCTAGAAAGCGGCAGGAAGGTTTCTGAAAAAGAATTGAAGGAACACTGCCAGGGCAAACTGGCGAAATTCAAGATCCCCAAAGAATTTGTGTTTGCCGACGAACTACCCTATTCGGCTTATGGAAAAGTTGAAAAGATCAAGTTGAAAAAGAAGTATTTGCAAGGAACATGAACATGCCGAAGGTAAAAGTCAACGATATCGAGCTGTACTACGAGGCCTTCGGCGGCGAGGGGACGCCGCTTGTGCTGATCTCCGGGCTGGGATATCCGCTATGGCAATGGCATCTCATGGTGCCGTACCTGGAAAAGCATTTCCAGGTGATCACGCCGGACAATCGCGGCGTAGGTCAGTCGGACAAACCGGCTGGTCCGTATACCGCTTCCATGCTGGCAAAGGACACGGTTGGCCTGCTCGATGCGCTCGGCATTGATAAAGCCATGGTGATGGGCCATTCGATGGGAGGCTTCGTCGCGCAGGCGATGGCGTTGGAATACCCAGAGAGGATCAGCAAGTTGATCCTTGCCTCCACCAATTTTGGTGGTCCGCGCCACGTGCCGGTCACGCCGGAGGCAATGGCTATCCTCTCCGATGTGAAAAGCGATCCGCTGACGCGGCTTAGGAACGGGATCATCGTCAGCACCGCGCCGGGGTTTGCGGAGAGACAGCCGGAACTGATCCAGAAATGGCTGGAGTGGCGCGCGGCGAATCCGCTCGATATGGCAGGGTATCAGGCACAGATGGGAATCGGGCTGGCGTTGATGCCCGAAGCCGCCGCGTTCGAAAATAAATTGCCAAATGTCGCCGCGCCAACGCTGATTATTTTCGGCGCGCACGATAAAGTCGTCCCGCCTGCCAACGCCGACCTGCTGGCCGCCAAACTGCCGGACGCCAAAATTGTGATCTTACCGGAGGCGGGGCATTTCTTCCCGCTCGAAAGCCCGGAAGCTGCCTCGCAAGCTGTGATTGATTTTGCAAAACAGGAGGTGCCCCATCACGATTAAGTTTTACCGGCAAGCCCCTTTACCCAACCAACCACTACTCTAGGAGGAGTATCTCATGAACCTGCTCAAAAAAATCACCTTCATCACGGTCCTTATGACCCTGCTGCTGGCCGCCTGCGGACCGGCTGCAACCCCCACGCCCGAACCGACCACGCCGCCCCCCACGCCTGAACCGACCGAAGCGCCCACCGCCGCGCCGACCGAGCCGCCTGCTCCCACCGGCTTGACCTGCGCCGAACCGATCAAGGTTGGCCTCATCACGGATCTCACCGGGGCGCTGGCGATCTACGGCGCGCACATCCTGCCCTCGTTCATGCTCGGCATGGAATATGCCACCGGCGCGCCCGGTTCTGCCGGCGAGAAGTTCGACTTCACCGTCACCCAGGAAAACACCTTCACGTTGGACAACTGCGAAATCCAGGTCTTCGTGCGTGACGATGCCAGCACCCCCGACAACACCGCCACCCTGGCCCGTGAACTGATTGACGTCGAAGGCGTGGACATCCTGGTCGGCACCGTTTCGTCGGGCGCGACCGCCACCCTGCAAGGGATCGCGGCCGAGAACAAGATTCCGCTGATCGTTGCTCCCGCGGCGGCCAATGACATCACCGGCGTAAATTTCAACGAGTACACTTTCCGCACCAGCCGCAACAATTACCAGGACGCGATGAACGAGTGCCTGTATCTGACCAAGCAGTACCAGACCTTCGTCCAGATCGCCCCGGATTATGCCTTTGGGCACGGCTCTGCCGAGGCCTTCCGAGATGCCTGCACCCTCAACGGCGGCACCTTCGTGGCTGACGACATCTTTGCTCCACTCGACACGACCGACTTCACCCCTTACATGGACCCGATCGTGAACAGCGGCGCGGAGGCCTTGATCGTGACCTGGGCCGGCGGCGGTTTCGTCCCGCTGATGCAGGCTGCCACGGACCAGGGCGTCTTCGACGAAATGGCCCTGGGCGCGACCTTCATTGACAACGTGTTGATGCCGCTTTGGTACGGCAACGCGGTCGGCAGCACCAACGGTATCCTGTACCACTGGTCCGCCCCGAACAACGCCGCCAACGACTTCCTGAAGGCCGAGCAGAAAGCCCGCTACGGCACGATGCCCGACCTGTTCGCGGCTGACGGCATGAACGCCGCCATCATGCTGGTCGAAGGCTTGAAGGCCACCAACGGCGATGCCAGCGGCGCGGCTCTGGTGGCGGCGTTCGAGGGTATGAGCTTCGAAGGCCCGAAAGGCACCGTCTTCATTCGTCCCGAAGACCACGTCGCCATCCAGGATATGTACATCCTCAAACTGATCAACCTGACCGACCCGGATGCCAACTTCTACGAATTCGTCGAAACCACCCGCCCCGAACCGCCCTGCCTGCTGCCCGAAGCGCTCAAAGACCGCTGCGGCGACCTGCCCTACGGTTCCCTGAGCGGACAATAGCCCGTCCATTGTACAATAAGTCCCTAAGGGTTTCCCAAACCCTTAGGGACTCGATTCGTGGAAGGTGTCATGGACTCTGAAATTATTTTCGAAACCGTCAAACTCCGCAAAGAATTCGGCGCACTGGTGGCTGTGGACGATGTCAGCATCAAAGTCCGTAGGAACACCCTGCACGCCATCATCGGTCCTAACGGCGCGGGCAAGACCACCTTCTTCAACCTGTTGAGCGGCAACATCGAGCCGACGAGCGGACAGGTCATCTACAAGGGACGCGACATCACCCACCAGCCGGTCCACCGCACCATCCACTTCGGGATCGGGCGTTCGTTCCAGATCACCAACATCTTCCCCAACCTGACGGTTTTTGAGAACGTCCGTCTGGCCTGCCAGGCCCTGGGCGCGGACAATTTCAAATTCTGGCGGGCGGCCCCAGCCTTCCAGAAATATGAACAGCGCACCTGGGAGGTGCTCGAACGCGTCGGATTAAAAGACCGCGCATTCACCCTCGCCCGCACCCTGCCCCACGGCGACCAGCGCAAACTGGAATTGGGCATGATCCTGGCCCCCGACCCGGAAGTGCTCCTGCTGGACGAACCCACCGCCGGGATGGCCGCCGAGCAGGTCCCCGAATTGATCGCCCTGATCCAGGAGATCCAGCGGGCAGGCGACAAGACCGTCATGCTGGTGGAGCACAACATGAACGTGGTGATGAGCGTGTCGGACACGATCACGGTCATGCACCTAGGACAGGTTTTGGCGGAAGGAACTCCCTCCGAGATTGCCGCCAACAAAGAAGTGCAAACTGCCTACCTCGGCGGGTTGTATGAATTGAATGTATAAGAGCAGTGGACGGTGGATGATGAAAAGTGGATGGTGAATGGTAGATACACTTCCCACTTTCCACTTCCCACTACCTGAGGCTCCATGGAAACCATCCTCGACGTACAAGACATTCACACCTTCATTGGGCAATATCACATCCTGCAAGGGGTCAGTGTCCGCGCGCCGAAAGGAAGCATCACCGCCCTGCTGGGACGCAACGGCGCCGGCAAGACCACCACGCTCAAATCCATTTTAGGGTTGACGCCGCCGCGCCAGGGGAAGGTTGTGTTCGATGGCCGCGAGATCAACGGGATGCGCTCCTTCGACATCGCCTCGCTCGGAATCGGCTTTGTCCCCGAACACCGCGCCATCTTCCGCGACCTGAGCGTGGAGGAAAACCTGAAGATCGCCGAACGCCAAAAAGGGGATTATGTCCGCAAACAAGAATTTATCTTTTCTCTTTTCCCCGACTTGAAACGCCTCATCCGCCTGCCCGGGACGCATCTCTCCGGCGGACAGCAGCAAATGCTCGCCATCGCCCGCGCCCTCGTGGCGGATAACCAACTGCTTTTGATTGACGAACCCAGCGAAGGTCTCGCTCCCGTTCTCATCGAACAACTGATGGAAGCCATCAAACAACTTTCCGCTGAAACCTCCGTCGTTTTGGTCGAGCAAAATTTCCTCGTCGCCAGCAAACTGGCGGAATACTACGTCATCATCGAAGAAGGCCGCTCCGTGAAGCAAGGCAACATGAAAGACCTCGCGGACGACAAGGCAACCATCCACCGCTATCTCGGAGCCGCGTAAATGTCCGTCATTGCGAGGAGGGTCGGTGGTCGAGTAGCGTTCTTTGCGTATCGAGACCACCGACCCGACGAAGCAATCTCCGCGCTGCATGAGTGGATTGCTTCGCCGCTTGGTCTCGATACGGCGGAAGAACACCGCCTACTCGACCAGCGGCTCGCAATGACAATGAACCTATAAAAACCATGAGCATCTTCCTCCGCAAAAACTTCACCCGCTTGATCGTGCTGGCTGTGCTGGCCGCGCTGTTCGTTGCCGCCGCTGGAGGCATGGAGTCCAGCGACTTCGTCATCACGCTCCTGCGCGGCCTCTCCGTCGGCTCGCTGACCTTCCTGGTCGCTTCCGGCTTCTCGCTCATCTTCGGCCTGCTCGACGTGCTCAATCTGGCCCACGGCACGCTTTTCATGATTGGGGCTTATATCGGCTGGACGGTTTACGTGCGGCCGGACACCTTTGTGGATTTGCTCACGCCGCTCTTCTTGATCTTTAGCGGGTTCATGCTTGGGGACGTGTGGGCGGTTATCGGGACCCGGGGCCTGTTCGCGGGGGGAATGAAGCGAATCCTGCCCTGGGCCGGGATGCTCGTCTCGGCTTTGATCCTGGTCGGCGTGCTGCGGAGCTATCCCGTTTCGATCTGGAACCCGGAAGACTACGCCCAAAGCCCGGTGTCCATTTCCTACCTCGCCGGGCTGGGTCAGAACCTCCTGCCGCCTCCTGCCGCCTTCGAGTCCATCTCGCCCCTGCTGGCATTCGCCGGGCTTTTGCTGGGGAGTCTATTGCTGGCCTTCAGTCTGGCCCTGTTTGCAGCGGGGAAACAAGGTCTGGTCTCGCGGCTGAACTGGTGCAGTTTTGCCGGGTTTGGAGCCTTCCTTCTGGCCGGCATTCTTTTCTTCGTCTTCAACGATGCGCTGACAAATTTCCTGGCGTCTCTCAATACCAACTGGCTGTTCCTGATTGCCGTATCCGTGGCCGTGGCGACCGGCGTCGGGCTGGGGGCGTTGATGGAGACCACCCTCATCCGCCCGCTCTACATCCGCCCGATCTATCAACTGATGCTCACGCTTGGGCTAAGCGCCATCGGGATCGAGATGGTGCGCGCCATCTGGGGCCGCCCCGAGTTCACCATGCCGCGCCCGGCGTTCTTCGCCGGGACGGGCGAGGGCTGCCCGGCCACCTCCCTGGCCGACTGGTGGCAGTACCACTGCTCGACCATGATCTTGCTCGACGGGCGCATCCGCATCTATAATGAAATTTTCGTTCCGATTATTGGGCTGACCGTATTGATCGGTGTTTGGATTCTTTTGCAGCGCTCGCGCCTCGGCATGGTCATCCGGGCCGGGGTACAGGACCGGGAAATGGTCGAGGCGCTGGGCATCAACGTCCGCCGCGTCTTCACCCTGGTCTTTGCCCTCGGCGTCGGGCTGGCGGCCCTGGGCGGGGTGCTGGCCGCGCCATCGATCGGCCTGTCGAATATGATGGGCGAGAGCTTCCTGCTCAACGCCCTGATCGCCCTCGCCATCGGCGGCCTGACCAGTTATCCGGGTGCGGCGCTCGGTTCGCTGCTGGTGGGGCTGCTGCAACAGTTCATCATCAAGTACGGGCAGATCGGCATCCCCATCCCCTTCGCTGACATTATCTTCAAGCCCACGCCGCCCATCGTCCCGGCCTCGACCATCCTGCTGATGGTGGTCGTGCTGCTCATCCTGCCCAACGGCCTGCTGGGGAAGAAGGAGTAGCCCATGGCGAAGAACAGGTTCTTCCCCACGCTGAAATCGAATGGGGGGATGCTGGTTACTCTGGCGGTCTTCATCCTGCTGCCGTTCATCGTCGGGCTGTTCGACGGCGCTTCCCCGGCCCAGGTCTGGATCAACGGGAGTGGCCAGTCCAAGTTTATCCAGGGGCTGGCCATCGAGATTTTCATCCTGGCTTTGTACGCCCTGAGCTACGACCTGATCTTCGGCTTCACCGGCCTGCTCTCTTTCGGACATTCGATGTTCTTCGCCGTCGGCGCTTATGGGACCGGCATCCTGCTCAAGAACTTCGGCTTTTCGCTGCCTGCGACCTTTGGGGTGATCTTCCTGGCGGGCATCCTCCAGGCGCTGTTGTTCGGGATGGTGCTGCCGCGGGTCAAGGGCATCACCTTCGCGCTGGTCACGCTCGGCATGGCCTCGGTCTTCCACGTGCTGGTCATCTCCAGCGAACTTGGCCCTTACACCGGCTCGGACGTGGGGTTGCAGGGCGTGGTCCCGCCGGAGTTCATCAGCCCGGCGAGTCAGCGCCTGCGGTTGTATTTCGTCACCCTGGCCGTCTTGATCCTGGTCTTCATGCTCTACAAGCGTTTCGTCAACTCCCCCACCGGGCGGGTCTGCACCGCCATCCGCGAGAACGAGGGCCGCGCCCTGATGCTCGGCTACAACACTTTCTACTTCAAACTCGCCGCCCTGGCCCTCTCCTCCCTGACCGCCGCCCTGGCCGGGATGCTCCACACGATCTACCAACCCATCGTCAGCCCCAACGTGGCCGGGCTAGGATACACGGTCACAGCCCTGCTGATCATCCTGATCGGCGGGGTCGGGACCCTGAACGGGGCGCTGGTCGGGGCGGTCGTCTTCCGCCTGCTGGATTACGGTCTGCGGCGTTACATCGGCGAAAGTGCCAGTTTCATCAACGGCGCGGTCTACGTGGCGATCGTGCTCTTCCTGCCCTTCGGCATCGTCGGGACGTGGCGGCTCAAATCTGCGCAGGTCAAGCAGGGCTGGGAGCGGCTGGCAAAGCTGTTCGGGAGCCGCTGAGAGAAACGCAAATATAAAAAATCGGGCTTCGATTGGTTTTGCCACAAGCCCGATTTTTTATTTCGGCCTGCAACCCGTCAATCCGCCGGGACGGAGGCAGGTTTTGGCAATGTCAGCGGCACCAGGCTGGCGTTGACGTAATCGCACCAGGATTCGTACTGGGGAGTTTTGCCGCGGATCGCATCATGGAAGGCCTTCTGGATCGAGCGCGTCACCGGGCCGGTCTGGCCATCGCCGATAACCCGGAAATCTATCTCGCTCAAGCCGATCACCTCTGCCGCCGTGCCGCAGACGAAGACCTCGTCGGCGATGTAGAGCTGGTCACGCGAGATGGGCGTCTCGGCCACCTCATAACCCATGTCACGCGCTATCGTGATCAGCGACTCGCGCGTGATGCCTTCGAGGATGTCCACCAGCGGCGGGGTCAGGATGCGCCCCTTGTGGACGACGAAAATGTTCTCGCCGGTGCATTCGGCCACGAAGCCCTGCGGGTTGAGCATGATCGCCTCGTCGAAGCCCAGCCGCACCGACTCAGTCTTGGCCAGGATGCTGTTGGGGTAATTCCCGGCGATCTTGGCTTTGGTCATCATCACGTTCGGCTGGTGACGGGTGAACGACGAAATGTTGGCCCGGATGCCCTTGGCCAGGGCCTCCTCGCCCAGATAATTGCCCCACTCCCAGGCCGCAACCGCCAAGCTGGCCCGGCCGCCGTCTACGTTCAGGTTCCAGCCGCCGCCGGTCAGATACAGCAGCGGGCGGATGTAACAGTCCCCGAAGCCGTTGGCCCGCACCGTCAGGCGGATGGCTTCGGCGATCTCTTCCGCGCCATACGGCAGTTCACGGAAACCCAGCACCCGGGCCGAGTCGGCCAGGCGTTCGGCGTGCTCCCTCAGGCGGAAGACCGCCGCGCCTTTATCGGTGGCGTAAGCCCGGATGCCCTCGAACACGGCCGCGCCGTAGTGCAGGGCCGGGGTCAGGACGTGGATGGTCGCCTTCTCGAACGGGACCAGCTCGCCGTCCATCCAGATGAATTTCGATTCCATTGCCATGAGATTTCTCCTTTCGTTGGGGGGCCGCCCCGGACAGGGGCAAGCCCGGACAGGGGCAAGCCCGGACAGGGGCAAGCCCGGACAGGGGCAAGCCCGGAC
>DYLB01000031.1 GCA_020722305.1 Anaerolinea thermophila | reverse complement strand
GGTGTACTTCGTGTCCTTTGTGGATAAAGACCTTTTTGCAGTAGACTCAATAATGCTCTCTGCCTTTGCCGATTCCCCCCACTTTATAAACGAAACGTCCTCATGGATGACAAAAACTGTCGTCCCTGAGGACATTTGCGCTTTCTGTCGGGGTGCCCGGATTTGAACCGGGGGCCTCACGGACCCGAACCGTGCGCTCTACCGGGCTGAGCCACACCCCGTTTAGCGGTCGTGATTATAACTGCGCCCCACGCATTTGGCAAGCCCAATTTTGGCGGGGCGTCACTCCCCCGGCTTGGGGACGTAATCGCCCTCGACCCATTCCTCCCCGTGCGGGCCGAACTCTTTCTTCCAGACCGGCACGATCTCCTTCAACCGGTCGATCCCGTAACGGGCCGCCTCGAACACGCCCGTATCCCGATGGGCGGCGGTGCAGGCGATCAGCACCGTCGGGGTGCGGGGGTAGAGCCGCCCGATCCGCTGCACGATCGCCACGCCCTCCACCGTTGGCCAGCGCTGGCGGATCTCGTCGGTCACCTGCCGCATCTTGGCTTCGGCCATCGGCTTGTAAGCCTCGTATTCGAGGTAAACCGTCTCGTGTGGGTTCTCCCGCGAGGTCACGCCCCGCACCATCCCGGTGAAGAGAGCCGCCGCGCCGGTCGAAGCCAGCGTAATCCGCTCCAGCAGCTCGTTCAAGTCAATTTCGTCCTCGGTGATGGCAAAAATGGTAGGGAATTCGTCCGCCCCGCCCGAGACCGGGGGGAAGAGGGCCACTTCGGCCCCGTCCGGGATGAGGTCGTCGTCGAAGGCGTAAGCCCGGTTGACGGACACCAGCGCCGACCCCATGCTGGATTCCAGCCCCGGGAAGTGCGAAACGAGCCGGGACTTGAGACCTGCCACCGTTAAACCGGCCTCGGTCTGCAACTCGAACGTTTTGGCGCCCGCCCGGTCGCGCAGGGTGGCGAAGAAGAGGATTTTATAGTTCATTGACCACATCTCCCGACCGTCCGCCGTGTTTCTCGACCAGGCGGATGTTGTGGATGCGCATGGTTTTTTCGGCGGCTTTGGCCATGTCATACACCGTCAGCGCGGCCACAGAGACGGCCGTGAGGGCCTCCATTTCGACGCCGGTCTTGCCGGTCACTTTGGCGGTGGCGGTGATGACCACGCCGGGGAGCGAATCGTCGAGGGCCAGGTCCACGTCCACCTTCGAGAGCGGAAGTGGATGACATAACGGGATCAGGTCCGAGGTCCGTTTGGCGGCGCTGATGCCCGCGATCTGGGCCACGGTCAACACGTCGCCTTTTTTGATTGCCCCGGCCCGGATCAGCTCCAGGGTCTCCCGTTTCATAAGGATTTCGCCGCGAGCGATAGCGATACGTTCGGTATCCGGCTTGGCGCTGACGTCTACCATGCGGGCGCGGCCGGCCTCGTCGAGATGGGTTAGTTTTGGAGAAGTCATGGCCCAGATTATAACCTACGACCCTTGCGAAGCTTCCGATTCCTGATGATATAATTCGCCCGCCATGAGCCTGCAGCCTGCCGCCCGTCAACTGGGAGATTACACCGTCCAGACCCCCGTTTACGAGGGGCCGCTCGACCTGTTGCTGGACCTGATCGAGCGCGCCGAGCTGGACATCACCAGCCTGGCACTGGCCCAGGTGACGGACCAGTACCTGGCTTACATCCATACGCTTGAGAATATTTTTGCTGAGGAGATTTCAGCTTTCCTGGTGGTCGCCGCTCGGCTGCTGCAGATCAAGTCTGAGGCGTTGCTGCCGCGCCCACCGGCGCGCGAGGCGGGCGAGGAGGACCCAGGCGAAATGCTGGCCGAGCAGCTGCGTCTTTACAAGCGTTTCAAGGAAGTGGCGAACTGGCTGCTCGAACGTGAACAGAAAAACCTGCGCACCTACCTCCGCCTGGCCCCGCCGCCCAAGATCGAAGGCAAGCTGGACCTGTCGGACGTGACTCTGGCCGACCTGCTGGAAGCTGCCGAGGCGATCCTGGCCCGCGAGCGGGAGAAGCAGGCGCTGGGGACGGTTATTTCGGCTCCGAAGATCACCATCCGTGAGAAGATCGAGGCGATCGCCAGGAAGTTGAGCCAATCCTCGAACGCCAGTTTCAGCGAACTGCTTGGGCCGGCCCCTTCGCGTCTTGAAATGGTCGTGACCTTCCTGGCCTTGCTGGAACTGGTCAAGCGTTACCGGGTGGCCGCCCGCCAGCAGGCCTTGTTCGGCGAGATCGAGATCGAGCGCATGGCCGACTGGACCGAAGACGAAGAAATCGAAATCGAGTTCGAATAAATAATGCGCCCCGATGGATTTCGGGGCGCATCATCATTGCTGTAATTTTTCGGGGGTCAATCGTTGGCCGAGTACCCAGGGCCGCTGGAGAAATAATTGTAGTTTGGCTTGATATCTTCGGTCAAGTCCACCACTTCGCCAGCTTCGAGTTTCTTGGCTGTTTCGAGTACCACCGGGTCGCCGTGATGGTTGGTGCCTTCGTAATGGCCGGAAAGCCCGATGCGGCTGATGAACTCGCCGCCTTTGGCTGTGTACGCCGAGGGGACATCGTCTTCGGGGAAGATGGCCGCATAGGGACATTCGGGTACGCACGCGCCGCAGTCAATACAGGTATCCGGGTCAATGTAGTACCAGGGCCATTCCTCTACCGGCTTGCCGGGGACGATGCACTCGACCGGGCAAACTTCGACGCACCCGCTGTCGCGTAAACATAGACTGGTAATGATATGGGTCATCGCAACTCCTTTTTTAGAATGGATAGGGATTTGAGGCTGTAAATATTCTACACCATTTTTCCCCGAATTGCCGACTGAGCTTTCGGATCGGTGCATTGAAAAGTTGTAGAAACGGAGTCCGAAGTCTCTGATAACGCCGCGTGAACTAATCTTGACACACTTTGTCTTTATTAGTAAGATGACTGAAAGTCGGAACTACCCTATCAACCAACCCTTATGGAGGAATGAATGATCAAAAGAATACTTGAAGCGCTTGATAAGCATGCTGGTTTCGAGCAGGCCCAGGCCCACTGCGATATCCCCTGCGGCATCTACGACCCCAGCACGGCCCAGATCGCCGCCCTGACCGTCGTCCGCATGATGGATTTGATGGCCGCCCTCGAAGGCGGCGAGCAAAAGAGCACCGGCGAATTTCACAATAGCATGGAACGCTACATCGCCGTCAAGGAAGAGCACGCCGAAAAGGCCAAACACGAGATCCGCATCATCTGGGGCGATTACTTCAAAAAAGATAAGCACCCCAACGTGGACGACCTGGTTTACCGAATCATGCAGCTTGGCTCCAAATGCCGCCAGACCGCCAACCGTGAGGCCGGGCTTGAGTTCGTGGCCGCCATCAACGAGTTCGCGGCCATCTTCTGGGAGACCAAGGGCATCAAGACCAAAAAGGCCAACGCCCCCTACGCGCCCTCGCTCGAAATGGTCTACCCCGACCTGTAACCCGGAACTCAGCCTTCGCAAGGATTTCGCCTCTTCGCGGTGAAATCCTTTGGCCGCGGCTGGAGGCCGCGCGATGTTCAGGATCCTCAAAATTACCGGCGACTCGATGTCGCCTGAGTTCGTGGACGGGGATTTCGTGGTGATCGCCACGATCCCCGTCTTTTTGCGCCGTCTCAAGGCTGGCGACGTGATCGTTTTCCGGCACGCGGGCTACGGGACACTGATCAAGAAGGTCGAGCGGGTCGCCGAGGGCGGCGATTTGATCGTAGCCGGGACGCAGGCTGACAGTCTCGACAGCCGCCGGTTAGGGCCCATCTCGCCGGACAAAGTACGGGGAAAAGTCATCTGGCGCATTCACAAATAAAATTGCCATCCGGCCACAATGGACGGCAGGGCGGGTAAGCGGTTAGAATTGGCCATCCAACTGCTGCTCGAAGGGAATTTCAAATGGACGAACACCGCCCGCCCGTAACGCTGCCTCTGGCTTTGCTCATCGCCATCCTGTCCGTTTCGACTGCCTCGATATTCATCCGCTATGCCCAGCAGGATGCCCCGTCGCTGGTGATCGCGGCCCTGCGCCTGACGTTTGCCAGCCTGGCCCTCGCCCCGCTCGCGCTGACCCGTTTCCGGGCAGAGTTGAGAGCACTCTCGCGCCGCGATCTGCTCCTGGGCACGTTTTCGGGGCTATTCCTGGCGGCCCACTTCGCCACCTGGATCACGTCGCTCGAATACACCAGTGTCGCCAGTTCGGTCGTGCTGGTCAGCACCGGGCCGCTCTGGGTGGCGCTGCTCTCGCCCCTCTTCCTGAAGGAGCCGCTGACCAAAACGGTCTTGTCCGGGATGGGACTGGCGCTGATTGGCGGGACGGTGATCGGCCTGAGCGACGCCTGTCGCTTCGACCAGGGCCTGGTCTGCCCGCCGCTCTCGGACTTCGTGCAGGGCCGGGCTTTCCTGGGCAATTTCCTGGCCCTGGCAGGGGCCTGGGCGGTAGCCGGCTATCTTGTCCTGGGACGCAGCCTGCGGACGCGGATGTCGCTGGTGCCTTACATTTTCGTCGTTTACGGCATGGCGGCCATCGTCCTGCTCCTGGTCACGCTCGCCGCCGGGCAGACTCTGTTCGGTTTTCCGCCTGTGACCTACCTGTGGATCGTGCTCCTGGCGCTGCTGCCGCAACTGATCGGCCATTCAACCTATAACTGGGCGCTCAGATACCTGCCGGCTGCCCTGGTGTCTATCACCACCCTGGGGGAACCTGTCGGCTCGGCCGCCCTGGCTTATTTCCTGCTGCGCGAAACCCCCACCGCGCTGACCCTCTTCGGGGGAGTCCTGATCCTGGCGGGGATTTACGTTTCAGCAAGGCCAAAGTCGGGCGATGGAATCAAAAGTCTCTGACTTTTGACGCCCAACGACGGGAGGCATTGGACTCCAGCCCAAGAAATCTCCGCTAGTTTGCACAACTGTCAACCGCGCCTGCCTGGTTGTGTGCCATAATTTGGGGCAATGCGCCCACTCGCTGCTCCCGCTGGCATGAAAGCCTTCAGCCTGATCTGGCTCGGACAGGTCGTCTCCCTGCTCGGCAGCGCCATGACCTGGTTCGCCTTCACCATCTGGGCCTGGCAGGAGACCGGACAGGCGACCGCCCTCTCGACAGTCAGCTTCTTCGCCTTCCTGCCGACCGTGCTGCTGACGCCCGTCGCCGGGGCGCTGGTGGACCGCTGGGACCGCAAACTGGTGATGCTCTTCAGCGACACGGCAACCGCCCTCGCCACATTCGCCGTCTTGCTGCTCTACCGCGCCGGTATTCTGCAACTTTGGCACATTTACACGATCAGCATCGTCGCTGGTTTTTTTACGGCTTTCCAGTACCCGGCCTATACTGCCGCCGTGACTACTCTGCTCCCCAAAGAACACTACGCCCGCGCCGAAGCCATGCTGGGGCTGGCGACCGCCCTTTCGGGCATCCTGGCTCCGGTCTTTGCCGCCGCCCTCCTGGGCCGGATCGGCATGGACGGGATCATGCTGATTGACCTGACCACCTTCCTGGCGGCTTTCGCCACCTTGCTGATCGTCCGGGTCCCGCGGCCCGCTGTCAGCGAGGTGGGGCGCGCCAGCCGCGGCAGTCTGTGGCAGGAGGCGCTCTTCGGCTTCGGCTACATCCGCCAGCGGCGCGGCCTGCGCGGGCTGGTGATCCTTTTCATGGCAGGCTACTTTTTCATTGCCATCGGCGCGACCTTGATGGCCCCGATGATTCTCAGTTGGTCGGGCGACAGCGAGAGCATCCTTGCCAGCGTCCAGGCGATCGGGGCAGCGGGCGGCGTGGCCGGCGGGGCGCTGCTGATCTTCTGGGGCGGGCCGAAGCGCCGCATCCACGGGGTGCTGCTGGGTGGGGTTGGGGCAGGGCTGCTCGGCATCCTCTGGCTGGGACTGGGCCGCGCCTTGCTCGTCTGGGGCATCGGCAGTTTCTTCTTTTCGTTTTTCGAACCGTTCGTCGAGAGCGGCAATATCGCCATCTGGCAGTCGAAAGCGGAGGCGGATGTGCAGGGACGCGTCTTCGCCGCGCGTCACCTGCTGGTGCAGATCCCCTACCTGACCGGGATCCTGGTCTCGGGGCCGCTGGCGGAGCGGGGACTTGGGCCGTTGCTCCGCTATTTTGGCGGGACCAGCCCCGAGGCCGCCTCCGGGAACGGGATCGCCCTCGGGCTGGCAATCGCCGCGGTTGGCGCGGCGGCAGCCTTCGGGTCCGGGTACGCTTTCGCCTCGATTCGCGAGGTGGAGAATGCGTGAATAGATTTCGGAAGTCTATCCTGAGGCCTTCCAGTCGGGAAGCCTCTGTAAAAGACTTCCGAAATCCAGGGGAGGAGTCGCCCTGACCATCGTTTACCTCAAATACAAATAATTCAACGCTTTCAGCCTGTCCCGCAGTTCGGCGCTCAAATCTTCCTCTTTCATGCGCCATTCCCAGTTACCGCCCAGTTTGCTGGGGAAGTTCATCCGGGCCTCGCTGCCCAGGTTGAGCAGGTCTTGCATCGGGGCGAGGGCGAAGACTGCCGTCGAGGCCCAGCAGGCCCGGATCAAACTCCAGGCAAAACCTTGCGAAGGTTCCGAACCTTCGCAAGGTTGGAGGTTCAGGTAGCGGCGGGCGAAGTCGGCTTCGGCGGCGGGAGCGGTCTCGTACCAGCCGCGGGCCGTGTCGTTGTCGTGGGTGCCGGTGTAGGTGACGCAGTTTTCGGGGTAGAGATGCGGCAGGAAGGGGTTATCCGGCCCGGAGAAGGCGAACTGGAGGATCTTCATCCCCGGCAGCTCGAAGCGGTCGCGCAGCTCGATCACGTCTGGGGTGATCTCGCCCAGGTCTTCGGCGATAATGGGCAGGCTTGCCAGGCCATTGCGGAGGGCTTGCAGGAAATCGGCCCCGGGACCGGGGACCCAGCGCCCTTCGACGGCGGTCGTCTCGCCGGCCGGAATCTCCCAGTAGCCCGCGAAACCCCGGAAGTGATCCAGGCGGACGATGTCTACCATGCCCAGGATGGCCCGGAAACGTTTCAGCCACCAGTCGTAGCCGGTCTGCTTGTGGACCTCCCAGTTGTAGAGCGGGTTGCCCCACAACTGGCCGGTGGGGGAGAAGTAATCTGGGGGGACGCCCGCTACGACGCTCGGTAGGCTGTTCTCGTTCAGGTAGAAGAGTTCGGGGTTGGCCCACACGTCGGCGCTGTCGTAGGCGACGAAGATGGGGATGTCGCCGATGATCTTGATCCCGCGCCCGGCGGCGTAAGCCTTGAGCGCCCGCCACTGGCGGAAAAAGACGAATTGATAGAACATAAAGCGCAAGACGGCATCGGCCAGTGACCTGCGAGCCTGGGCCAGCGCCTGGGGATCGCGCTGGCGCAGGGGAGCGGGCCAGCCATCCCACCCGCCGCCGCCGTTGGATTCTTTGATTGCCATGAACAGGGCGTAATCTTCGAGCCAATCGGATTGTTCGGCGCGGAAGTCGTCGAAGGCCTGGCGGATTACGGGGGAAGCCTGGTTTTGGAAGCGGATGAAAGCCCGTTCGAGCAGGTTCAGCTTCCAGGGGATGATCCGGCCGAAGTCCACGCGGGAGGCGGGGAACTCGGCGGGGCCGATCAGGTCGTTGGGGTGGAGCAGGTCCTCGTCCAGCAGCCGCTCCGGGCTGATCAGGTAAGGGTTGCCGGCAAAGGCCGAGAAGCACTGGTAGGGCGAGTCGCCGTAGCCGGTGGGTCCGAGGGGGAGCACCTGCCAGAGTTTGCAGCCCGCCCCAGCCAGGAAATCTACGAATTTGTAGGCTTGCGGGCCGAGGTCGCCGATGCCGTAGGGTCCGGGCAGGCTGGTGGGGTGGAGCAGGATGCCGGAGCTGCGTTCAAATTTCATTGGCTTTTCTCCTGGGGGTGACGGTTTGGCTGGATGAGACGAATTGGGAGTCGAAATCGGACGGGGCCACGTCGTTCTCGATCACCGCGCTGGGTTCGACGACCAGGCCGGGCGGCAACTGGCTGTTCTTGCCGACCACGGTCAAGTTGACGGGCTGGGTGCCGCTCCCGCCGCCGAGTCGGACGTTCTGGCCGACCCGGACGCGCTTGTCCAGGATGGCCCGCTCGACGACCGCCCCGCTTTCGACGATGCAGTCGGTCAGCAGGATCGATTCGCGCACCACCGCCCCAGGCCGGACGATGACCCCCGGCGAGAGCACGCTGCTCTCCACCACCGCGTTCTCCTGGATGAAGCAGCCGTCGGCGACCATGCTGGCGTAAACGGTGGCCCGCTCCGGGAAGCGCACCGGGGGCCGTTCCTCGGTGCGGGTGTGGATCACCCAGCGCCGGTCGTAGAGTTTGAGCGGCGGGTTGGGCGAGAGCAGGTCCATGTGGGCCTGCCAGTAGGAGTGCAGCGTGCCCACGTCCATCCAGTAGCCGGTGTAAGGGAAGGCGTAGACGTTGGCTTTGCTCTTGATCAGGCGCGGCAGGATGTCTTTGCCGAAATCGTGCGACGACCCTTTGCGCTGGTGATCCTCCCACAGCGCCCGGTCGAGCAGGTTCAGGCTGAACAGGTAGACGCCCATGTTGGCAAAGTTGGAAGGCGGTTTGGCCGGTTTCTCGACGAAGGAGGTCACCCGGTAGCCCGGATCCATGGCCAGGATGCCGAAGCGGGAGGCGTCGGCCATCGGGACGCGGATCGCGCCCATGGTCAGGTCGGCCCCGTGGTCCAGGTGGAAGGCGATCATGGCGTCGTAATCCATCGTATAGATGTGGTCGCCGGACAGGATCAGGACCAGCTCCGGGGCGTCGCGTTTGATGAAGGTGAAGTTCTGCTGGACGGCGTCGGCGGTGCCGCTGTACCAGTCCGAGTTGTGGCGGGCTTTGTACGGGGTCAGGATGCGCACCCCGCCGGTGAAGTCCCGGTTCAGGTCCCAGGGCGCGCCGGCCCCGATGTGTTCGATCAGGGATTGGGGACGGTATTGGGCCAGGATCATGACGTCGAAGATGCCGGAGTTGACGCAGTTCGAGAGGGCAAAATCAATGATGCGGTACTTGCCCGCGAAGGGGACGGCGGGTTTGGTGCGTTTGGCGGTCAAGACGCTCAAGCGGGCGCCTTCGCCGCCGGCCAGGATGACGGCTCGAGTTTTCATAAGGTGTTGACCCTCCTTTTCAACAAGGATTGGTAGACCTCGGCGTACTGGCGGGCGGAGGCTTCCCAGGAGAAGTCACGCGACATGCCCTTGAGTTGTAACGCCTGCCAGGCGTCTTTATCGCCGAAGACCGAAATGGCCCGCCGCAGCGCCAGCGAGAGGGACTCGGCTGACGGTTCTGCGAACAGGAAGCCAGTCTCGCCCTCGCGGATCGTATCCACCAGGCCGCCGGTGGCCCGCACGACCGGGACGCTGCCGTAGCGCATGGCGATCATCTGCGATAGGCCGCAGGGTTCGTAGCGCGAGGGCATCATCAGGATGTCGGAGCCGGCGTAGATTCTATTCGCCAGGCGGGCGTCGAAACGGACCTCCGCCCGCACCCGGTTGGGGAAGTCCTTTTGCAGCATCCGGGCCTGGGTCTCCAGTTCGGGGTCGCCCGTGCCGAGCAGGACGGCCTGCCAGTCGAGTCCGTCGAGGTAGCGCAGGGCGTCGAAGACCAGGTCCATGCCTTTCTGCGGGTCGAGGCGGGAGACGGTGGCCAGCACGGGCATCCCGGGCGCTTCTGGCAGTTTCAACTGGCGCTGCAAGCCGGCCTTGTTGGCCTGGCGGGCTTTGATCGTTTGGGTCGAGTAGTTCTTTTCGAGGGCCGGGTCGGTCTGGGGGTCGAAGCGGCGGGTGTCTATCCCATTCAGGATGCCGAAGACTTGCAGGGCGCGCCCGCTCAGGAAGGTTTCCAGCCCGCAGCCAGCGGCCGGGGTCAGGATCTCCCGTGCATAGGTCGGTGAGACGGCCACGATGGCGTCGGCACCCCACAGTCCGAGCGGGAGGGGGAGCGGGTTGCCCCACCAGGGCAGGTCGGTGGCCGGGGCTTCGAACCCGTATCCGGCAAGCTGGGCCGAGATGTTCGGCCCCATGAAAGGCAGGTTGTGGATGGTGAGCAGGGAGCGCATCCCGCGCAGGAACTCGTCTCCTTTGCGGCGCAGTTTCAGGGCGTAGCAGGCCAGGGCGGTGTGCCAGTCGTTGGCGTGGATGATCTCCGGCTGCCAGCCCAGGTGACGGGTCGCTTCGAGGGCGGCCAGCGAGAAGAAGGCGTATTTCTCGGCGTCCAGACTGGCGTTGGCCGAGTAAACGGTCTGGACGCTGTTGACCGGTTCGGCGGAGATGAAGTAGACCGGCAGGCCATCCCATTCGGCGGCGTAGACCTTGGCCTGGATTTCGCCGGCGGCATGGGCCACCGAAAAGGCGGTTTCCAGCCGGAGGGTAATCCCGTCGGTGCGGACGACGGGGTGGAGCGGGAGCATCAGGCGCACGTCCAGCGTTTGGCCCCCGGCGGATTCGGCGCTCAGGGCGCGTAATGCGGCGGGGAGCGACCCGGCCACGTCACCCAGCCCGCCGACCTTGACGAAGGGATCGGCTTCGGCGGCGAGGAACAGGATTTTGAGTTTTTCGGGCATGAGGGTTATTTTACAACGAAAGCGCGGGAGAGTGTAGCATGTCGCGTAGGCGTGGCGGTTATTGTCATCCAGCAGTCAGGGTATATAATTCCCTGCGATGAACAACCGTCCCATAGGTTTCGAAAGAGGGTCGAACTAGTTTTCCCAACCTTCGGGATGTTTTTACTCAACTGATCACACTCTCTGTCGAAGGATAAAACATGACCAAGATCACCGTCATCGGCGCGGGAAGTGCCTCGTTTGGGGAAAATACCCTGTCTGCCATCCTGCGCAGCAAGAAACTGCGCGGCAGCGTCCTGGCCCTGGTGGACCGAAACCCCGCCAGCCTGGATATCGTCCATCGCCTCGCGAGCAGGCTCAACGTCGAGTGGGACGCGGGCTTCGCCATCGAAGCCCACGCCAGTCACCAGGAGGCCTTGCCCGGCAGCGATTTCGTCGTCTCGGCCATCGAGGTCGGGCCGCGTGAGGCCTTGTGGAAGTCCGATTACGAAATCCCGCTCAAGTACGGCGTCCACCAGCCGTATGCCGAGAACGGCGGCCCCGGCGGCTTCGCCCACGCCCTCCGCAACGTCGGCCCGGTGTTGGAGATTGCCCGCGAAATGGAAAGGGTCTGCCCGCAGGCCTGGTTCATCAATTTCACCAACCCAATGACCCGCATCTGCGACGCGGTCAACCGCTATACCCACATCAAAGCCGTCGGGCTGTGCCACCAGATTTTCATCGGCTACGCCTTCGCCGGCCTGGCCCTGGCGGAGCAACTCGGCATCGAAATCCCTGCAGGCATCGAGGGGATGCACGCCGACCCGTCCCAGCACGCCCTGCGGGACGGGGTGATTCGCCAGGCGGTGCAGCGGGTGGACCTCCTCGCCGCCGGCACCAACCATTTCTCGTGGATGCTTGCGCTGCGCGACCGCCAAACCGGCGAAGACTTGCTGCCACGTTTCCGCGAACGCTTCTTCGCCCTGGACCCGGAGTTCGAGCCGCTGACGAGGGACGTTTATGAGGCCTTCGGCGTGTTCCCGGTCCCCGGCGACACCCACCTGTGCGAATATTTGCCCTGGGTCAGCGACCCGCTCGCGCAGCCCTGGCAGAAATACCACATCCGTCTCTACGACTGGGAGATGAACGCCAGCCTGCGGGATTTCAGCCTCGACCGCTTGAATGACATGGCTGATGGACACCTGACGGTGGACGGCCTGCTCGAAACCGACAGCGAAGGCGCGCTGGAGATGATCGAAAATATTGCCTGCGCCGGTAAGCACTACCACCTGGCGGCCAATTTACCCAACGTAGGGCAGATCGCCAATTTGCCCCTCGGCGCAACCGTCGAGACGCCGGTGATCGTGGACGGGGCGGGCATCCATCCGGTCCACGTAGGGGCGCTGCCCGAACCGGTGGCCGAACTCTGCCGCCGTGAGTTGACCGTCGGCCAGTTGTGCGTGGACGCGGCCGTCGAAGGCTCGCGCGAAAAGGCCCTCCAAGGCCTGCTGCTCGACCCGATGATCGGCGACATCCGCACCGCCCGGCTGATCCTGGACGATTACCTGGCGAGTTATAAAGAGCATTTGCCGCAGTTCTGGAAATAAAGGCATTCGCCAGGCCGTCCGATGGACTTCGACGCCTGGATCGAAACCCTACTCGTACACTTTTTCGCCTTCGGCATTGGCGTTGAGAGCGTCGGCCTCGACCTCGCGGGCGGTCGGGACGGTCGCGAGCAATTCCCGGAAATACTCGTGCTGGATGACCAGGTTCATGATCTCGTTCGTGCCGGTCCAGATGGTCATCAGGCGGGCGTCGCGCAGCATCCGCTCGATGGGATAGACGTTGGTGTAGCCGATACCGCCCATGATCTGCATGGCGTCGTTGACCACCGCCCAGGCGGTATCGGTGGCGAATTTCTTCGATTCGGACACCATCCGCCGGACGTAGCCGGAATTGCCGAGCCGGTCAATGATGCGGGCCGTCTCGTGGACCAGGGCGCGGGCGGCGTCGAGGCGCGTCAGGCTCTCGGCGACCTTGAAGTTGACTCCCTCGAACTCGCGGATCTTCTGCCCGAAGGCCTTGCGCCGCTCGGCGTAACGGGCGGCGATTTCCAGGGCGGCCCGGGCCAGGCCGAGGGCGCCGGCCGCGCTGGTCATCCGCTCCGGGATCATCATTTGGTTGAAGACCTCATACGCGCTGTGCTCCCGCCCGATCAGATTCCCGACCGGGACGCGCACGTCTCGGAAGTAGACCCGTCCGGTCCCGCCGCCGCGCGTGCCCATCAATCCGTAGACGTGCTGGACTTCCACGCCTTGGCTGCGTTCGACCAGCAAAGCGCTGATGGCCTTGTGCCCGGCTGCGTCGGGGTCGGTGCGGGCATAGACCATGAACAAGTCCGCGCCCTCCGCTCCGACGATGAAGCGTTTCTGACCGTTCAGGACGTAGACATCCCCCTCGCGCCGGGCGGTTGCGGTTGCGCCGAAGAAGTCCGAGCCGCCGCGGGGTTCGGTCAACGCTTCGGCCACGGTCAGCTTACCTTCGATCACCGGCTTGAGGAATTTGTCCTTCTGTTCCGGTGAGCAGAAAATGTTGATGGCCTCCCCGACGATGGACGGCAGGGAATACAGGCAGGCCAGGCTGGCACCCAATACGCCGATCTCCTCCAACGCCAGGACTTCGTGCGACCAGTCCAGGCCGCGCCCACCCCATTCCTGAGGAAAGCGCAGTCCGAGCAGACGACGGGCCGCGAGTTTTTGGACGTACTCACGCGGGTAATGGACTTTCTCGGCGTCCATATCGAGCAATAACTGGCGCGGCACCTCTTCCCGCACGAAGGTCCGCGCTTCATTCTGGATTGCAAGTTGGCCGGGGGTCAAGATCGTGTTCGACATGTTCTCTCCGTATTCATTCTGCCCTTCGCCGACCCGCAAAAAGCAGATCGCAAATTATCGGATCGGCATAATCAAAAACGGTTCACACTACGACAATTTCATTATAAGCACGTGAACATCGGTTATGCAAGTGATTTTCCACTGGTGATTACCCACATCTTGGCGTCTGCCTATTCAGCAGATTTTGGGCCGCGAATTTCACGAACTTGCACGAATTTTTCTTTACCCTTCGGGGAATGACAACCCCTTGGCTGCGCGGCCCTGGCCTGATCCTGGATGGACAGTCCAGGGGACAGGCTGGAGGCCGCGCGATGAAGCTCACGAAGAAATCCTTTGTGGTGAAGCATTTAACTCTGCGGGTATAATCGTCCGCATGGAGTCGCCTGCATCACCCCCTCGTCTCGCCTGGATAGACCTCGTCCGCACTCTCAGCGTCATCTGGGTCATCCAGATCCACGTCGCCTCGCCGTTGCTCTACAACTGGGGCGACGTCACCTTTCCCGCCTGGGCCGCCGGGGCCATCTACGACGCCCTCGGCCGGGCCTGTGTCCCCCTCTTCTTCATGGCCAGCGGCTATCTGCTGCTTTCGAAACAAGAACCGCTGGGGAAATTCTTCGCCAAGCGCGCCCGCAAGGTGCTCATCCCCTTCGTCGTCTGGTCGGCCCTCTACTGGTTCTTTTTCAGCGACGCCCGCCCGGTCGGCGGCATCCCCTTCACCGAACTGGCCCTCACCTTCTTCCCGCGCCTGCTGGCGGGTCCCACCATGTACCACCTGTGGTTCCTCTACCCCTTGCTCGGCCTGTACCTGCTCGTCCCGCTCTTGCGGATTTTGGCCGCCCATGCCCGGGATCGGGAGCTGTGGTATCTCACCGGCCTGTGGTTCGTGACCGCTTCGCTGCTGCCCCTGCTCGAAAACTTTACCCGGCTCGAAATCGCCCCCGAATTCGGGCTTGTTACCGGTTATTTGGGCTATTTCCTGCTCGGGCATTTGCTCGCCAAAAAAGACTACCCGCCGCGTGCCCTCTGGACCGGCGGCGCGGCCTACCTGCTGCTCTCGGCCTTGATGACCTACGCCACCTTCGACCTGACCCGCGACGCCGGCTCCTATGACGGCTTTTGGTTCGACTTTCTCTCCCCGCTGGTCATCCTGCAAGCCGCGAGCATCTTTGTGGCCGCCAAGGCTTTGGCCGCCCGCTTCGCCGGCTGGGAAGAACGGGCAGCAGCCCTCCTGACCCCCCTGGCCGAGGCCAGCTTCGGCATCTATCTCGTCCACGTCTTCGCCATCGAATGGCTGCGGCTGATCGGGGCGGAACTGCTCGACCTCCGCTTCACTGCGGTGCGCTTCGGTCAGCCCTGGTACAGCATCCCGCTCATCACCCTGCTGGCCTACCTGCTCTCGCTTGGCCTGGTGCGCTTCCTGCGCCGCACCCCGTTGGTGAGGGTGATCGTGCCGTAATCAAAATGAGACAGCCACTCCATAGTCCGCCGAATCGAGTTGCGCACATCGTTTGACCCTGAAAACAACCTGATTTTGATCGAAATCACCGAGATCATCCGCTCCAAACGCAAGACCATCGCTCTCGTCGTCCAGCCCGGCGGGCGGCTGGTGGTGCGCGCCCCGCAGCGGGCCACGCTCAAGCAGATCCGCGCCATCGTCGAGCGCCACGCCGATTGGGTCGAAGCGAAGCTAAAGGAAATGGAGGCCCGTCCCGCGCCCCGGACGTTTACCGAGGGGACTGAGCTTCCCTACCTCGGGGGACTTTATCCCCTGCGCCTCACCCCCGGACCCGTGCCCGCCCTCCGTTTCGACGGCTTTTCCTTCACCCTGGCTGACGGGGCTGCATCGCAAGCCGCATCCCTGTTTGAGGAATGGTACCGCCGTCAGGCCCGCAAGGTTTTTACGGAGCGCGTCCGCCATTACGCCGCCGGAGATGGTTTCGAGTACGGGAAGCTCCGCATCTCCTCGGCCCGCACCCGCTGGGGATCGTGCAGCAGCAAAGGCACGCTCAGCTTCACCTGGCGGCTGGTGCTGGCCCCGCTCGACGTGGTGGACTACGTCGTCGTCCACGAACTGGTCCATTTGCGGGTCAAGAACCACTCGCCCGATTTCTGGCGCGGCGTCGAGGCCATCCTGCCGGATTACAAATCCCGCCGCAAGTGGCTCAAGGCCAACGGGGAATCGTTGCATTGGCCGTAAAAAA
>DYLB01000030.1 GCA_020722305.1 Anaerolinea thermophila | reverse complement strand
TTTTTTTTGCGCGATAGTGATATCGCCTTTGGTTGCGGAATGCCCTTCGACAGGCTCAGGGCAAGAATTCCGCGCTACGATTGGTAAGGAGTTATTTGACAGTGTGCAGAAAGTGGAACACTCATTTGGGCAAAACCGTTATATCCATATATTCGAAATGGAGAAGGAGTTTACCATGCGTCGAAAAAATATCTTTATTAACATTGCCGTTTTACTCGTATTGCTGTCGTCATTTGCCTTTACGCCGGGCAGGGCCGCAGCCGCTTACTGTGACGCAGCCCAGTTCGTGGCGGACGTGACCATCCCGGACGGGACGGTTTTCGCGCCCGGGACGACCTTTACCAAGACCTGGCGGCTCAAGAACGTCGGCACCTGCACCTGGACTACCAGCTATGCCCTGGTCTTCGACAAGGGTGAGCAGATGGGCGCCCCGGCGGTGGTCCAATTGACCTCCAGCATCGCACCCGGCCAAACTGTGGACTTGACCGTGGACATGACCGCTCCGTCCAAGAACGGCAAACTCATCGGCTACTGGCGGCTGCGCAACGCAAACGGCGTGCTGTTCGGGATCGGGTCGAAGGCCAACGCCTCGTTCTGGGTCGAGATCAACGTGGTCGAACCCAAGAACGTCGTGCTCGATTTCGTCGCCACTGCCGGGGATGCCAAGTGGTCGAGCGGAGCCGGGAACCTGACCTTCCCCGGCACCGAGGGCGACGCCAACGGTTTCGCCGTCAAAAAGGACAAGCCCAAGCGTGAAAATGGCCAGGAAAACTCGGAGGCCGGGCTGGTGGTTGGCCCGCAGAACGTGACCAACGGTTACGTCCGGGGCGAGTATCCGGCCTTCAGGGTGGAGAAGGGCGACCGCTTCCAGAGCCTGGTGCATTGCGAATACAACGCCAGCTCCTGTTACGTCAATTTCCGGCTGGATTACCAGATCGGCAGCGGCGCGGTCAAGACTTTCTGGGCCTTCCGCGAGAAATACGAAGGGCTGTATTACAACGCCAACCTCGACCTGAGTTCGTTGGCCGGGCAGGACGTCAAGTTCTTCCTGCGGGTGGATGCCTACGGCAGCCCCACCGGCGACCGGGCGGTCTGGGGCGGTTCGAAGATCGTGCGCGGCGTCGGGACCGGCCCGACCGTGACCCCCTCGGCCACGCCCACCGGCCCAACCCCCACGCCGACCAATACCCCCGCCCCCGGAGCCTGCACCAACAAGGTCCAGTTCATCGCGGATGTCAATGTCCCCGATGGGACGGTGATGACGCCCGGCAAGGCCTTCAAAAAGACCTGGCGGCTCAAGAACATCGGCACCTGCACCTGGACCACGAGCTATTCCCTGATCTTCGACAGCGGCGAGCAGATGGGCGGCCCAGCTTCGGTCGCTTTGACCAGCCAGGTCAAGCCGGGACAGTCGGTGGACCTTTCGGTTGACCTGACCGCCCCGAACGCCAACGGCACCTACCGCGGCAACTGGAAGCTGGCGAACGAAGGCGGCACACGCTTCGGCCTGGGGACGAATGCCGACAAGCCCTGGTGGGTCGAGATCAAGGTTTCGGGCGGACCGACGGCTACGCCTTCGGCGACGCCTACCGGCCCGACCCCCACCCCATCCAACACGCCGACGCCGACCGCCACCACTGATCCGAGCGCCTGCACGAACAAAGTCAAATTCATCGCCGACGTCAACGTCCCGGACGGGACCGTGATCACCGCCGGAAAGACGTTCACCAAGACCTGGCGCGTCCAGAATGCGGGGACTTGCACCTGGACGACGAAGTATGCCCTGGTCTTCGAAAGCGGCGACCAGATGAACGGGGCGGGGTCGGCGACGCTCTCGGCCCAGGTCAAGCCCGGCCAGACGGTGGACCTGTCCATCGCCCTGACCGCCCCAAGCGCCAACGGGACGTACCGCGGCAACTGGATGCTGGCGAACGAGAGCGGCGCACACTTCGGCCTGGGAACCAACGCCGACAAGCCCTGGTGGGTCGAGATCAAGGTCACCGGCGGGACGAGCTGGAAGACCTACAAGGACAGCGCCAATACCTTCCAGTTCAACTACCCGCCCGAAGGTCAGTTGGGCGGCAGCCGGATTGGCCTCCCGTTCGTGGAAGGCACGAACCTGGTCGAAAAGTGGTTGGAAGTCTCGGTCAAGGAGAACGTCAGCGCCTGTGAGAGCGCCCTGGGCGGCGTTACCGAACCTGAGCCGGTGACTTTCAACGGGATCAACTTTGTGAAACAGACCGGCGGCGATGGGGGCGCCGGTCAATTTCATGAATGGGTCAGTTACTCTGCCGAGCGCGGGGACATTTGCGTGACGATGGACTTTGTCCTCCATTCCACCAACCCCGGCGCGTATCAGACCCCTCCGCCAGAGTTCGATAAATCGGCCGAGTCGGCAGTCTTTACGTCCATCATGGAAACCTTTGCCTGGTTGATTTCCGGCGATACGGGGATGTAAGCGTCCACCCTGACCGAGAGCCATGACCGAAAACCGACTCTCCATTCTGCTGGCGGATGACGACCCCTCCATCACGGACAGCCTGTCCCCGTTTCTCGAACGCGCTGGGTTCCACGTGCTGGTGGTTCCAGACGGGACGGCCGCCCTCGAGAAGGCCCAATCCCACAAACCCGACCTGATCATCCTGGACGTGCTCATGCCGCGCATGAACGGGCGCGAAGCCCTGCGCCGCCTGCGCCGCCTGAACGTCTGGACGCCGACCATCCTGCTCACCCAGGTCGGCGAGGCCTCCGAGCGCGCCCTGGCCCTCGAGGAAGGCGCGGACGATTACCTCAACAAACCCTTCGACCCGCACGAGTTACTGGCCCGCATCCGGGCGGTGCTGCGCCGGGCGCGGCCGGGCGAACGCTCCCTTTCGACGGCCTGGCTGCTCACCTCCGGCGACCTGGTGCTCGACCGCCGCGCCCGCCGGGCCACCCTGGCCAAGCAGGTCCTTCCGCTCACGCCCAAAGCCCTGGCCGTGCTCGAATACCTGATGACCCATCCCGACGAATGCGTCAGCCGCGAGCGCCTGCTGGATGCCGTCTGGGGCTGGGAGTATCCCGCCGGGACGCGCACCGTGGACACCCGCATGGCCGAACTGCGCCGCGCCCTGGACGACGACCCGGAGGCCCCGACCTACCTGCAAACCATCCCCGGCGAAGGTTACAGTTTCATCGCCCCAGTCCGTGGGGAATAGCCGAATGAAATTCCGCCCCATCCTGATCTTCATCCCGCTCATCCTGGGCGCGCTGGTCTCTGCCCTGGTTCAGGCTTTTTTCTCCCCGGTCCCGCTGCTGGTCTTCAAGATTGACATCGGTATGACCGCCTTCGTCGCCGGGGCAGCCGTCACCCTGCTGGCTGCCATGTTCTCGCTCGGCGGGCTGCTGCGCCGCCGCCAGGCCGAAAAACAGATGCTGGCCGCCCGCCGCGAGACCGAGGAGAGCCGCCGCCGCTTCATCCGCCGGCTGGACCACGAGATCAAGAATCCGCTCACGGGGTTGCAGGCCGCCCTGGTCAATATGCAGGAGGCCGCCGGGACGGCAGACCGCCAGCAGGCCGCCCGGAACGCCCGCACCGCTCTCGAACGCCTGAAACGCCTGCTGACCGACCTGCGCAAACTCTCGGACCTCGAGGAACGTCCCATCGAACGCCTGGCAGTGGACGTGCCCGAACTGTTGGGGGAAATGGTCGAGGCGGCCCGCGCCGTCCCCGGCTATGCCGAGCGGCGCGTGGACCTGTTCGTGTCGCGCGTGCCCTGGCCGTTCCCACCCGTGACGGGCGACCGCGACCTGCTCGGCCTGGCGGTGTACAATCTCCTCGAAAACGCGCTCAAATTCACCTCCGCGGACGATTCGGTCGAGATTCGCGCCCTGGAGGACGGCAAAACCATCGTGATCGAGGTGGCCGATTCGGGGCCGGGCATCCCGCCTGAAGAATTGTCGAAAATCTTCGAGGAACTCTACCGGGGGGTCAACGCCCGCGGCGTCGAAGGCAGCGGGCTGGGGCTGGCCCTCGTCCGGCGCATCATCGCCCTGCACGGCGGGCAGGTCAGCGTCCGCAGCAGCCAGGACGGGCCGCGCGGCACTGTCTTCACCATCCGCCTGCCGGTGGGGAAAAAATAGGGGATTTACAGCGTTACCAAACTGTGACATCGCCGCGACAGGCCTGTAACAGCGGGGGATTATAAATAATTGACGTTGCGCACCGTCCCGAAGGCGTTGTCCTGAGCTTGCCGAAGGGCTTGGGCGTCAGACCAAGCCTGTTTCACGAGAGCCTTCGGGACGTTCTGCGTAAGGTGAGTAAATCATGCAGGAACGCGCTATGGAAACTACATCCCTGATCCAGGCCGCCCAGGGCGGCGATCTCGAGGCTTTCAACCGGATCGTTTTGCAGCACCAGGACCTCCTCTTTGGGATCGCGGTGCGGATGCTCAATGACGAGGATGACGCCGCGGATGCCGTCCAGGAGGCTCTGATCGCGGCCTTCCGCAAGCTGGACACCTTCCGGGGCGGCAACCTGCGCAGTTGGTTGGCCCGGATCGTGGTCAACGCCTGCTACGACCAGTTGCGCAGCCGCAAACGCCGGAAGACCATCCTGCTGGAACCGCTCGACGACGACGGCGAACCCTTCGAGTCGGCTTACTGGATGGCCGATCCTGCCCTGGGTCCCCAGGCGCTCTTCGACCTGGCCGAGACCCGGGATGCGATTCAGGAAAGCCTCGACCGGCTGCCCCCGGCTTACCGGGCAACCCTGATCCTGGTGGATATCGAAGGGCTGCCGTACCAGGAAGCCGCCCTGGCTCTGAAGGTCCCGGTCGGGACGGTCAAGAGCCGCCTGGCCCGCGCCCGCCTGCAGATGCAGCAGTCGCTCGGTTCCCGTGAGATCGAACCGCAAAGCGCAATACTGTTCCGCCTGCCCGAAATGCAGGTATCATAGTTGTGGAGACAAAATGTCACGAAAGATCACGCCTCTCCTGCTCGCCTTGAGCCTGTTCCTGGCCTCGTGCGGCACCCTCGAAATCTCGTTCGACGTCACCCCGGCCTCGGCGGGCAACGAGACGCCGGACTCCACGCCCGAACCGGTCGTCCGGCTTTCGATGGACTCGACTTCCGAAGAAATCTACATCGCCATGCTCGAAAGCGCCGCTAACTGGCAAACCATTTGGATGGACGGCACACTGAAATCCTTTTCGCCGCAGGGCGAACTCCTCCAGGCGGAGCGCCACCAGCTCTGGCTGGACCAGATGGAGGTGCGCTTCCGCCTGGTGGCGGGTCCTGCCGAGGGCGCGGCGACCACCTTCCGGGTCGGCGACCGGATGACTATCCTGGAAATTGATCTGCTGACCGGCCAAAATACAAGCAACCCGGCCCCGGCAGGGGATTACACCAGCCAGTACATCCCGCCCCGCACGCCCGGCATGGCCTACCCCAACCCAATCTCCAGCCTGATCCACGACCGCTTGGCCGAGATGGCCTTTCCGTCCGATTACGCCCAAAGCGAAGGCGCGTTCACCCCGGTCGCCATCGAACTCGTCGCCGGGCGGCAGGCCCTGGTCGTGGACTGGACCTACGCCCAGAGCCAGCAGCCCTCCCGCCGCCTGTGGCTGGACGTGGAAAAGGTCGTCATCCTGAAGATGCAAAGTTTCGACAAGGGGGGCGGCGGCCCGCTCAACGCCGAATACGTCGTCGAAGAGGTGGTTTTCGACGCCGATTTCGACCCGCAATTGTTCAGCCTTTCGCCCTCGGCGCTGCCGGGCTTTAGCGATGTCAATGGTGGGATGCCGGCCCCTGTCGAAACGGAAGCAGTCCCACCGTCCGGGGATGATCCGCTGGGGGAGGTGTACTTCTTCGTCTCGGACCGGACCTATCCCGCCCCCAACATAGACCTGGTCCGGCTGCCCGGCTCGTGCGTCGCGGGACTTTCGGCCTGCCCCTCGCCCGAAAAGCTGGATACGCCCTTCCGGCTGGCCTTCAGCCTGTCCCCGCTGGTCTGGTCGCCGGATGCGAGCCTGGCCGCCCTGGCCTACCCGATCAGCGACGACGGCAACACCGCCGGGCTGTTCGTCTTCGACCCGGCGGACGACAGTTGGTCGAAAATCGCCGAATTCCCGTTCATTGATCCGCCGCTCTGGTCTCCAAAAGGAGACTGGCTGGCCTTCCGGGTGCAGGACGGGCTGGGGGGCGAATGGCTGTATGCCGTGCATCCCGACGGCAGCGGCCTGGTCAACGTGAGCGGCTTCGAGGGCCTGCCCGCGAACGAAGCTCCATTCGTGCTGGACGGCTGGCTGGGCGAAAACCTGCTGCTGCGCCCGATGGTGCCAGCCCAGGAGGGTAAAACCTACCGGGTGCGGGTGACGGACGGTTTCGTGGAGCCGCTCTTCGGGACTTACCTGACCAAATCGAATTTCATCGTTTCGCCCAACGGCCAGTGGCTGGCTTACATGGACTACGACGACACCTCCCCGGTGCAGACCCTGAAATTGCTCAAACCCGACGGGACGGAATTGCGCGACCTGGCGGTTTTCCCGGGCGGCGCGATCCAGACCCTGGTCTGGTCGCCGGACAGCGATAAGCTGGCTTTCATCCACATGACGGATGCGATGGGTTATGACGTGTACCTGGTCAACCCTGACGGGAGTGGGCTGCGGCAGGTCTACAGCCCGCAGGATGCCACCCGGATGCAATTCTCGCCCGATGGAGCCTACTTGCTGGTCGAAGGCCTGGACGGCACCGGCCAGCACCTGACGGTGGTGGACCTGTCCACACTGGAGGCGCGGCTGCTGCAAGTCCCCGGCTTGAGATTGGATACGGACTGGATAGCGGCGAGCTGGCGGTAGGCCTGGGGTATACTTGCCTATTATTCACCCCGACGAAGGAGGATCGCCATGCTCTCAGTTGAAATCAAAAAAGACGGGAATGTCGTCGGCCTGATGATGGCCGAAGAAAAGACCTTCAAGACTGGCTCACGCGGCTATTTCGGGACCGGCAAGATGCAGATCGGCGAGAAACGCTACCAGGTGCAGGTGCAATTGGTGGAGATCGGCTCGAAGCCGAAACCGGAGGAAATGGCGTTGAAGGACGAATGACTCCCCGCGAAGCTGCATTAAAAGTGCCGGCCGCTGGGTGAGGGGGGCACCCAACGGCTGGCGGCATTATTTTATCATAGTTGCCTGTTTTGGCAAGGGGAAAATCAACTCGTTTTTGCAGCGGCTATTTCTCTCGCCGGCCCTTGGCCACAATGCGGATGGGTGTGCCGATGAAGCCGTATTTATCCCGGATGCGGTTTTCGAGATAGCGCATGTACGAGAAGTGCATCAGCCGGGGGTCGTTGACGAAGACCATGAAAGTCGGCGGGTCGGAGCGGACCTGGGTGCCGTAGTAGATTTTCATCTGCCGCCCGGCGCGGGAAGGGGCGGGGTGGACATCCTGGGCATTTTGCAGCACCTGGTTGAGCTGCGAGGTGGTCAGCCGCACCAGCCGCTCCTCCTGGACCTGCAAGGCGAGCGGCAAGACCTTATCAACACGCTGGCCGGTTTTGGCCGAAATGAACAGCAGCGGCACGTAATCCATGAAATTCAAGCCCTGGCGGATCTTGCGGGTGTAGTCCTCCATCGTCAGGTTATCTTTCTCGATGGCGTCCCACTTGTTGACCAGCACTACGCAGGATTTCCAGGCCTCGAGGATGTATCCGGCGATGTGGGCGTCCTGGGCGGTGATGCCGGTCTCGGCGTCAATCACCAGCAGCACCACGTCGGCGCGTTCGATAGCCTTGAAGGCTCGCAGCACCGAATATTTCTCCACGCCGGGGTCTATTTTGCCGCGCTTGCGGATCCCGGCGGTGTCAATCAGGGTGACGGGCAGGCCATCGAATTCGATTAGCGTGTCGATCGCGTCCCGGGTCGTGCCGGGGATGGCCGAGACGATAGCCCGTTCCGCCCCAGCCAGCTGGTTGAGCAGGCTGGACTTCCCGGCGTTGGGCTTGCCGGCGATGGCGATCTTGACGCCCTCGCTTTCCTCCTCCTCCGGCTGGGGCGGGAAGGCCGCCACCAGATCGTCGAGCAGGTCGCCGGTCCCGGTGCCGTGCAGGGCCGAGACCGGGTACGGGTCGCCCAATCCCAGTTCGTAGAATTCGGCCGCGGCGTTGCGGCGTTCCTCGCTTTCGCACTTGTTGACCACCAGGAAGATCGGCGGCCAGAACGTGCCGTCTTCCAGCTTCTTCTGGGAGCGGCGCAGAATTTCGGCCACTTCGCGGTCGGGTTCGGTCACGCCGGTTTCGCCGTCGGTGACGAACAGCACCACGTCTGCATCCCGGATGGCGACCTGGGCCTGGAGGCGGATCTCGGCGATAAAATCCGCCGAACCGATTGAGAGCGGCGTGCGCCCGCCGTGGCCTGGGTCTATCCCGCCGGTGTCAATGATGGCGAAATTCCGCCCGTTCCATTCGGATTCGGCGAAGATGCGGTCACGCGTGGTGCCGGGGGTATCGTCCACGATGGCCAGGCGTTCGCCGGCCAGGCGGTTGAACAGGGAACTCTTTCCAACGTTGGGGCGGCCCACCAGGGCCACGACGGGTTTGGGCATGGGGCGTTATCTGCTTTCAGGGGTTGGGTGTCGGCGTGCCGAAAACGATCGTCACCTGCACGGTCGCCGGCAAGAGGGTTTCGACCCGGATGCCGGTGATCAGGAATTCGACGGTAGGCGTCAACTGGTAAGTGCCCGAGCTGAGGTCGGCGACATCCACAACGACGTGTACATCCTGGGCGGTGAGTGTTTCGAGCAGCGGCAGCGGCCCGGACAGGATGACGTCTACCGTTAAAGGAGAGACCTCCGCCGACAGGCCATCGGCCAGCCCGATCACCTCGATGGGCTTGTCCGACAGGGTCAGGCTGCCCTCGATAGCGGCGATGGCGACCTCCACCAAGACGCTCCGTTCGCCGACGACCGAGATGCCGTCCGGCAGGGTCAGGTCCAGGCGCGTGACCAGGTCGTTCTTGGCGTCGTTCAGGTCGAGCGGGGCGGTTTCGACGAATCCGGGCTGGGCGTTGACCAGTTGCGGGTCGGAGGAGAACAGGGTCACCACGGGCGGGAAGACCGAAATGCTGTTCAGGCGGTAGCCGCTGGCGACCTGGCCCTCGACCACCACTTTGACGGCCACGTCCCGGTATCCACCCTGCTGGCTGACCGGGATGGTGACTTTGGCCGAATCCGGGTTGATCGTCAAACCCGAGATGGCCCGGTTGTTGCGGTCCAGGACTTGGAGCGCCACGGTCTGGGCGATGCTCTCGCGGGTGTTGTTCATGTTGACCGACATGCGGACCGTCTGGACGTTCTGCACCAGCGACGCCGGCCCGCTGATGACGACTTCAGTCGGGGTCAGTTCGGGGGTACCGGCCTGGTAGCCGATGGCCGGTTCGCCATTGACGATTAGGCTGATGGGCTGACTGATCGTGACCAGCGGCTCGAGGGTCAGGGAGGTTTCGGCCGGCGAGACGGCGATCAGGCGGGCGGGCTGGGCGCCGATTTGGACCTGGACCGGGACCGAATGGTTTCCGGCTCCCAGGCCTGAAAGGTCAATCACGGCCCGGACGGAATTGGGGTCGGCGATCAATCGTTCCCAGACGGAACGCGGGGCGCGCAGCGTCACGTCAACCTGTTGGGCATAATTGCCGGTCAGGATCAGGCTCGAATCCTGCCCGACGATCTCGACCTTCACCGGCTGGGGATAGGTGTTGACCTCGTCTGGGTCGGCGGCAGTGACCGCCGATACCCAGACGGCCAGGGCCAGCACGAAGGCCAGGCTGAAGGTCCGCAGGTTGGTGCCGAGCCAGCGCATCATTTCCTAATTTTCCTTGTGGGAGCCCAGGAAGGGGAGCATCCTGGCGAACAGGTCCCGGCTGCGTATGTTGGCGGAGGTGGATTGATAAAAAGCCATCAGGATGTTTTCCAGGCGGTCCGAGTCCAGCCGCCGGATCATCCGCCCGGCGTGGGCGATGGAGATGGAACCGGTCTCTTCCGAGACGACGACCGCGATGGCGTCGCTGGCTTCAGAGATGCCCAGGGCGGCCCGGTGGCGCAGTCCCATCTGGCGTTCGGGTGAACGGGCCAGGATGCCGGAAGCCGAAAGCGGCAATACGCAGGCCGCGGCGGTGATGACTGGGATGCTGATGATGACTGCGCCGTCGTGCAGGGGGGTGTTGGGATAGAAGACCTGGAGCAGCAGTTCGGGCGTGACCCGGGCCTGCATCAGCACCCCGGTCTGGACGTATTCGTCCAGGTTGTCGAGGCGCTGGAGGATGATCAGCGCCCCGTGCTGGCGGGCCGAGAGCCGGGCCGCAGCGCTGACCACCGCGTGGATCGTGTCGCGGGTGGCGGTTTCGCTCGTTTTAGCGGAAGCCGGCATGAAGGTCCCGGCCCGCCCGATACGTTCGAGGGCGCGGCGGATCTCGGGGGCGAAGATGACCGGAATGGCGAGCAGCAGGGCGGGCAGCGTCGTCCGCACCAGCCAAGAGAAGGCCGGTAGCTCCACCAGGCTGGTCAGCAGGGCGAGCAGGACGATCAGGAAGATGATGCCGCGCAGCAGGACCATGGCCTGGGTGTCGCGCATCAGGTAGAGTAACGCATAGAAGATGAGCGTAACCAGCAGGATGTCAACAACGCTCAACCAATCCAGGCGTTGGAAGATGAAGAGAATATCGTTCAGGATTTCTGTCACGGCAGGTTCAAATTGATGGAACGGTGCGGCGGCCTATCCCCATGCCTGCGGCTGGCGCGTCCGTCCAGGGCGGGCTAGATGGGGCGCAGGACACGGTCCTGGCGCAGCTGCTTGAAGAATAATACCGTGTTTTGGGGCTGGGACTCGCGGACGGCGTCCTGCCAGGCTTGAACGCCCAGTGATTCGGGGGTGCGCTGTTCGTATCCGAGTTTTTTCCACATGCTTTCTTTTTCGGCCAGGTCGGGGTTGAGGAAGATCAGCGAGGCTTCGACCTGGAGGTCGTGGGAGGCCTGCTCCACTTCGCCGATCAGGGTTTCGAGGGCCTTCTCGGAGGTGGCCTGTGGGGCCAGGTAGAAATCGGTGGTGCGGGCGACGAGGTTTTCGACCTGCCAGCCGGCCAATCCGACGGGTTTGTTGTTGATGTGCAGGAGCATGAAGGCTTTTTCGCCGAAGGCAGCCATCACGTCGCTGGGTGTGAGCTTCTGGCGGCCTTTGCTGAACGAGGAAATCATGCTGGCGATCAGTGCGGAATCTTTCGGGCGCCCGCGCTGGACGGAGAAATCGCCTTCGGCCACGGGTTTCACGACCACCGGGCCGGTATCCCCTTTGACCGTGTCCTTCCAGGCTCGGGTCACTTGTTTCCAGGTATCTTCGAAGCTGCCGGTGTTGCGGATGACCACGTTGGCGACGACGGTTTTCTGCTCCTGGGGCTGCTGGGCCTCGATGCGCTGGGCTGCTTCGCTCTGGGACATCTGCCGCTTTTGGGTCAGGCGGATCAGTTGGAGGTCGCGGCTGGCGTGAGTAACCCAGATCGAATCGCAGACGTTTCGCAGGTCGCCTTCGAGAAGTTTGATGGCCTCGATGACGATCACGGGCTGGCCGGCGCGCTTGATCATGATGTCAATGGCTTGGCTTACGAGCGGGTGGATGATGGCTTCGAGCCGGGAGAGGGCTTCGGGGTCGGCGAAGACCAGCCGTCCGAGCTTGGCGCGGTCAATCTGCTGGTCCGGGCCGAGGATCCAGGTACCGAAAGTATCCACGACAGGTTGGTAGCCGGGAGCGCCTTTGGCGATGGCGCGGTGAGAAAGCGCGTCCGCATCGATGCCGTAAGCGCCGAGGTGCTCAAGCATTTTGCGGACAACACTTTTGCCAGTGGCGATGTTGCCGGTCAGCCCTATCACGTATTTCCCAGGCCATTTACTCACAGCGGCTCCTTGAAAACTCGATAATGCCTTGTTCGCATACCCATTTTAGCCTTAGGAAGTCAGAATGTCAAAGGGAAACTGTTCACTAACTTTTCATTTCGGTGAGCGGTGTTGACGTCTGGCCTGCAAACAGGTATGATGAAAGCGCCTCTCAGGCTGGTCGGGCGGTCGCGGCCCTGCGTTGCCGGGGTCGAGGAAAGTCCGCACTCCAAAGAGCGCGGCGTCGGTTAACTACCGGGGCGGGGAGTCCCTTTGCGGGATGAACCTGCCGGACAGGGCCACAGAAACAAACAGCCGACTCCCACTTTGTGGGGGAGGTGATGGTGAAAAGGTGGTGTAAGAGACCACCGGTGCTCGCAGTAATGCGGGCGGCCAGGTAACCCCCGCCGGGAGCAAGGCCAAGCAGGGACGAATGCCGTCTGCGGACGGTGGGAGGCTGCTCGTCTCCTCACGTGCACCTTCACCGGAAGGCGCCAGTCTCGGGTAGGCCGCAAGAGCGCTGCGGTGACGCGGTGCCCAGAGAGATGACCGCCCAGGTGTGGAGCATGCTCCATTGCTGGACAGAATGCGGCTTATAGGCCAGCCGAGAGGCAATTTCCATGATAGAGGCCGGCTTCCTCCGCAAGCAACGGGCGGCAGAGGGGCGGTTGCGGGTCTTTGCCATCCACCTGGGGATGGCAAAGACCCTCCTGGCCGTCCACCTTTTCCCTGGCGCGCCGGCTCGACCTGCAATGTCCTCTGCTCGACTTTGCCCGCCGGAAAATGGGGAATGTGAATTCGAAACCCTTCGGGGTATGATATGATTGCTTCCCTATCCCACCTGCGAGGTTCCCATGTTCGGATTCTTTAAACGCCGCGAAGATATTTTCAATAAACTGATCGAGGAACAGGCCGAGATCACCTACGAAAGCTTGAAATGCCTGCTCAAATATCTCGAGTCACACAGTCCTGAAGTGGCGGAGCAACTCTCGATGAAAGAAAAGGAAGCTGATGAAGTGCGGCGTATTCTCATTGACGAACTCAACCGGACTTTCGTCACGCCTTTCGACCGGGAGGATATCTTCTCCCTCTCCCGGACGATTGACGATGTGCTCGATTATGCCAATACCACCGTCAACGAGATGGAAGTCTTGAGAGTCACCCCTACCCCTTACATGCACCGTATCGCCTCGCTCTTGAAAGACGCCACCTACGAGATCTATCTTTCTGTCCAGCGGTTGCAGAAGCATCCCGGCGTGGCGATTGACCATGCCCAGCGGGCCAAGGCTCTCGAAAACCGGGTCGAAGCCGTTTACCGGGAGGCCATCGCCGACCTGTTCGAGAGCGCCAAGGACGTCCACGACGTGGTCGAGATGCTCAAAAAACGCGAAGTCTACCGTCACCTGAGCAACGCCGCCGACCGGGGGGACGAAGCGGCCAACGTGATTTCGGACATCGTGGTCAAGCGGACCTGATCCCAATGCCGCCGCAGCTTATCCTAATCATCGCCCTGGCGCTGGTCTTCGATTTCCTGAACGGCCTGCACGACTCCAGCAACATCGTCGCCACCATGATCTCCTCGCGGGCGTTCAGGCCGCAGGTCGCCATGGGGATCACCGCGTTGGCCGAATTTTCCGGCCCGTTCCTGTTTGGGGTGGCGGTGGCGACCACCATCGGCGACGAGATCGTCCCGGCCAGCGCGCTGACGCTGGAGGTCATCCTGGCCTGCCTGATGGCGGCCATCCTGTGGAACCTGTTGACCTGGTTCCTGGGCATCCCCAGCAGTTCCTCGCACGGACTGATCGGCGGGCTGATCGGCGCGGTGGCCGTTGGCGCGGGGTTGGGGTCGCTCCGGCTGGCGGGGCTGGAAAAGGTGCTGATCGCTCTGTTCACTTCCCCGCTGATCGGCTTTGCCGTGGGCTTTTTGCTGGCCCGCCTGATCTTTTTCCTGGCCCGCGGGGCGTCGCCGCGCATCAACGACTTCTTCAAGCGCAGCCAGTTGTTGACTGCCCTCGGCTTGGCCTTCAGCCACGGGACCAACGACGCCCAAAAGACGATGGGGATCATCACTCTCAGCCTGGTGATTGGCGGGGTGCTGCCCGCCTTCCACGTCCCGACCTGGGTGGTGGCGGCCAGCGCCGGGGCCATCGCCCTGGGCACCTCCCTGGGCGGCTGGCGGCTGATCAAAACCCTGGGCGGCAAGTTTTACAAGATCCGCCCGGTGCATAGTTTTTCGGCCCAGTTGAGTTCGGCCCTGGTCATCCTCGCGGCTTCGCTGGTCGGCGGGCCGGTCAGCACCACCCAGGTGGTCAGTTCGGCCATTATGGGGGTCGGCTCCTCGGAGCGCTGGGGAAAAGTCCGCTGGGGCGTGGCCGGGGATATCGTCACGGCCTGGTTTGTCACCATCCCGGCCACGGCTCTAATCTCCGCCGTGATCTACTGGATTCTGACGAAAGCCGGGTGATCACGCGAATTGCGCGAAAGGGGCGAATTTCGCGAATTTCTCGATAAATATTTGCGCCATTCGCTCAATCCGCACAATTCGCGTTGGAATGGTACCCTTGCCGCAAAGCTGTTTTTCAATCCGGTGTGCCGGCGGGTTTGACATCTTTCAGGTTGAGCTGGGGGGTGACGCGTCCGTTGAACTCGTTCGGCTCGAAGGCGTACATCAGGTCCACCCGTTCGGGCAGGTTGGGTTGGAGATGGCCGAGACGGAACCCGATGGCGTCGAACGTGTTTTTCCCATCCGTAACTTTCAATTTCAGGTGTTTGCCTTCCTGCCCGACGGTGCGGGATTGAGTCACGCGCAAGTTGCGGGAGACGAAGACAGGCCCGGGATTGCCGTAGCCGGTCGGTTCGAGGTAGCTTAGGTTTTTGAGCAGGTCCAGCGAAAGCTCGGCGAGCGGGACCTCCAGGTCTGCGTTCAGGGTCCGGCGCAGGTCGGCCTCTGAGAGTTTTTCGGCGGCGATCGCCTTCAGGCGCGAGATCAGTTCGGGCAGTTTGTCGTTCTCGACCGTGAACCCGGCGGCGGCCGCGTGCCCCCCATGGCGGACGAGCAGGTCGGCGCACCGGTCGAGGGCGTCGGTGATGTGGAATTCGGGGATCGAGCGGCACGAGCCGCGCGTCGTCTCCGCCTCCCGGTGGGCGACGATGGCGGGACGGTAGTAGGCTTCCGTCAAACGGGCGGCGGCCAGCCCGACCACCCCCGGATTGAAGTCTTCGCGGGCGGCGAAGAGCAACCAGGCATCCGGGTCGTCGGCCAGGGCGATCTCCTCGGCGTCCTTTTGCATCTGGCGGGTGAGGCGCTGGCGTTCGATGTTCTGGACGTTCAGCTGCTGGGCCAGTTGCCCGGCTCTCATCACGTCGGTGGTGGTCAGCAGCTCATAGGCGGCGATGGCGTCTTCCAGCCGCCCGGCGGCGTTGAGGCGCGGCCCCAGCATGAAGCCGATGTGGGTGGCGCTGATCTTTTTCAACTCGATGCCAGACACGTTGGCCAGTGAGAACAATCCCTGGCGGGTCGTCTGCTGCATCTGGTGCAGGCCGCGCCGCACCAGGGCGCGGTTCTCGCCGGTGAGCGGGGCCAGGTCGGCCACCGTGCCGAGGGCCACCAGGTCGAGCAGATCGTTCAAGTGCAGGTTCCCCACCGCTGATTGCTGACCGCTGAACAACGCCTCGGCCAGCTTGTAGGCGATCCCCACCCCGGCCAAATCCTTGTAGGGATATTCGTCCCCGGCTTGCTTCGGGTTGATGACCGCCAGGGCGGGCGGCAGTTCGCCGCCGGGGTGGTGATGATCTGTGATAACGAGGTCCAGGCCCAGGGTCCGGGCGTGAGCCGCCTCGACCGGGGAACGGATGCCGCAGTCCACGGTGATGACCAGCCTGACGCCCTGTCCGGCCAGGGTATCCAGCGCATCCGTATTCAGGCCGTAACCTTCGTCGAAACGGTTGGGGATGTACGGGCGGACGTCCGCCCCCAGGGCTTTGAGCGTCTGGACCAGCAGGGCGGTAGCGGTCACGCCGTCCACATCGTAGTCGCCGTAGATGGCGATGGGTTCGGCCGCGGCGATGGCCTGGCGGACGCGCTCAACGGCGGCCTGCATCCCGGTCATCTGGAAGGGGTCGGTCGAATGGGGGATGCGGGCATTGAAGAAGTTGCGGGCCTCTTCGACGGTCGCGTAGCCGCGGTTGAAGGCCAGTTGGGCCAGAATGTGGGGGAAATTGGACAGGTTGTCATTTGCCTGGGGCGTGAGGGGTGGGGCGATTTGCCAGCGTTTCGAGTGCATCATAAGGTTTGAGTTTACAATCACCTTTCAAATATGAGTCCACTGCAAAAACTCCAAAAACTTAACGCGAAGTCGCCAAGGCGCAAA
>DYLB01000029.1 GCA_020722305.1 Anaerolinea thermophila | reverse complement strand
TTCGTGTCCTTTGTGGATAAAGACCTTTTTGCAGTAGACTCAAGATTAGCGAAAATTCGCGAGGATTAGCGGACTCTTGGAGATGGCGGTAAAGCGCGTCCCATCGGCTTGGCGCGCTAACAAAATCTTTGCGGCTTTGCGTCTCGGCGACTTTGCGTTAGGCTTTGCCTCGAAATATTGAGAAGATACACGGAGTGCAACGTCTCTCGACGCCCATCCGGGAATCGAGCAGGGAGCGGTTAGCCGCCGCTCCCTGCTCGATTATTTGTCATCGCAAACCATCCTGAGCGAATGCTGAGCGAAGCCGAAGCGGAAGTCAAAGGACAGCCCAACCCTACTGGCACAGTCCTTTGTTTTCAGCCCGGGTCTCCAAATCCTTGGTGCCGGGGCCGTACTCGCAGATGGCCTGCCAGGGTTCATAGTGAGTACGGAACTCGTCTTGCAGGATGACCGTGCCGCCGCGCCAGACCGTGCGCGTGACCAGCACGTCCGCGCCGTCCGCCTCCCAATCCACCTGCTGGATCTCGTTGCGGGCCAGTTCGGAGTTTTCACGGAAGAGCGGCTTGGGTGCCGGGACAATCCCGGTCGGGCCGGTGGTATTCCACTCGACCGTGCGGCCGTCGGAGGTGGAGTAGAACTTCCAGGTCAGGCTGCGCGCCCCGGCGTTGACGTAGGTTTCCATCAGCAGCCAGTAGGGCGAGTCGTTGGTGAACTTGAAATCCACCAGCGGAAAGTACACCGTCGCATCCAGCCCCGCCAGGTTCGGGTCAATCCCGCCGCTATAGGTCTGTTCATAGTAATAGACACGGTAGGCGTGGGCATAACGCTCCTCGACCGGGTAGCCGCCGAAGAAAACTGTGCGGAACAGGGTGGTGCTGACCTGGCAGACCCCGCCGCCGACACCCTTGATCGTCCGCCCGCCGAAGATGATCAGCGCTTCGGCGAAGCCGCTGTCGAGGCTGATATCGCCCATCACCTCGCCCATCGAGAAGGTCTCGCCGGGAGCCACCAGGTAGCCGTGGAAGCGGGCCGCGGCGGTCTGGATGTTCTGGATGCGCGCCCCGCTCGACCCGTAAAAGTAGGAAGTCTGCGAGCTGACCAGTTCGGTGATCCCCAGCGAAGCGGCGGTGGCGGTATCGGGGACCAGCGGCTGGGTGGTGATGATTTGCAGCGCCAGGTTGTGCTGTCCCTGCGACAGACCCTGATTGATGATCGAAATCGTGCCGTCGCTATCCAGCGTGCGCCCGATCTTCGCATTCTGGATCAAGACCAGTTCACGCGTCTCGTCGTCGAAATAGAAGCGCGCATTCTCCGGGGCGCGGTTGACCTGGGCGGCAATATCCTCCAGGATCGGGCGCAGCGCCTCAGCGTTCAATGCCACCTGGAACTCCGCCGTCGGGCCGTTTTCGAGCCGGGCGATGACCAGCATTTTCGCCAGGGTCTCCACGCTGATCGTCCAGGGGCCAGGATCGCCCTCGGCCGCGTCGGGCAGGCCCAGGGTCAGGGGGGCGCTCAAGATCTGGCGGGCGGTCTCGGCCTGGGCGCTGGCGTCCAGCACCTGGGGCGTGCGTTCCTCGATGTAAAGCGGCACTTCGCCATCCCGGAAGGTTTGCAGCTGGGCGTTGACGTAGACCATGGTCGCGTCCACGTTGAGCGCCCGCCCGATCTGCCCCGGTTCGGCAATCACGTCCGTCCCCTCGACTTCCAACCGGGCCTCGACGACCGGCCGGTCAATCTCGGTGGCGATCTTCTGCAAATAAACATAGGCTACCCGCTGGTCGAACAGGAGGACGGGAGAGACGTCCACGCCGCCTTGCCAGGAACGGAGCTGGTCTTCAAGGCTGCCGAACAGCCCCCCCGAGCGTCCGAGACGATAGGCCTGCTGCGCGCTGGAGGCGGAATCCAACCCCACGCCGAGTTCCGCGGGAGTCGCCACCCAAACCTTATCCCCGTCCCGGAAGACGATCTTGCCGCGCTGGGGATAGGTCAGCGCCTGCTCCAGGCGGGATGCGGCCTGGGCCACCGGCAGCCCCGACAGGTCCACGCCCGCCATCGAAACGCCGGGGAAGATGCGCCCGGAGTACCAAAGCTGGTAGCCGAAGACCCAGAGCGCCACGCCCAGCACAAACAGGGCCACCCCGCCAAACAGGGCCGCTAATAGTTGCAAGACCAGGTCGTAAGGATTGGAACGAGATTGGGAGTAGGTAGTCATAGGCAAATTATACTTTCTCGAAGTGAATTAGGCCTTAATGACGGTTTCAGGCGATTTTGGTTCCAGAATTGCAAGCCCGACAAATCGAGTGCATTTCGACCGCATCAGTCACGCTGCAAGCGTGACCTACGACTCCCCCATTTCAAACCCGGCACCAGCATCGGTGTGACGGCCTGGTAATCGGCGTATTCCTGGCCAAACAGGCGCAGCAGTTTGCGCTCCTCGAAATACGCGCCGATGATGATGTAGAGCGTGGCCGCGACCGTCACCGTCAACTGGTTGGCCGTCATGGACGGGGTCAGCCAGATGAAGAGCAGCCCGCCGGTATACAACGGGTGGCGGACGAGGCGATACAACCCGCGTGTGACCAGGGCCGAACTCTCCTCGCCGCCGAACAACTGCTTCACGCCGATGAAGGCCAGCGTGTCGGTTTGCAGCACGCCGACGACCAGGACCAGCGCCGCCAGTCCCTGGCCGAGCAGGGTGAGAACCACCCACGGGGCGAGAATAATGTAAAGCGGCGCATCCGGCAGCAGGACCATCAGCGCCAGCACCGGCAGGAAGCTGAGGACGGAGAAAACGTTGTAGCCAAAACGGTAAAAGCGGTCGGCAGGTTGACCCACCACCCGCTGGAACCACGCCTTGGCCTGGCGCGAAGCCAGCCAGGAATGCACGATCCCCCATAAAGCTACCGATAAAACCAGCCAGAAGATGCTCATAAAAACCTCTAACAGCAGACTTCGGAAGTCTGCCGGGAGAATTTCAGCCGTGAAGACTCCGAAAAGACTTCCGAAGTCTCTAGCTACCCTTCGCCGAACGCCGGCAACTCGAACGTCTGGCCGCCCGCCTCGACCAGGTAATGCGGCAGCCAGGCCACCCCGAACAACCGCACGAACACGTCCGTTTTCCTGGCGGCGATGGTGATCTCCGACATGTCGTTGACGGCCACCCCCCAACGGTCGTTGATCTCGCGCACAAGCTCGTCCCGTTCGGCTTCGAGGGCCGCGATGTCCTTTTTGTACTGGGCGATGGCGTCCAGCGATTCTTCCACGTCTTCCTTGGCCTGCTCGGTCATGCGCCGCTTGGAAAGCGAAGTGGACAGCCGCCGGGTCCCCTTGCGCCCGCCGAACAAACTCAACACATTTTCTGCGTGAGTGCCCATCTCCTCCATTTTACGCTGCTGGAGTTCAGTCTCGTCCTGGCGCAGTTCGCGTTCTTCGCGGGCCAGCCGATCTTGCAGGGTTTTGAGCTTGCTCTCTATCCGCGCCGTGACCTTCGACATCTCGGCATCGCGGGCTTCGCGGGCCGCCTCGCTGCATGCCTTTCGGAACTCCGCCGGCGACACGTCCGGCCCGGCGTAGACTTTGAGGGTCTCGTTGGCTTTGGCCGTCACCGTGATCGAGCGATAGGCCCAATCGGCCAGGTCTTTTTGCAGGGCCGACATTTGTTTCGAGTCCGAGAGCGGGGTGTCGAGCAAGTCGAAGCGGGACTGCGGCTCAGGCGTGGACTGCAACCTGTCCAGCGAGGGGCCGCGGTAGGGGAAATCGTCCCAGCGGATGACGCCGCGCCGGTCGGGGGTCGGCACCAGGATGGCGCGCTGCACGTCGCTGTCTACGCCGTATTTGCGGTCGAGGAAGCGCACCTGCACGGTCGCCAGCAGGGCCGGGCGGTAAAAGATGCCGCTCAACGCGGCGTCTTGCGGGGCGGCCTGCCCCGATTTGCGGAAGGCCTCGGTCAGGCTGTAGTTGGCCGGCAGGAAGTATTCGCCCACGCCAGCGGGGACTTTCGGGCGGGTCTGGCTGCCTTGAGCAGACGGCGGACGGCGGACGGTGGACGGCGCGGGTGCGTCAGACGCGGAAACGCTACGGTCAACGGTCTCAGGTCCACGGCTTGGTACCCCAGCGGGCGGGACCTCGAAGCTGGTCGCCGCCTCGGGAGCGGAATCCAGGCCCGGGGCCGCAGCGGCCTTGATCCAGTCCGCACCGGCCAGCGAATTCAGCGCCGGGATCTGGTTACGGGTCAGCGGCCCGGCCAGGAAGTTCATCGCCCAACGGGTCTGGAAAAGGAGCGGCTTTTTGTTGTGGACGTTGTGCATGATGAAAACCCGCTTGCCCAAGCCGGAGATGAGGCTGTCAAACGCACTCCGGTCGAGGCTGCCGTCGGCGCTGGTCAGGCCGTCGAGCAGGCGTTCCTTGTCGCGCTCAGTCTGGAGTTTGCCGATGAACCAGGTGCCGGTGTTGGACAATCCCTTGTAATCCACGTCCACCGGGTTTTGGGTGGCCAGGATCAGGCCGAGGCCGAAGGCCCGCGCCTGTTTAAGCATGCGCAGCATTGGAATCTTGGAGGGCGGGTTGGACTGCGGCGGCAGGTAGCCGAAGATTTCGTCCATGTAGAGCAGGGCGCGCAGCGAGGCGGTCCCGGCCTGGGTGCGCATCCAGGTCTCGACCGCGGTGAGCAGCAGGGTGACGAAGAACATCCGCTCGGCGTCGCTCAGGTGCGCCAGGTAGAAAACGCTGTGGCGCGGACGGCCGTCGGGCGTGAAGAGCAGGCCCTGGATGTCGAGCGGCTGGCCTGCCCGCCAGGTCTCGAAGGCCGGCGCGGCCAGGATGTTGTTGAGCTGCAAGGCCAGGGACATGCGGTCTTTGGAAGGAAAAAAGGTTTCGACCGGGAAAGCGCCCAGGTTGGGCATCGGTGGGGATTGGGTCTGGAGGATGAGTTCGGTCAGGGTCAGGTTTTTGCCCCGGCTCCAGGCATTCTCGAAGAGGTTGGCCAGCAAAATGTGTTCGCGTGAGCGGAGCGGGTCAACGTCGGTGAAACCGACCAGCCCCAGCAGGGCGGTGACGGTGCTGCCGATGCGCTCGCGCAGGATTTCGCGGTTGGCGTCCCAGGGCAGGGGCGGCGCTTCGAGCGAAGACAGCACGCTGACCGGGATGCCCGCGTCCGAGCCAGGGGTGTAGACCGCGAACTGGGCCGCGTTCTCGAGCGCCAGCATCCGCTCGCGGCTGATGCCCCACTCGGCCAGGCCGTTGCGCCATTGCAAGGCGGTCTCCATCGAAACCTGTTCCAACGACTTGCCCGCCCGGCGGGCCACTTCCGGGTCTATCCACGGCTGGAAGTCCTGCGGGGCCAGGTCGGGGAAGTGCAGCAACAGGTTGGTCAGGTCGCCTTTGGGATCGATCAATAACGCGGGGATGCCCTGCAAGGCGGCCTCTTCCAGCAGGCCGATGCACAGGCCGGTCTTGCCGGAGCCGGTCATGCCGGTCACAACGGCGTGGGTGGTCAGGTCGGCGGGGTCGTAAGCCAGGGCGGTATCGGTCGTTTTTTTGGTGCGGGGATCGAAAAGTCGGCCAAGATAAAAGTGATTGCTCATCGGATGCTCCTAAGGGGGAATGCCGGGTGGCAGGGCCGGGCAGCGTTTCGGGGGGTATACGGCTTAAAGTATAGCACGAATGTGCTATCCGGTCTCGATCCTTAAGAAAAAAAGTTGTTAGCCGGAGTGCAAAATCTTTGCGAAGCCTCCTGTAAGGGCCTGATTTTGCCGCCAAAGTCGGGAGACTTTGGGCTCCGTTACTAACAACTTTTGTTGCACCCGAATGGGTGAATATCAATCAATCATTGTCGTTATCGTTATCATTTATGTTGTCGTTGTCATTGTTATTGATATTGTCATTATCATCGCTGTCATTGATATTGTCATTGTCGTTGTCATTGATGTTGTCATTGTCGTTGTCATTGATGTTGCCATTGATGTTGTCGTTATCGTTGTCATTGATGTTGTCATTGTCATTCTGGTCATCGTCTTCGCCCGGTTCGGTGGGAGTAACAATGATGCCAGGGGTAGGGGATGGCGAGGGGGTCGGCGTAAGGGTGGGCCTGTCGGTCGGGAGCGGCGTCGCCGTTGAGCGAGGGGTGGGTGTGGACGTTGGATCGTCATCGCCCTCGGCTTCATCTTCGCCCACGACTTGAAGGTTGTTGCCATTCGCAAAGGTGATGGCAGTCGCCAGGACCTGCATGGTCTGCGGCTGGGTCATGCCCTGGACCAAGACCGCATCTCCGGCTTCGATACCGGCTGCCACGCTGGTGCCCGCGTCGAGCCGGACCGGGATGTTGGATACCGTCCAGAGGCTTTCCGTCATCTCGGTCACGACACCGCTGAATGCGATATCGGCGATGCGGCCTTCCTCGAACAGCTCGTAGATCTCCTCATAGCGCTCGTCTTCGTAAAGTTCTTCGAGGGCATCACGCGTCGCCGGATTGAACGCCAGCACCAGGCGGAGGTCCTCCCAGGTGCGTTTGATCGTGTACAGGTTGTCGCCGGGCAAGGCCCCATTGGAGGCCTGGACCAGCCCCGTCCCGCTGGTCAGGAAGATCACGACCAGGGCGAAGACGTAAGCCAGCTTGCGGAATTGGAAACGGCTGCGGCGGGGACGTGCGGCAACTTCGCGCATCTCTGCCGCACGCTGGAGCAGGCGCGCCCGTCCGCGCGTGGCGATACCTTGCGGGATGGTAATCGCCGCGGAGTTCAGGGCCTGTTCGGCGGCGTAGAGCATCGGTCGCAATTCATCCGCCAGCTCGGGGAAGCGTTTGAGGCAGGCCTCAACGCTTTCGCCTATTTCCAGGGCTTGCAGGCAAAGTTCAAAGGCATCGTACAATCGTTTACCCATGCAACACCTCTTCAAGCTTGCGATTGAGGGCCGCAACGGCGCGGAACTGCAAAGCTTTCACTGCATTGACTTTCTTTTGCATCACGGCGGCTGTCTCTTCGAGGGAATACCCGGCACCGAAACGCAGGGACAGCACATCCTGTTGTTCGGGGGTCAATTGGGCCAGGGCATTCTTGACCACGCGGTTCTGTTCACGCAGATCGAAAGTATCTGGAGGCAAGTAATCAGGATCGGTCAAGGTCTCGGTCAACTCGACCGTCTGGCGGCGGTAGACGCGGCGCAGGTGATCATTGATGATGTGCGAGGCTGTGGTCAATAACCAGGATTTCAGGTTGGTCTCCGGCCCGCGCTTCTTCTTGCTCGATTCCAGCAGCCGGACGAAGACTTCACTGGTGATATCTTCAGCCAGGGTCTCATCGTTGACGCGGTAACTGACGAAGCGGAAGACCACAGGGAAATAGCGATCATAAATCGCGCCGATGACCTGCGGGTCGAGACGCCGCAGGCCATCCAGCTCTTTTTGCGTTTCAGGTATCGACATGAGACGGGCTGCTTCCAAGACTGGGGTGGTATCGGGGTAGTTGGCCACAGTATATCACCGTCTCATGTCAGCACCTGGATGGGTTAATCGTCATCGGCCTCGTTGTCGTTGCCATCATCGTTATCATTGCCGTTGTCGTTGTAATTGTCGTTGTCGTCGTTGTCGTTGCCGTTGTCGTTGTAATTGTCGTTGTCGTCGTTGTCGTTGCCGTTGTCGTTGTAATTGTCGTCGTTGTCGTTGCCGTTGTCGTTGTAATTGTCGTCGTTGCCGTTGTCGTTACCATTGCCCAAGTCAAGTTTCACGTTCAGGGCTGTGTATGTGCCATCCGGGTTGAGGACAGCCATGATTTCAACCATATCGCCGACGACAACTGCATCCTTGAAAATGGTATCGAGGGTGATCAGGAAAGCCTGCCCGTTGACGACGATCTCATCCGGGGTGATCGATTCGACCACGCCGGTGAAGGATTCCGGGGCGGGCGTAGCGGTCGGATCGGGTGTCGCCGAGGGGTCAGGCGTAGCAGACGGGTCAGGCGTAGCAGACGGGTCGAGGGTCTCAACCGCAGCGCTGAACGATCCGGGGGAGCCGATTTCCTTGACCACGACCGAACCGTCGGCCTGGACCTCGGCCCGGACGCGCACCGTCTCGCCGACCGCGAACTGGCTCTGGACCATGCTGGAATTATCCAGTTTGAGCGCCTGCCCGTTGACGACCAGTTGGTCGCCCTGGAGCGACTCGACCTGCCCGGTGAACTCCACCAGGGCAGAGTTCGCTTCAGGGGCTGCATTGCGGGCCCCCACGGTCTGCGGTCCGCAAGCCGCCAGGACGAAGCTCGCCATGTAAATCAAGAATACGAACAAAGCTTTCTGTTTCATTTTTGCCTCCAAACATTAAGGGTGAGTTATACTCATCTTGTCGCCGTAAAATATCAAAAGTTACGGCGTGAAACCAGGCCTCGGAGTTCTTGAAGAACTCCGAGGCCTGGAAGCATTTGGTGAAGTTTTCAGAAGCTCGCTATGGCTGGGCCTCTCCGTAGACTCGCCCAAACTCGGCCAGGAACAACTCGGCGATCTCCGGGCTGTAAAAGATGATGACGTTCTCGTCGTTGCGGTCCTCGGCGCTGGCACTGAAATTGTACGAGCCGGCCACGACAATCGAGCGGTCAATCACGATGACTTTGTGGTGCATCAGGCCCTCGTTCCCGTCCAGGCGCACGTCCAGCCCGGCCTGCTTGAACGGATCGTATTCCGTGCCGGTATTGGACTTGAACTGGCTTTCCTCCATCACGCCCGCCACCGTCACTCCTTCCAGCGCCCGCGCCCGGATGGCTTCGCCCAGGTCGTCGGCTGTAAACGAATAGGCCATGAAGAAGATACTCTCCTCGGCATTATCCAACAGGCTCACAAGATGCGCCGCCACGCCGTCGTCGGGGGAGAAGTAGATTTCGAGCGCGACCCCGTTGACGGTCAGGGACGGGTAGGGGGTGCGCGGAACCCGGTCGGGGCCGAACTGGTCGTCCACGAACATTTCGTCGAATTCGGTGGTGTAATTCTCTGCCACTTTCGTCGAGCGGATGCGGATCAGGTTGTTGTTGTCGTCGTAGCCGCCGTTGGTGGTGAAGTTCATCGAACCCAGCCAGACTTCGGCGCGGTCTATCACCACGAACTTGTCGTGCATCAGGCCCTCGCGCCGGTCGCCGAGCATCGGAATGCCGGCATCCTTCAATTCCTGCGGCACGGATTTGTCCATGTTGGTGCTTTCCATGACGACCCGTACCAGCACGCCGCGGTTGTGGGCTTCGATCAGCGCGTCCCGGATGCTCCACAGGTTTAGGCTGTAAGCGGCCACGTCCACGCTGAGACGCGCCTCCCGGATGGCCGCGGCCAGCCGTTCGTCCGGGCCGCCGCGCAGGCCTTCGCCGAGGGGATTGGTCGGGTCAGTGAAATAGACCTCGATCCAGCCGCCGTCCGCGCCGAACCCGACCGGGAGCGGGATCGGTTCGAAAGCGTTCGGACCCGGGGCCGGGTCTGTGACTGTAGGCGTAGGAGGGGCGTTTGGCGGGAGGGCAAGTTTGCAGGCCGCCAGGGCCAGGATCAGGACAACGGGCAATATCGAAATTCGGGAAAATCGGGACATCGGCTCTCCTCCAGGCTGGGTTTGGAATGGAGCGATTATAGCACGCCTGTTCGATTTTCGATGGTTTTTTCTCGCTTATAATCTCTTCTCGTGACCACCCCCAGCCTCACTTCCGCCAACCGCCAGATCGCCCGCGCCGCCGGGACGGTGATGGCCGCCATCCTGCTCGGCCAGTTGGCCGGGCTGCTGCGCGGCATCGTCGTAGCCCGGGCCTTCCCCACCGATCTGCTGGACGCTTTCCTGATCGCCAACCGCGTCTCGGAGACGCTCTTCAACCTGATCGCCGGCGGCGCGCTCGGCTCGGCCTTCATCCCCACCTTTACCGGATTCCTCGCCAAAAACGACCGGGACTCGGCCTGGCGGCTGGCCTCCGGCGTGGCCAACCTGCTCACCCTGAGCCTGAGCCTGCTGGCCGTGATCGCGGCCTGGTTCGCCCCGCAGATCATCCGCTACGCGCTGGCTCCCGGCCTTTTCTACGATTTCAGCCTCTTCAACCTGACGATTGACCTGATGCGCATCCAGCTCGTCTCGGCAGTCTTATTCGGGTTGGGCGGACTGGTGGTCGGCATCCTCAACGCCCACCAGGTCTTCCTCGTCCCGGCGTTGACGCCCTCGATGTACCAGATCGGGTTGATCTTCGGGGCGCTGGCGCTTTCCCCCCAGATGGGAATCTACGGTCTGGCCTGGGGCGCGGTCATCGGCGCGGGACTATACCTCGCCGTCCAAATCCCCTCGCTCGTCAAAATTGCCGCCGGCGCGGGAAGCAGCTATACGCTTACCCTCGGCCTGCGCGATCCCAACGTCATCGAAGTCATCCGCCTGATGGGACCGCGGCTGTTGGGCGTAGCGGTGGTGCAAGTCAATTTCTGGGTCAATAACTGGCTGGCCTCGCAAATGACCGAAGGCAGCGTCACCGGCCTGTATTACGGCTTTGCGTTGATGTTGATGGCTCAGGCGGCGATTGCCCAGTCGGTCGCCATCGCGGCCATGCCGACCTTTTCGGCCCAGTTCGCCCTCGGCAAAATAGACGAGATGCGCAATGCCCTGGCGACCGCGCTGCGGGGCATGTTGCTGCTGGCCATCCCCGCCAGCGTGGGACTGGTCTTGCTGCGCGAGCCGCTCGTTGCGATGCTCTACGAACGAGGCGAGTTCACGCCCGAAACGACCCAATTGGTAGCCTGGGCCTTGTTCTGGTATGCCATCGGGCTGGTGGGTCACTCGATCATGGAAGTGTTGACCAGGGCCTTCTACGCCCAACACGACACGAAGACGCCGGTCATCGTCGGCACGGTGGCGATGGGACTGAACGTGGTCTTCAGCTTTGTCTTTTCGGCCTGGTTCGAGCGCCTCGGTTGGATGCCGCATGGAGGCCTGGCCCTGGCCAATTCCCTGGCGACCGCGCTCGAAGCGGCCGCCCTGTTCGCGCTGATGCGCCGCCGCTTAAACGGGATCAACGGCGAGGTGATCGCCACCGGCTTCGGCAAGTCGGCGATGGCCGCCCTGGGGATGGCGCTCGCCCTGATGGTCTGGATGCAGGCCGGGGTGAGTCCGAACCGCTGGGTGGAAGGCCTGGGCGGGGTGACGATCGGGGGTCTGGTATACGGCTTGAGCGTGTGGTTCCTGAAAGTCCCCGAAATTGAGATGGTGATGGGAGTTGTAAAGCGGAAAGTAAAAGGTGAAAAGTGAGCAGTCACTTCATCGTTACCTTTTCACCTTTCAACCTTTGACCGATTCACGGCACGTAGGGTGGCAAATCGAGCACCAGCCACAGGTCATCCTGCTGCACGACCCGGTAGAGGAAAGCGGATTCGACCGGGCCGGTCTCTTCGCCGCAGCAGGGACCGCGCTGGAAGAGCGTGCCGTCGGGGTTATTGAACTCGACCACGAACTGGAGCGCGCCGTCCGCGTCCGGGCCGATGTAGGTCAGGCTGCGCGGTAAAAGGCACACCAGGCCGTTCTGGTTGCAGCCGCGCGCCAGCCAGGCAGGCAGGTCATTCTGGATGTCGGGGTTCCAGTCTTGCAAAATTTGGGTGTCGCCGCCGTAGAGTTTGGCCCCCAGGACGTAATCCCCGACATAGAGAGCGGTAAAGAACTCCCGCAAGGTGTTCCCGGCAGCTTCGAGCGCAGACTTGTCAGCCTGTTCGTCGAGCGAAGGCTGGGCCAGCAATTCGGCGCAGAATTCGAGGATGGCCTGGATGGTTTCCTCGCCTGCCGGTTCGCTTCCCTTTCCCGGCATGGACAGGGTGATCGTCATCGCGTCCGCCACGGCCGGGTCGGTGTAGGAGTATTCGATCGGGCCGGTGTTGTCGTACCAGCCGTAGACCTGCTGCAACTGCGAAGCGGTCAATTGGACCGCAGTATTCGAACCTGTACAATCACCGACGAGGGCATAGCCCGTCAGGTACACCTTTACATCGTCACAGAAACCGGCAATCCCACCCTCACGGTGGTAGGCCACAGCCAGCTCCCAGACCAGCACTGGGCGGTCCCTGCCGGGCAGCCCCGGGGTGATCCGCTCGGCCTGGCGGACGGAAGTCCCATCGGAATTGGTGTGGAATTCGTAGTCGCTCACACCCACCCGCAGCAAGACGCGGTAGCCGGGCGTGATGACATCCGCGCACATCTCGCCGGGACCGGCGGACCCCAGGCAGGAATCCGGCCAGTCAGCCGGTTGGACGTCCACCAGGATGACCCGGTCTTCCGGCACGCCCAAATCCCTGGCCAGGATTTCGATTGCCGCGGCCACCGCAGGCAGCTCCCTGTCAGGGGAGGTCGGGGGCGGCGATCCGGTCGAGTCGGTGGCCGGCAGCGGGTGGGTCGGCACGGGCGTGAGCAGCACCGGCTCCGGCATCGGCCTGCCGGTGGCATCCGGGCGGGGTGTGCTGCCCGGCCCGCAGGCGGAAAGGAGCAAGACCAATGCCAGGAAAAGAGGAAGAACGCGTTTCATTGCAGCCATGGTACGATCTCCAAGGCAATCGTCGGGTCGGACGATTCGCCTTCGCGGTCGCCGACCCAGTACAATTTACCGTCCGGAGCCTGAACTTTGACGAAGAACCAGTTCCACGTCTTGTTCTTGTTCATCAGCCCGGTCAGGTACAGGATCGTATCCACCGGCACTTTCTTGCTGCCCACCGTCAGGCTGGGGATTTCGCGCAGCTTGACCCCGTTGGGCCGCACGACGCGCACCTTGACGTTGACCAGGATGTCGAACATGCGGGTCGTGCCGATCCCCTCGCCGGAACCAGGCGGCATTTCGACGACCGTCCCGGACTGCCACGAGGGCCAATCGGTGACCGGCAGTGGCGTGGTGGTGACGCTGCCGCCTCCCGGCCCGACCACCGGGAAGGTGTTGGTCGGCGTCGGGGTAAGCGTATCGGGCAGTTTGTAGAAAAAAGTGACCGTGGGCATGGGCGTATCGGTCTCCTGCCCGAACCCCCGCCGGGTGGCGGTCGGCGACGGGGTAACGGTCGAGGTTGGGCGGGCGGTCTCGGTCAGCGCGGCCGCGGCCTGGGCGGTGGCCTTCACGATTTCTTCGATGGACCCCAGGGTGGGCGCGGCAGGCTGGCCGGGCAAGGAACTGCAAGCCGCCCCGAACATCAGCAGCGCCAAAACGCACAGCAGGCAGGTTCGCTTCGTCATCTTGACTTTCATCCTATCTACAACCGCCTGGCGAAGGTTGATCTGCGCCAGGAGCTACCTGAAAAAATACCATAAGGCCTGTGAAACCACCAGACCCAGCAAGATGCCCCCCGCGGCCTCCAGGGGCGTATGCCCCAGCACCTCGCGCAGCTGCTTCTCGCCGACCGGATGGCCGCGCAGCAATTCGTCTATCATCGTGTTGATCTTCTGGGCCTGGATGCCCGCCTGGCGGCGGATGCCCGTGGCGTCATAAACGATCACCATCGTCACGGCCACGGCCAACCCGAACAGCGGCGAGTTGAAACCGGCGTACAGGCCAATGGCATGGGTCGCGCCTGTGACCAGCGCCGAATGCGAACTGGGCATTCCCCCGGCGCTGAACAACAAAGCCCAGTTCCAGCGCCGGGTCGAAAGATAGTCCAGCGGGATCTTCAAGATCTGGGCCAGACTCCAGGCAACCAGGGCGCTGACCAGCACCGGGTTTTGGAAAATACCGACAAGGTTCATACTCACGCTTCCGTGAAATCATTCAGGCCGTTGGCGGTCAATTGCTGCACTTTCAGGTCGGCCTGTTCCAGCAGACCGGCGCAGCGGCGCATCAACGCCTGGCCGCGCTCGAACAGGGCCAGGCTCTCATCCAGCGCCTTCTGTTCGCCCTCCAGCATGGCAACGATCCCTTCCAGTTCGGTAAAAGCCTCTTCATACGATAATTCTTCTACAGGTTTCAAAGTGGACTTGGACATGAGTCTCCTCCTATAAATCTGATACCGTGACCTCGAACTCGCCGTCGCTGACGCGCGCCCGCAGCCCGTCTCCGGCCCGGACCTGGGCCTGGCTGCTGACCAGTTGGCCGTCATCCCGCCGTGACAGGATCGCGTAGCCGCGCTGCAACACTGCGAGCGGGTTCAGCGCCTCCAGCCGCCGGGACAGGCCGCCCATCGCAGTGGCGCGCAGGGCCAGCCGGTGCTTCAAGCCGGTCTCCAGCCGCCGGGACAGCTCGTCCAGCCGCTGGCGCTCGGACTGGATGCGGCGCTGCGGCGAGTAGAAACGCAGTCCCTCGCGCAGGGCCGACAGCTCCCGGCGGCGGGAGTCCTGTTGGGATTGCCATAAATTGTTCAGCCGGTTGGAGGTGTCCACCAAATAGGCTTCCAGGTCGGCCAGCGTGACCGGGGTGGCCAGTTCGGCCGCGGCCGTGGGCGTGGGGGCGCGCAGGTCGGCGGCGAAATCGCACAGGGTGAAATCCGTCTCGTGCCCAACCCCCGAAATGACCGGCGCAGCCGAAGCCGCCACCGCCCGCACCACCCGCTCGTCGTTGAAGGCCCACAGGTCTTCGATGGAGCCGCCGCCTCGGGCCATCAGGATCACGTCCGGGCGGACGGTCAGGTTGAGGGTCGAGAGGGCAGCCACAAGTCCGGGGGGCGCTTCGGCCCCCTGCACCGGCGAGGGGGCCAGGATAACTTTCGCCAGCGGGTAACGCCGTCGCAGGGTGTTGAGCATGTCCCGCAATGCCGCGCCCGTAGCCGAAGTCACGATCCCGATCGTCTTGGGCAATTCCGGGATGGGGCGTTTGCGGGCCGGGTCGAACAGCCCTTCGGCTTCGAGCAGGGCCTTGAGCCGCAGGAACTCCTGGTAGAGCGCCCCCTCCCCCACCGGGCGGATCTGGTCGGCGTAGAGTTGGTAGGCCCCGCCGGCTTCGTAGACGCTGATCTTGCCATGCACTTCGACCGCCATGCCGTCCTTGAGCGGCAGGGACAGGCGGGCCGCGTCGCTGCGCCACATCACGCCCCGGAGCGAGGCTTCACTGTCTTTGAGCGTGAAATACAGGTGGCCCGAAGCCGGGCGGGAGAAATTGGAAAGCTCGCCTTCGACCCACACGTCTTGGAGCAGCGAATCACCTTCGAGCACGCGGCGGATGTAGCGGGTCAGCGAGCCGACCGTCCAACGGGCGGGATTGGTGAACATCGAGAGTTGGTTCATCACCGCGAGGATACCCGCCTTGCCGCTGGATGTCAACAACCGGTTTCGCGATGCCTGCCGACCTGGGTATAATACCCCCATCCCTCTGCTAGAATGACGGTGAAAAATGGATCATCTCTGGTCTCCCTGGCGAATGCCCTACATCGAAAATCACGAAAACAAGGAAAACGGCTGCGTCTTCTGCAACGTTCAGCCCATGCCCGACGGCCCCGAAAACCTGGTCGTCTGGCGCGGCCAGCGCGCCTTCGTCATCATCAATCGCTACCCCTACACCAGCGGCCACCTGATGGTCGTGCCGTTCATCCACAAATCCACTCTCGAAGAACTGGACCCGGCTACCCGCAGCGAAATGATGGAACTGACGGTTCAATGTATGGCCGTGCTGCGCCGGGTCTATCGCCCCCAGGCTTTCAACATGGGGGCCAACATCGGCGCGGCCGCCGGGGCGGGCATCGAGGAACACGTCCACATCCACATCGTCCCGCGCTGGGGTGGCGATACCAACTTCATGTCCACCCTGTCCCAGACCCGTGTCCTGCCCGAATCTCTCGCAGATACCTACCGCCGCGTCCGGGAGGCCTGGGAATCCCTGAAAGAATGATCCATGCACCCCTACGCCCTCGCCCTGCAAGCCCACCTGACCCCGCACGCCGACCCGTTCCAGGCCGGGCCGATGAAAGCCTACATGCGCGGCCAGTTCGAGTACCTGGGCATCAAGACCCCCCGGCGGGTCGGGCTGACCAAAGCCTTCATCGCCGAGCGCGGCCTGCCGGAACCCTCCGACCTGGACGCCATCGCCCGTGACCTGTGGTCGCTGCCGGAGCGGGAATTCCAGTATTGCGCCGTCGGACTGATTGAGCGGACGCTCAAAAAGCTCCCGCCGGGATTCGTTGCCACGGTCGAATCGCTCATCGTCACCAAATCCTGGTGGGATACGGTGGACACGCTGGCCTCCAATATCAGCGGCCCGCTCTTCAAGCACTACCCCGGCGAGCGGGCGGATTACCTCCCCAGGTGGCGGCAATCGGATAACTTCTGGCTGCGGCGGACGGCGATCCTGTTCCAGCTCTACTACAAAAAAGAGACCGATTTTCCCCTGCTGTGCGACATTATTCATGAGAAGAGTCTACTGCAAAAAGGTCTTTATCCACAAAGGACACGAAGTACACCAAG
>DYLB01000028.1:12649-17008 GCA_020722305.1 Anaerolinea thermophila | reverse complement strand
TGTCGCCGACTTCTTTCATGGCGGGGAGGAGGACGGTGTTGAGGGTGTGGACGGCAGTTTCGTGGGTGGTTGGGGCTGGGCTTGTTGGGGCTGGGTTTGTTGGGGCCGGGTTTGTTGGGGCCGGGCTTGCCCCTGCCCCCTGGGCGGGCGCGTCAGCCTGGACAGGGGCAAGCCCTGTCCCTACGGTGCGATTGATAATCTCATCAATATCCGCCTCCACGCCTTCCTTGTGGCGGTGGACGATCTTCCAGTGCAGGCGCTGTTCGGGGGTCATGCCTTCGGTGGGATCGGCGAGGGTGGGGGCGGATGCGGGACCCGCCCCTACGGATTCATAATGTTCGATGTAGCGCTGCAAGGCGTCGGGGCGGCGGTTGAAGAGCAGGTCTTCGGCCAGTTCCTTTTCTTCGGCGGGGATGTCGGCGTAGGCGGTGACGTGAGCCGGATTGACGATGGCCATATCCAGCCCAGCCTGCACGCAGTGATAAAGCATGACTGAGTTCAGCACGGGGCGGGCCTGTGGGGCGAGGCCGAACGACAGGTTGCTGACGCCCAAGGAGGTCAGCACGCCGGGCAACTCTTGTTTGATGAGGCGGATGCCTTCGATGGTCTCGATGGCGGAGTTGGCAAATTCCGGGTCGCCGGTAGCGAGGGTGAAGGTCAGGTCGTCGAAGACCAAATCGGCGGGTTTGAGTCCGTGCTCGTTTACAGCGATGTCGTAGATGCGGCGGGCCACTTCCAGTTTACGGTCACGAGTCTTGGCCATGCCGTTCTCGTCAATGGTCAGGACGATGACGGCGGCGTTGTATTTCTTTGCCAGCGCAAAAACTTTATTGGCTTTATCCGGGCCGGACTCAAGATGGGTGGAGTTGATCAGGCAGCGGCCAGGGGCGGTCTTGAGGGCGGTTTCGAGCACGTCCAACTCGGTGGTGTCAATCACCAGCGGGACGTCCACGCCCATTTCGAGCTTCTTGACCACCTTGCGCATCAACTCGACTTCGTCGGGGCGCTCGGTGACGGCGGTGGAGATGTCGAGGGCGTGCGCGCCGTATTCGACCTGCTCGCGGGCGATCTCCAGGATCGAGTCGTAATCTTCCTCCAGCAACAGGCGCTTGAACTTGCGCGATCCCTGGGCGTTGCAGCGCTCGCCGATCAGGGTTGGCGGAGGGTCTTGTCGCATGGAAATGGCCGACATGGCGGAAGCAAGCTGAGGGGTGGAATGATCCGGGCGGGTAGGGTGGTAATCGGTAAGTTGTAATTTGTCCACCAGGGCTTTCAAATGGGCAGGGGTCGTCCCGCAGCATCCGCCCACGACCGAAATGTTGTGTTTGGTCACGAATTCGTACAGGTCGTTCGCAAACGGTTCGGGTTCGAGAGGATAGACGGCCTGGCCGTCAACGTTGAGCGGCAGGCCGGCGTTGGGGATACAGGAGACGGGCAGCGCGGCGTTTTCGCCGAGCACCCGGATGGGTTCGCGCATGTGTTCAGGACCGGTGGAGCAGTTGAGGCCGATGACGTCAATGCCCATGCCTTCGAGGATGGCCAGCGCGGCATTGACGTCGGTGCCGAGCAACATGCGGCCGGTCGTGTCGAGCGTGACCTGCGCCTGGATCGGCAAATAAACTCGAGTCTCGTCGAAGGCTTTGTGACAGCCCGTGATGGCGGCCTTGACTTCGAGGATGTCTTGCGAGGTTTCGATCAGCAGCAGGTCAACGCCGCCGCGGATCAGGCCGACGGCCTGCTCGCGGAAGACGTCCGCCAGTTCGTCGAAAGTTACGTTCGACAGTTCGGGGTCGTCGGCGGAGGGGAGTTTGCCGGAGGGGCCGATGGAGCCGGCGACGAAACGGGGATGCGGGATTCGAGAATCGTTCTTCGATATTCGAAATTCGGTAGTCGAGGTTTGCGTATCGAGTATCGAATATTCGTCTGCTAATCGACGCGCTAATCTCGCCGCGGCCTCATTGATCTCCAGCACGCGATCCTGCAACCCGTATTCTTTCATCGTGATTCGATTCGAGCGGAAGGTGTCCGTTTCGATCACATCTACGCCGACTTCAAGGAAGGAGCGATGGACTTTTTCGACGGCTTCGGGATAGGAGATGACGAGGTAGTCGTTGCAGCCGTTGTATTGTTCGCCGCCGAAGTGTTCGGCGGTGAGATTTTGGAGTTGCAGGCTGGTGCCCATCGCGCCGTCGAAGACGAGGACTTTCTTTTCGAGGGCGTCGAGGTATTTTCGGTTGGTGTATTTTCGAGTCATGGTTGCTCCTGATTTTTTGCCGCAAATTTCTCGGATTCACGCGAATCGATTCTTTTTACCGCTAAGGGCGCCAAGACCGCCAAAGAAATTTTTTGGTTTCTTTGCGATCTTGGCGATTGATGATTGAAGTTCTGCTGTCTCCGCCTCGTCCAACACGGACCTCGCCCGGTTCATCTCCGCACGGGGATGAACCCCCGTGCTATTCATGCGAAGCCGACTCAAGTCGGCTGCGAGTCCGCTTGAGCGGACTTTGCAAGCGGGTTGCTGGAATGCTGTACCATGTAAGCCGCAACCGTCAGATGATGGACCGCGCCGTAAGCGGGGCATGGCGGGATGGTATTCGACGAAAGTGCGAATCCATTCAATTTGTGGCCTGATCGTCTCCTTATAACAAAAGCGCCTCTCTGAAAGCGAGAGGCGACGCCAGCGAGACGGTCTTCTCTCATCTTCCAGTTATGGACACCCGCAAAGGTATCCCTACTGCCGGAATTGGCACCTTCCTTGTCCACCGGTCACTGCATACTGGATGGTTGCCGAGGCTTCACAGGGCCGGTCCCTCTGCCTCTCTGGATGAGTACAGTTTCAATTGTCCCGGCAGTTTATCACAGGGAGGGGGGTGTGTCAAACCAAAAGTTACTCGTCCAACCACAGGAGGGGACGCTGCAAAAGGGCAAAGACGCCGACAGCCGGGAGGCCATCACCATCGAGGCGGCCATCAGCAGCGGCAGTTGGTCCTGTCCATCTCCTGCAACTGGAGCAGGCCGACCGGCAGGTGTAGAGCGTCTGCGAACGCAGGTAGAGCAGCGACGAGATGAAATCGTTCCAATAGAACAGAAGGACAGCATCCCGACCGCCATCAGGGCCGTGACCGGGATCATCTGCGGGGAGGCCGAGAGCAGCAGTGGCGCAGGCTGAACAGTTGCGGATTCTCACACAGCCAATGCCCCGCAGCGTTGACAGCTGTGGCAGAAAACGGAGTCCAAGGTCAGGAGATTTTGGACTCCGGGACAAGGCGTTGACCAAATCGGCTTTTTCAAGTAGACTTGCAATTAAGTTATTCCTTAATCGTTATGGAAAAAGTCCAACCTGTCCACGCTTTCGACCAGATCAAGCTGCTGGCAGACCCCCGCCGGATGGAGGTCCTGCGCCGGCTGATGGCCGCGCCCGCCACGCTCACGCAACTGGCCCGGACCCTCGGCCAGTCACCGGCATGGGTGCGTCACCATGTCCTGATGCTCGAATCCGCCAACCTGATCGAGCTGGCTGAGACCCGTCTGGTCGGCAAAGTGACCGAGAAGTATTACCGGGCCAGGGCCAGCGCCCTCCTGCTGCAAGAGGTGATCCTGCCCAAAACCGACAAGGCCGTGATGGTCTTCTCCGGCAGCCATGACCTGGCCCTCGAAACGGTGGCAGGCCAGTTGTCCCGGCACGTGACGCTGCTAAGCCTCCCGGTCGGCTCACTGGACGGGTTGGTCAACCTGCGCCAGGGGCTGTGCCAGGTCTCCGGCGCGCACCTGCTCGACGAGAACGGCGAGTACAACACCCCTTTCGTCCGCCACCTGTTCCCCGACCACGAGATGGAAATCGTCACCCTGGCCCACCGCATCCAGGGGCTGATCGCGGGCGCGGGCAACCCGAAAGCCATCCGGGACATCCCTGACTTGGCGCGGCAGGACGTCCGCTTCGTCAACCGCAACCCCGGCTCGGGGACGCGGCTGTGGTTCGACCGGGAACTCAAACGGTTGGGAATCCCGCCCGAACAGGTGAACGGCTACAGGCTGGAAGTCAAGACCCACAGCGAAGCGGCCGCCCTGGTGGCGCAAGGCAGCGCTGACGCGGCCATCGGATTGCAGGCCGCAGCCCACCAACACGGCCTGGACTTCATCCCGCTCTTCGACGAACGCTACGACCTGGTCCTGCCGCGTGAGCAGGAAGAGAATCTCCTGCCCCTGCTCGACTATATCCAGACCGCGGCTTTCCGCCAGGAGGCGGGCGCGCTGACCGGCTATAACACGTCGCATAGCGGGGAGCAAATCCCATTTTGATTTTCCTGAGTCTACTGCAAAAAGGTCTTTATCCACAAAGGACACGAAGTACACCAAGGA
>DYLB01000028.1:0-12632 GCA_020722305.1 Anaerolinea thermophila | reverse complement strand
AAAATCTTGAAATTCGGCGCAAGATAATTTCAAAAAAATTCGTGACCTTCGTGTTCTTAGTGGTTAGAAAAGGTTTTTGCAGTGGAGTCTTTTCCTCAAATCAAGGAGATCGAAGAATGAAATCCCCCCGATTTACATTGCTGCTCATCACCATACTCGCACTGGCCCTGGCCGCCTGTGCGCCGTCCACACCGGCGCCGGCTCCCGCCCCGGCCAATCCGGCCCTGATTCTGGCGACCACCACTTCCACACAGGATTCCGGCCTGCTCGACGTGCTGGTCCCGCTTTTCGAAGCGCAGACCGGCTACACCGTCCAGACCGTGGCGGTGGGGACCGGGGCGGCGCTTAAGATGGGCGAAGATGGCAACGCCGACGTGCTGCTGGTCCATGCGCCTGCGGCTGAAAAAGCACTCATGGAAGCCGGTTGGGGCAAGGACCGCCTGTTGGTGATGCACAACGATTTCGTCATTGTCGGGCCGGCGAGCGACCCGGCGGGGATCAAGGGCACGGGCGCCTCGGTCGAAGCGTTGCAGAAGATTGCCGATGCCGGCGCGAACTTCATCACCCGCGGCGATGATTCGGGGACCCACAAGATGGAACTCAGCCTGTGGGGCAAGACCGCCGCCGACCCGAAAGGTCAGGCCTGGTACGTCGAGTCGGGCCAGGGCATGGGCGCCACGCTGACGATTGCCTCCGAGAAGCAGGGCTACACTCTGACCGACCGGGCCACCTACCTGGCGAACAAAGAAAACCTTGAACTGGAAATCCTGGTCGAAGGGGACGCGGCCTTGCTGAATGTGTACCATGTCATCACCGTCAATCCCGATAAATGGCCCAAGTCCAATTACGAGGGCGCGCTGGCCTTTGCCGATTTCATCACACGTCCCGATACCCAGGCTGTGATCGGCCAGTTCGGCGTGGAAGAATTCGGCCAGCCGCTCTTCTTCCCAGATGCAGACAAGACCGACGCGGATCTGGGTTTGGAATAATCCGATTTTTTGTAGGCGCGAGACAATGTCTCGCCCCTACGCATGATGTTATGATCTTCGACGCCGAAATCTTCCAAATCACCCTGCTTTCGTTACAAATCTCAGCCCTGGCAACCGGGCTGAGTCTGGCCATTGGCCTGCCGTTCGGGACGCTGCTGGCGCTGGGGAAATTCCCTGGGCGCTCGTTCCTGTTGAGCATGGTCAACACCGGCATGGGACTTCCGCCCGTAGTCGTCGGCCTGTTCGTAGCGATGATGCTCTGGCGCTCGGGTCCGCTGGGGGATTTGAAGCTGATCTACACGCCGACGGCGATCGTCCTCGCCCAGGTAATCATCTCGTTCCCGGTCGTGAGCGGGTTGACGGCCGCAGCCCTCCAGGCCCTCGACCCGCGCCTGCGCCTGCAACTCTACGGGCTGGGCGCCTCGCGGCCGCAGATGGTCTGGATGTTGTGGCGCGAAGCGCGCCTGCCGCTTTTAGCGGCGCTGATGGCAGGGTTTGGCTCGGTCATCTCGGAAGTGGGCGCTTCGATGATGGTGGGCGGCAACATCCGCTACCAGACCCGGGTGCTGACCACGGCCATCGTGCTCGAAACCGGCAAGGGCCACTTCGACATCGCCATCGCCCTCGGCGTTTTACTGCTGGCGATCACCTTCCTGGTCAACTGGGCGCTGACCTGGATTCAGCAGCAGGGCGCGCGGCGATGAGTGTCCTGATCGAAATCCGTGACTTGCTGGTCAAACGCGGTGACCACCCGGCCCTGGAGGTGGATCAACTGTCCATCGAAAAGGGGGAGGTGCTGGCGGTGGTCGGGCCGAACGGGGCCGGGAAGAGCACCCTGCTGCTGTCTCTGGCCCGGCTGCTCAGGCCGGCCCGGGGGGAAATCCTGTTCGACGGCCAGCCGGCCGCCAGGGAATCCGACACGGCTTATCGCCGCCGGATTGCGCTGGTGATGCAGGACCCGCTGCTGTTCGATACGTCGGTGTTCGAGAATGCGGCTTCGGGCTTGAAATTCAGGGGCGTTGGCAGGGACGAGATCGCCCGGCGCGTCCCCGTCTGGCTGGAACGATTGGGCGTGGCGCACCTGTCGAAACGGCGGGCAGGCCGGTTGTCCGGGGGCGAGGCGCAGCGCGTCAGCCTGGCCCGGGCGCTCGTCCTGGAACCGGAACTGCTCCTGCTCGACGAGCCGTTTGCGGCCCTCGATCCGCCGACCCGCGCCCGCCTGCTGGCCGACCTGAAATCCCTGTTGAGTGAAACCCGCACCACGACAATTTTTGTCACCCACGACCTGGCCGAGGCGGGGCAGGTGGCCGGGCGCATGGCCGTCATCATCGGCAACCGGCTGCGGCAGGTAGGGCGGCCTGGGGAACTCGCATCCGCACCGGGGGAGCGGGACGTGGCCGAATTCCTGAACCATCATTTTTAATGGCAAACCCCGCGCAGTTGCGCGGGGTCGCCAAACCAACTCGGGGGAGGAAAAATGACTAAACGGCAAACGGATCGTAATCGGGGTTTGTGCCCGCCCAAACGCAGGTCGGTTTTTCGAACTGGTTGCAGGCCATCCCTTGCGAGCAGCGATGACCGGTCACGCGCGGCGGCTGGTCGGGCAGGAGTTCGGACGGGTAGACGAGCCGGGTTTCGAGGGCGACTTCCCTGCCCGCATGTTCACAAAAGCTGATCTTGCTGACTTCCCAGATTAATTCGGCCATAACGCACCTCCAAACTACGTTTCCAGTTTAAGCGATTATGGATTTTCAGGATAGTGACAGGTATCACATCCTGGCATGACGAAGCGCCTATATTCACCCGTAATTATCCGCTTAGGTGGGGCTTGTCGCCCTGAGGGAGCGGTTTTCGCGGCTGAAGGGGCTACCGTTCTGCCAGGCGGAGGATTTGACCGGTATCGCCGACGAGGTAGATTTCGCCGGATTCGTCCACGCCGAACGAGGTGACCGGCACCCCCGTCTCGAACAGGACCTGGGCCTGCCACTGACCCTCGACGTTCAGCAAGCCCCAGACCCGGCCGCTGCAATAATCCGCATAGAAGTAGATGCCCTGCCATGCGGGCATAGCCCCGCGATAGACGTAGCCGCCCGTGACCGAGCAGCCAACCTGGTGACTGTATTCGGCCACCGGGTCAATGTACGGGAAGTTCATTTGCGGCTCGCCTTGGTAGTGGTGCAGGCCCTCGTAAATATTCCAGCCGAAGTTCAGCCGGCCGGTCGAGCCTGCCGGGAGATAGTTGATCTCCTCCCACTTGTTCTGGCCGACATCCGCGATGTACAGGTCGTCGGTCAGCGGGTCGAACGAGAAACGCCAGGGATTGCGTAGGCCATAGGCCCAGATTTCTGGGAATCCGCCGCCAGCGGCGAAAGGATTATCGGGCGGGATGGCGTAGGGGTCGCCGTTGTCCACGTCGAGACGCAGGATCTTGCCGAGGTAGGAATCCGTGACCTGGGCGTAGCCGAACGGATCGCCGGCCGAGCCGCCGTCGCCGAGGCCGAGGTAGAGATAACCATCTGGGCCGAAGGTCAGGCCCCCGCCGTTGTGGTTGGGATAGGGCTGCTGGACCCGGAGCAGGACCGTTTCGCTATTCGGGTTGGCCTGGTCCGGGTCGGCGGCGGTGACGTTGAACCGCGCAATCACGGTGTTGCCGTCCAGGTCGGTGTAGTTGACGAAGAACCGGCCGTTTTCGGGGTAACGCGGGTGGAAGGCCAAGCCGAGCAGCCCCTGTTCGTTGGCGCTGCTGCCAACGCGGTCGGTGAGGTCGAGAAAGGGCGTGGCAAGCAGCTGCCCGCCGGCGAAGATGCGGATGCGCCCGACCTTCTCGATGATGAACAGCCGCCCGGAGCCGTCGCCGGCGTTCTGCAAATCCACCGGGCGCTGGAGGCCGGAAAGGACTTCCACCCAGGCGTAATCGTCGGGGTTGGGGAAGGTTGTGGCGGGTTGGGGTGTGAAGGTTGGGGAGGGGGTGGCGCTGGGGATGGGGGTCTCTGTCGGCGGGGAAATTGACGGAGCCTGGCTGGGGGGGCGGGTCGGCGTCGAAACGGGAGGCGGGCCGGGGTCCGGGGTGGAGGCGGGGGCGCAGGCGGACAGGGCCAGCGCGAGAGTCGACGTTACCAATAAAATGAGTTTGCGAGTCATCTCAATCCACATCCCTGGATTCGCCGTCTATGACGTCGTCGTCCACGTCCCTGGCTGTTCCGGGGATGATGCCGGTGAGCGCTTTGGAATGTTCCTGGACGACATCCGGCGGGCAGAGTTCGACGAACAGGTAGAAACCGGCCCAGAGGATGGCGGCGTCGTCGAGCGCCCCGACCAGCGGCAGGACTACACCGGGCGCCAGGTCTACTGGCGAGAACAGATAGATTATGGAGGCAATGGGGATGAGCTTGAGCCAAAAACTGACGCGCGAATCGCCCATCAGGCGCAGAATGAGTTTGACGCGCTGGACGACATCCTGGATGACGCCGGTCTGGGGCGGGTTGAGGCCGCGGAGGCTTTTCTTGAATTTTTCTTCAGGCATAGGTTTTCTCCTTGTGGTTATTATACCCAGGGCGGTCACAAATTGTGCTTTTCTAACCGGCGCTGAAGCGCAATTTGTGAGCGTGGGTATGATATATCGTCAAGGAGAGGGACAGGTTGCAGGGGGGATACCAACCGGCTATCGGGCCCTCAGGGGCTACCCTGAAAAACCTAGACTCTGACTGTTTCCAGCAAGGCTGGGATTTCGGCGGCGATAGCATCCCTCACGTCCCGGAAGGCTTGCAGGATTTCGGCCTGGCTGCCCTGGGCTTTGGCCGGGTCGGGGAAGCTGTGGTGGGTTTTGCGCCCCCGGCCGAGCCAGGCGGGACATTCCTCGGCAGCCGAATCGCAGACGGTGACAACCAGGTCGAAATCGAGACCCTTGAACTCGTCGGCGTGTTTCGAGCGGCCCTCGTGCTGGATGCCGATCTCTTCGAGCACGCGCAGGGCGAGCGGATGGGCGTAGCCGGCCGGCCTCGTCCCGGCGCTGACAGCGATCCATTGGTCGCCGAGGCGGGCGTTGACGATGGCTTCGGCCATCTGCGAGCGGCAGGAATTCCCTGTACAGAGGAAGAGCACTTTTTTAGGGGACATGATGCAATTCTATGCAAAATCGAATTAATGCAGGTTAAAAGGTGGTTAACGTTACTGACAGGCTCCCGGCATTGACGCGCGGGCAACGTTAGATTATTATCTAACAAATTAGATAAATATCTAAGAAAGCACATTCGATGAGTCCTGCACTGAAACAAGTTTTAGTCACTTACGCCGCGCGGGTGGGCGCGTTCAGCCGCAATGCCCGCCTGTACCTGGTCAGCGCGGTGTTGACCGGCGCGGCCTTCGGCATCTACCGCCTGCTGTTCAATTTCTACGCCCTCAGTCTGGGCATGGACGAGAGCATCATCGGCCAGTTGATCACTACCGCCAGCATGACTTCGCTGATCGCGGCCCTGCCGCTGGGCTACCTGGCCGATTTCCTGGGACGCAAACGATCCCTGTTGCTCGGCGGCGGGCTGGTGGTTTTCTCCATCGCGGCGATGGTCCTGTGGCCGTCGCGGGCTATGTTCGTGGCGATGAACATCGTCACCGGGCTGGGACAAAGCCTGTCGGCGGTGACCATGTCGCCGTTCCTGGTGGAGAACAGCGGCGAGGAGGAGCGCACCTACCTGTTCAGCCTGAGCCAGGGGTTGCAGATGATGTCCGGTTTTGCCGGGAACTGGATCGGCGGCTACATCCCGACCTGGGTCGGCGGCCTGCGGGGCGTCTCCGAGACGAGCAGCACGGCCTATGCCGGGGCGCTGGGGATCGTGGCCCTGGCCGCCGGGATCGCCCTGCTGCCCATGCTCTGGATGAAAACTCCCAAAACCGGCGCAGTCCAGCGCACGGTCTTTGCTCCGCTGCGCTACGCGGTCGAACAGCCGGCCCTGCTGACCAAGCTGGTCCTGCCGATGCTGATCACTTCGCTCGGCGCGGGACTGATCATGCCGTTCATGAATGTTTTCTTCCGCACCGTCCACTTCCAACCGGACCCGGTGATCGGGGCGCTGTTCGCCTGGGGATCGCTGGCGATGGGCATCGGCATCCTGGTCGCCCCGCCGATGGCCGATAAAATGGGCAAGATCCAGCTGGTGGTGGTGACCCAGGCGCTCTCGATCCCGTTCCTGATCCTGCTGGGGTTCGCGCCCTGGTTCTGGGTCAGCGCGGCGGCTTATTACATCCGGGTGGCGTTGATGAACATGGGCGGACCGGTCTACAACGCCTACGTGATGGAGAAGGTCGAACCCTCGGCGCGGGCGACGGTGGCCAGCCTGGTGAGCATGTCGTGGAATTTTGGCTGGGCCTTCAGCCCGACGGTCAGCGGCTGGATGCAGGTCAAGTATGGGTTCGGCCCGTCCTTCATCGGGACGATCAGCCTGTACGCGGTAGCCGTGTTCCTGTACTGGTGGTTCTTCTGGTATCCCGAAAAGAAGCGGGGGCTGCAGCCGGCAGCGGCGGATTAAGTTGGCAAAGAAAACCAAAAGGTGCGACGCGGTCATGCCACAGCGCACCTTAAAAAGCGGGGGAACGTCCCGCAGGCATTGTCCTGAGCTTGCCGAAAGGTTTAAGCGATTCAACCAGTTTTTGCCAAGAAACCTTCACCCTGGTCTCGATACGCTTCGCTCCTCGACTACCTGTGGGCACTTCGCGGGAGGGTGTTCCTCGTCCTCAAAAATTGAGAAGCTGCTCACCCAGCATATTGCCACGGACATAACCATCTTTCCAGCCAGTCCACCGTGAAATACAGGCCCAGGCCGAGCAGGCTGAGCGCCACCACCCCGGCGTACATGGCCGGGTAATCGAGCAGCGTCCCCCCGTTGAAGACAATGTAATAGCCCAAGCCCACCTTCGTCGCGAATGATTCGGTGATGTAAAGCACTGCCACCGCCGTGCCGATGGACTGGCGCAGGGCGGTCAGGATGGCCGGTAACGAAGCCGGGAGATAGACGTAGCGGAACAGGGCGCGGCGTCCCGCCCCCAGGCTGCGTACCGATTGGATCAGCTCCGGACGCAGGCCGGCCGCCTGGTCCCGGACGAGCACCAGCACCTGGAAGAACAGGATCAGGAAGATCAGCACGATCTTGGCTAAATCGCCGATGCCTAAAACGAGCAGCACGACCGGCACCAGCACCACCTTGGGGATAGGATAGAGCAGGTAAATTACGGGGGAGAAGATCCGGTTGAGGCGTTTCGACTGGCCGAGGGCCAGTCCCGCCGGGGCGGCCAGCGCCACCGAGAGCAGCATACTGGCCGTCACTCGCCAGAAACTCGCCAAAAAATTGACCCCCAAACTGCCGTTCAACAATTCGTCCACGAAAACCTGAGCCACCTTCCACGGCGTGGGCAGGATGGGCAGGGCGATCAGCATCGCCGCCGCCTGCCACAAAAGCACCAACGCGGCGAAGGCGAGGGCCACGTCCCGGCGCTTCATGCGGGGGACTCCATCCGCTGGCGCAGGTCGCGGCATAGGGACTGGTAGGCATCGCTGTGGCGGAAATCCGTCCGGGCCGCGTCGGGGTTTTCGATCACGGTGGCAGCGGTGTTGTGCGGACCAAGCAGCAATATTTTTCGTCCCAGCACGGCGGCCTCCTCGATGGCGTGGGTCACGATCACCAGCGTCAAGCCCTGCTCGGTGCACAGCTCCTGCGTCAGGGTTTGCAGGCTTTCACGGGTCGGGGCGTCGAGCGAGGAGAACGGCTCGTCCATCAGCAGCAGGTCGGGACGCAGGGCCAGGGTGCGGGCAATCGCCGTCCGCTGGCGTTGGCCGCCGGAGATGCGGGACGGGTACTGCTCCGCAAACGGGAGCAGGCCCAGGCGTCCCAGCCACGCTTCGACATCCAGCGAGGGACGGTGCTCCGCCGGGGCATGGGTCCCATCCGGGCCGTAAAAGTTGCGGACGCGCAATCCCAGGCGGACGTTCTCCCGGACGGTGGCCCAGGGCAGCAGGCCGTAATCCTGCAAGATGAGTCCCGTTTGCGGGCGCGGACGGGTGAGCCGCATACCGTTGACGAGCACCTCCCCGTCGGACGGGAAACGCAGCCCGGCCAGCAGGTAGAGCAGGGTGGTCTTGCCGCAGCCGGAGGGACCCAGCACAGCCCAGGCCTCGCCGCGCTCGACGGACCAGTCGAAGCGGTCGAAGATGGGCGGCTGACCAGGATAGCCGAAGGTGAGGGCGCGGAGTTGGATCATACAAAAAAAACAGGCGGGTGGATTTTACCACCAACCTGTTTTGGGCTTTTCGGGCAGACTTCTGAAGGCTTTTTGCTACGGCAAATAGGCGTCGGTGACCGAGTCGGCGTAGGATACGTCCACGTCCAGCAGGCCTTTGGATTTGGCCCATTCGAGCATGTCGGCCCAATCGGCTTCGCTGGGGATGCCGGCGGCCGGGTAGAGCGGCAGTTGGTACGAGCCGATCAGCGGCTGCGGGACGAGCTGTTTGTCGGCCAGCAGGTTGTTGTATTTGGCCGGGTCGGCGTTGATCAGGGCCGTCGCTTCCTCGACTGCGGCCAGGAATCCCTTCAGCGCCTCGGGGTGGGCGTTGATGAAATCCTTGCGGAAGGAGTAGACGCTCTGCCCGTATTGCGGGTACTGCGAGTCGTCGGTGACGATGACCGCGCCCTGCTGAACGGCCAGTGCGGCCAGCGGGTCGGGCATGACGGCGGCGGAAATCTCGCCGGAGGCCAGCAGCGCCATTCGGTCGGGGATCTTCGGCACGGCGATGGTCTTGATCTCATCGGCGGCCAGACCCTCGGCGGTCAGGACGCGCTCGGTCATGTATTCGATGATCGTCCCCTGCGAGACGCCGATCTCGACGCCTTTCAGTCCGTCTGGCGTGGTGATGCCGCTTTGGGCCGAGGCGAGGATGAAGAAATGCCCGGACCCTGCGGCTGGGACCAGTCCGAAGCGCACGACCTGCATCTGGACCGTTTCACGGTTGAAGAACATGGTCGAGAGGGTCTCGTTGATCATCCCGTCGGCCTGGCCGGCGGCGACCAATTGGTCCCGTTCGGGGGCCGAGGCGACCGGCACGAACTCGACCGTAACGCCGTATTTGGCGAACAGGCCCTCGGCCTCGGCCACGTACATGGGCAGGTTGTCGAGGATCGGCATGACCGCGATCTTGAAGGCGACCGGCTCCATTGGTGCTTCTGTAGCGGCGGGCGGCTCGGTGGCAGCCGGGGGCTCCGTCGCCGGAGCGGCGGGCGGCTCGGTAGCAGCCGGGGGTTCCGTCGCCGGAGTGGCGGCGGGTCCGCAGGCTGCCAGGGTCAAGGCGGCGAGCAGGACGAGGAAAATGAGGCGGGTTTGTTTCATAGTTGGTTTCTCCTGGGGTGGATTCAACAAACTTCGGAAGCAGTAGGTCACGCTAATTCCCAATGAACCGAAAGACTTCCGCAGTTCATGTTTTAAATCGGGTTGATTCTCGCTTCCGGCACGCCGACGCTGCGCAGGAGCAGGGTGCGCAGGGCAGGCAGGGAGCGTTCCGGGTCTGGTTCGCCGGTGTAGACCCAGCGCAGGACGATCTCGTTCAGCGCGCCCATCCAGGCGCAGGCGGCGATGTTTGTGTCGAGGGCCGGGATGCTGCTGTCGGCCACGGCTTCGTCGAGATATTTCTTGATAATGGCGATGAAGCGGTCGTTGACCGCCCGGCGTTTCTCCTCGAAGGCCGCGCCGAGGCCGGTAGCCTGCACCAGGGCGATCTTGGCGAGGGCGCGGTATTGTCCGAAAGTCTCCAGGCAAACGCGCAGGGCCACATCGACGCGGGCCAGGCCGCTGGTTTCGCGGTCCATGCGGTCGTGCAGGCGTTGTTCGAGCATCTCGGCAAAGGTATCCACCAGCGCCATGAAAATATCCTGCTTGCTGGGGAAGTAGAAATAGAACGCGCCCTTGGAAGTCTTCGAGGTGAGGACGATGTCGTCCACTTTGGTGTCATGGTAGCCTTTATTCGCGAAGACCTGGGCTGCGGCTTCGAGGATGCGCGTGCGGGTTTCCTGGGATGGGGCAGCGGGAGTTTCGGTCATAAGTATCTCAGCTTGTAGACCGACCGGTCGGTTTACAGGCGGCGAGTATAGTATGCCTTGTCACAAGTGTCAAGGAGGGAAATCAAAACAGGCCGGCGAACCTTCGCCGGCCTGCTCGAAAGGGGATCGGTTACGGGATGAAATCCGGCAACACCGATACGCGGTAAGGCACATTGACGCTGGCGATGCCGGCCGATTTGGCCCAGACCATCAGCGCTTCCCACTCGTCCTGGCCAGGGATGCCGATGGGCAGGTAAACCGACAGCTCGTAAGTCTCGGCCAGCGACGGGGGCAGGAGGCCGCGGTTCTTGATTGTGGCCCGGAATTTGTCCGGGTTGGCATTGATCTGTTGGACGGCTTCTTCGATGGCTGCCAGGAATTCCCGGAGAGCTTCCGAGCCTTCATCCGTGAAGCGGCGGTCGAAGGCGTAAACGCTGCGGCCCAGGTTGGGATAGCCCGAGTCGTCGGCGATCACCACAGCTCCCTGTTCGACGGCTTGTGAGGCCAGCGGTTCGGGCAGGAGGGCGGCTTCCAGTTGGCCGGAGGCCAGCAAAGTCACGCGGTCTTCGGGAGCCGGGATCGAGAGGGCGACGATCTCGTCCAAGGCCAGGCCCTGGTCGTGAAGAATGCTGGCCGCGATGAATTCATCAACCGAACCGGTTTGCAGGCCGATCCCCGCGCCTTTCAAGCCTGCCAGGGTGGTGATCCCGCTTTTTTTGGAGGCCAGGATATAGTAACGCGGCGCATTGCCGGAAGCGCGTGAGGCGTCGCCGACCACCCGCAATTTCGCGCCGTCCTGGTTGGCGAGGATCACGGAGAGCAGGTCTGTAATCATGCCGTCCACTTCGCCGTTTTGGAACAGGGCATCGCGTTCGGCGGCCGTTTCGGCTGGACGAATGATGACTTCGAGCGCCCGGGCTTCGAACAGCTTCTGCGACTTTGCCACGAACAGCGGCAGGGAATCCAGGTTCGGCAGGACGGCGACCCGGATCAGGGTCATATTGACGATGCGCGGGGTTTTGGTCGGCAGGGGGGTGAATGTCTTCGTGAATAACGGATTGGCCGTTTTCGTCGCCCGCGGGGTGCGGGTCGGCTTCGGGGTGCCGCTCCCGGCGGGTCTGCGTTTGCGGGGCGTGGGGGTAGCCGTGACCCGCCGCGTGCGTGTGGGCGAGGGAGTCGGGGTCTCCGTCGCCGTCCTATCGGGGGCGGGACCGCATGCCGTGGCCAGCAAAACAAAGGCCACCAGCAGGGTTACGAGGCGAAAACGTTGCATGAACTCATCCTGGTCGGGGGGACGGAACAAGCGTCAGCCGAAGAAAACGCCGGGGCCACGCGGCGCCCGGCTAAAGGTCCGGGGAGCTGCGCTCAGGGCTGGGTCACGACGAAGTTGTCGAAGGTCACGTCCACGTTGGGGTCATCGAACGTCCCGGCGACCAGTCCCACGTCACCGGCGGTCAGGGTGGTGTCCTCGGCGGAGAGCACCTGCTGGCCATTGACCGAAAGCACCAGGCTGCTGCCGTTGCAGACCGCGCGGATGCGGTTGGGCGAGGTGGGTTTGACGATGTCGGTGGTAAAGGTTTCGGTGAGCAGGTTCGACTCGCCGTCGTCAATCAGGACGATGGCGGCATAACCGTCGCTGCCCACCACCAGGTAGTAGAAATCGAAAGTCTGGGCTTCGACATTTTCCGTATAGCGGCAGATGACGCCGAACAGGTTCACGTCGGGGCCGGAGGTCTTGGTGGCGTCAACTTCGATCTTCACGTCGCCGGGCAGGGACTTGTCCACGATGGCCCAGATGTCATACTGCGGCTGCTTGACGTAGATGCGATAGGCGTCGTTGGCGTAGTCGGTCAGCCCGTTTTCCCAATCGTCACGGTCCCAGCCGCTGCCGGTGGATGAGAAATCATCCTGGAACAGGACATCCGCGCCGCCGAGGTCAGCGCTGCTCCCAAAACTGCATGCCAGCGCAGCAGCCAGGATCGCGGCAATGAAGACGACCAGTTTTTTGTTCATGGCAAACTCTCCTGAATTTTTTCAAAGTATAGCATGGCTGGCTTTAGAAACCAATGACCTTGACAAAATTGTACGGGGGGCTACAATCCTCCTGCTGCCTGCAAGGAAGAAACCCGATTGACCGATTGGAGACAAAGTGAGCCTGCATCCCGACATCCTGACGGCCATCCGCCGCGCCCTCGACGAAGACATCGGCTCGGGCGACGCGACCACCAACGCCATTGTCCCGCGCGACGCTGCCATGCGCGGCCAGATCATCGCCAAGCAGGATGGGATCATCGCGGGACTCGACGTCGCCCGCGCCGCCTATCAACTTTTGGATTCCGACGTGGACTTCGCCGCACAAGTGGATGACGGTTCACGCCAAGCCCGCGGCGGGCTCCTCGCCCTCGTCTCTGGCCGGACCTCGAGCCTGCTCACCGCCGAACGGACGGCGCTCAACTTCCTCGGGCGGATGTCGGGCATCGCCACGCTGACGCGCCAGTTCGTGGACGCGGTGGCCGGGACGAAGGCCGTCATCCTCGACACGCGCAAGACCGCCCCAGGCCTGCGC
>DYLB01000027.1 GCA_020722305.1 Anaerolinea thermophila | reverse complement strand
ACTGAATACTGAACACTGGTCACTGAATACTGAATTCCCCCTGACCCCCGCCGCCGTCAACTCCCACCGCAACACCCCTCGCGAAGACATGCAGGAGACGATGCTGACCGGCCTGCGCCTGACCCGCGAAGGCGTATCGGATAGCGATTTCCGAGCCCGCTACGGCCTGTCCATCCCCGAAGCCTTCCCGCAAGAAGTGGACGAGTTGCTCCGGTTGGGGCTGGTCGAGTGGGCGGACGACCGCCGTCTGCGCCTCACCCCCCGCGCCCGCCTGATCGCCAACCAGGTGTTTATGCGATTTGTGTAGGTCACGTTTCAAAGGTGACCTACCTATCCACTGGTTACGTCAGTGTTCTCTTTTCATTTTTGTTTGCTACCCTCCAGCCAATGTCTACAATTTTTGCAAGATTCTCCGTATCGCCGGAGTTACATCTGCCAAACTTGCCAAGACTTCCGAAGTTCCAGAAACTTCGGAGGTCTGTTTGCGCATGAACTGCTCTCTCGCCTCCCTCGACCCAATCAATAGCCCCGGCACCTTGGCTCCCGTATGCCGCCGGGTGGACAGGTCCTCCATGTTCCCGTGGTCGGATGTCACCAAAACCAGCAATTCCTCACTGACCAATCCCCAATTACCAATTACCCCATCTAAAACCCCATCGAACACCTCCATCTGCCGCACCGCCCAATCCATGTTTTGCTTGTGACCGGCGTAGTCGCTGGCCCAATACTCGAACAGGGAGAAGTCGTAGCGCAGCGCCAGTTCGACCAGCCTCGCCCCCGCTTCCTGCGGACTGAGCCGCGGCGTCTCTGGGAAGCCGAGCATCTCGCGCCAGCCCTGGCCGGTGAAATCCGCGGAGAGGGCCTCCCCGGCGAATAAATCGGTATGGGTGAAGAGCGGCAATCCCGCGCTGGTAACGGCCAGCGGGATGGATGAGTAGAGCCGCTTGCCGCTCTCGATCCCGGCGAAGTAGCGCGGCGGGTAGGCGTTGAGCAGCGCAGCGGATTTCCCCTCGGCGCGCAGCCAGGAAAAGAGCGTGTTGCCGTTATTGAGATAGGCCGCCACTTCAGGGTTGGGCTTGGGGCCGTAATGGTAGCCGATCTCCGCCGGGACGTTGACCCCGGTCACCAGCACCGCCTGCCCCGTGGCGGACTGGGGCAGCCCGTCCACGCCCAGGGAGGCGTCCAGGGCCAGGAGCGTGGCCCGTTCGCCGTGATACGGCGCGGACGAGGCCAGCAGGCGCTGTCCGCCGAGCAGGGTCTGGAGGGTGGGCATGTGGGCGCGGGCGAGGGGATTGGTTTGGGGGTCGTCGGGGCCGAGGCCGATGCCGTCGAGGAAGAGGAAGAGGATGTGCATGTCAGGTACCGGTAATCAGTGTTCAGTATTCGGTATTCAGTGTTCAGTGTTCAGTGTTCAGTGTTCAGCAAGTGCGACGCACCCTCAAGCGCGGATTTTTTGGTACAAAAACCAGGCCGAGGGACGTTCGTGCTTGTCGAAGCCGTCTTGCCGGGAGAGGAGAGCGAAGTTCGGGGGGAGTAACGCCAGGCCAGCGGGAACAAGCCCCGGCCTGCCCTGAGCGCCGTCGAAGGGTCCCGTCCGCTCCGGGCGCTGCCCTGAGCTTGTCGAAGGGGTGAAGAATCCGTACATCAGCCAGAATCCGCCCGGGGCCAGGACCCGGTCCAGGGCGGCGAAGTAGTCCGCCTTCCCCGGCCCCAGCCCGTGAAAACAGCCGATGTCAAGCGCCAGGTCGAACGGGCCGCTGATCCCCTTGAGTTGCGTGGCGTCGCCGACCCGCAAGTCGGCACTCAGCCCCGCCCGGCGGACTTTGGCGCGGGCTTTTTTGACGGCCTGCGGGGCAAAGTCTATGCCTGTGACCTGCCAGCCGGCCTGGGCCAGGGTGACCACGTTCGTCCCCGTGCCGCAGCCGATGTCGAGGGCGCGCCGGGGAGCCTGCCCTGGGCCGGTTGAAGGGTGCGTGGCAATGAATTCTTTGAGTTCGGGAGGGGAGATGCCGCTGTCCCAGGGTGGGCGGCGCAGGTACCACAGGTTGAAGACCAGGCGGCGGAACATGCTATTCCAGGGCGTCGCGCACCCGCTGCGGGTCGAGCCGCCCGACCTCGCGCCAGACCTCGTTGCCCTGGGCGTCGAAGAAGATGAAGGTTGGCGTGTATTCGAAGCCGTACAGCGGGGCGAGTTCCTGGCCCACCTCATCCTGGATGTTCAGGCGGATGAATTCCACCTGTCCGCCGAGTTCCTGCTCCAGCCCGTCCACGACGGGTTTTATCATCGTGCAGGCAATTCAGTAGGGGGATTGGAATTCGAGCAGGACGGGTTTGCCCGCCCCGATCATGGCCTGGACTTTGGCCGAGCTCTCCATGAGCGGGGTCTGGGTGGGCCGGAGGGCGAACCAGGCCGCCACTAGACCGGCGGCGATCACGCCGAAGGCGAGCAGGTCACTCCATTTGGGCTTGTCGCGCAGGAGGAAAAAAGCTGCCACTGCGACCAGCGCCAGGGCAATAAGGACGAGCGAATGGGTGTTGAGGTATTGCTGCATGAGGAATTTCTAAAGTGACAAAGCTCACTTTGACAATTCAATCGTCTTTGTTTACAATCATGCTCTGGCTTGATCCCAAAACACGAAAGGTGTTCTTGAACATGAAAGAGTATACCACCGAGTTCATCCGCAATGTCGCATTGGTGGCTCACGGCAGCGCGGGAAAAACAATGATGGCGGAAGCATTCCTGCATTTTTCGGGGGGAACGACCCGCCTGGGCAAGATCGAAGACGGCTCGACTGTCTCCGACTACGATGACGAAGAAATCCGCCGCAAGATTTCGCTCTACACCAGCGTGGTGCCGGTGGAATACCGCAACCACAAGATCAATATCCTTGACGCCCCCGGCTACACCGATTTCGTCGGGGAAGTGATCTCCGCCCTGCGCGTGGCCGACGCGGCCTTCGTCGTGGTAGACGCGGTCTCCGGCCTGGAAGTCGGCACGGAAATCGCCTGGCGCTATTGCAGCCAGTTCAACCTGCCGCGGGTCGTGGTGATCAACAAAATGGACCGCGATAACGCCAACTTCCAGAAGGCGCTCGATTCGGTGGCCGAATTCTCCGAGATCCGCCTGATCCCGGTCCAGCTGCCGTGGGGCGAGAAATCCGATTTCAAGGGCGTGATTGACCTGATCACGATGAAAGCCTACGGCCTCGACAACAAACCGGTCGAGATCCCGGCTGAATACAAGGATGCCGCCGAGGAAGCCCGCATCACCCTGATCGAAGCGGCTGCGGAAGGGGAGGATTCCCTGCTCGAAAAGTATCTCGACAGTGGCGAACTCACGGATGAGGAGCTGGTGCGCGGTTTCAGGAAGGTGATCCTCTCCGGGTCCTTCGTCCCGGTCTTCGCCTCGGCCGCCGGGAACGAAAAAGGCGTGGTCCGCCTGCTGGACGCCATCGTGGACCTGCTGCCCTCCCCGGCGGAGGTTCCGGCGGTGACGGCCCAGGGCAGGAACGGCGATGAGCAGCTTCAGGCCTCCGACGCCGGCCCGCTGGCCGCTTACGTCTGGAAGACCACCGCCGACCCGTTCGTCGGCAAGCAGACCTTCTTCCGGGTCTATTCCGGCATGATCCAGGCCGACAGCCGCCTGTGGAACCCCAAGAAGGAAGTCGAAGAACGCATGGCCAGCTTGAGCATCATGCGCGGCAAGGAGACTTCCCCGGTCAAGGTCATCCACGCCGGCGACATCGGCACCGTGGCGAAGCTGAGCGAGACCGCCACCGGCGATACCCTGTGCGACAAAGCCCATCCGCTGACCCTGCCCGTCCCCGAATACCCGAACGCCCTCTACCGGGTGGCCGTCTTCCCCAAGACCCAGGCCGACTCGGCCAAGATCTCCCCCTCGCTGACCCGCCTGTGCGAAGAAGACATGACCCTCTCGTGGCACAACGAACACGCCACCGGGCAGACCATCCTGCAAGGCATGGGCGACCAGCACCTCGACGCGGCCATCCGCCGGGCCGAGACCAAGCTCCAGGTCCATCTCGTGACGCAGGAGCCGAAAGTCCCGTACCGCGAGGGCATCACCAAAAAGGGTAATGCGATGTACCGCCACAAGAAACAGACCGGCGGCGCGGGCCAGTTCGGCGAAGTCCACATTAACATCGAACCGCTCCCCGACGAAGATTTCAGCCTGACCTGGGATGTCTTCGGCGGGGCGGTGTCGCAGTCTTATGAGCCTGCCATCCGCAAGGGCATCGTCAATGTGATGAAGGAAGGCGTGATTGCCGGTTATCCGATGAACAACGTTCACGTCTCGGTTTACGACGGCAAGGAGCACCCGGTCGATTCGAAACCGGTGGCCTTCGAGACCGCCGCTCGCGAGGCCTTCAAATTGGCCGTGCAGGATGCCGGTCCCGTGCTGTTCGAGCCGATCATGCTGGTGCGGGTCACCGTGCCGGATGCCCACATGGGCGACGTGATGGGCGACCTGAACACCCGCCGCGGGCGGGTGATGGGCACCGAGACCGAGCGCGGCCAGACGACGGTCATTGCCCAGGTGCCGCTGGCCGAAATGCTGCGCTACACCACCCAGATCCGCTCGATGACCGCCGGCCGCGGCTATTTCTCGATGGAGTTCGACCACTACGAGATCGTCCCGCAGCACCTGGCAGCCGAACTAATCGCCATCCGCCAGAAGGAAATCGCCGAGAAGCGCGAAGAGTGAACTCAGGTTGACAAATTCGCGGTTTCGGATAAAATACAACCCGCACGGCGCACGCCAAAGCGCCTGCGGAAGTTGCCGAAGTGGCGGAACTGGCAGACGCGCTACGTTCAGGGCGTAGTTCCCGTTCGGGAGTGAGGGTTCAAATCCCTCCTTCGGCACAGGTCGAACCCGCTGGAAGGCGGGTTTTTCTCTTTTAATGAAGCAGGCGGTGATGGTATAATGAGAGCCGCTAGGCAAATTGGGCCGGTCTGTGTACCGGCTTTAAGTTTGCTACAACCAATACCTTCGCCAAAATTCAACAGGCCTAATACCGTGGGGCGGATTGGCAATCCGCCATGCCACATATAGTGATCATAGCATTTTTTTGTCTATCTTTGGCGTTGCGGGATGCCATCCCGCACCACGGTTTGCGATTTTTCCGAAATTGGCGAAGGTACTGTACAACCCGAAAAGATTTAAAGGCGAGCCTATGGAAATTGGAACCATACAACAGGTAGACATTGACCGGCAGATGCGGGACGCGTTCCTCGATTATGCCATGAGCACTATCGTGGCCCGCGCCCTGCCCGACGCCCGCGACGGGTTGAAGCCGGTCCATCGGCGCATTTTATTTGCCATGCACGAACTCGGCATCCGGGCCAACAGCCCCTACAAGAAATCCGCCCGCATCGTCGGCGAGGTGCTGGGCAAGTACCACCCTCACGGCGACGTGGCGGTTTACGACGCGATGGCCCGCATGGCCCAGGACTTTTCCATGCGCTACCTGCTGGTGGACGGCCAGGGCAACTTCGGTTCGATAGACGGCGACGCCCCGGCGGCCATGCGTTACACCGAGGCCCGCATGTCCCGGCTGGCCGAAGAGCTGCTGGCAGACATCGAAAAGGATACGGTTGACTTTGCCCCCAACTTCGACGATTCGCTCGAAGAACCGACCGTCATGCCCTCCCGCATCCCCAACCTGCTGCTCAACGGTGCCTCCGGCATTGCGGTCGGCATGGCGACCAACATCCCGCCCCATAACTTGCGCGAACTTGCGAACGCGGTCATCTACCTGATCGAAAATTACGACAACATCGAAGAGATCCAGGTCGATTCCCTGCTCGAATTCGTCCCCGGCCCGGATTTCCCGACCGGCGGCTTGATCGTCGGGCGGGAGGGCATCCTCCAGGCTTACAGCTTCGGCAAGGGACGCATCGTCATGCGCGGCGTGGCCCACATCGAGGAGATGAAAGGCGGCCGCTACCAGATCGTCATCACCGAAATCCCTTACCAGGTCAACAAGACCACCCTGATCGAGCGAATTGCCGAACTGGTCCGTGAAGAGCGCATTGACGCCATCTCCGACCTGCGCGACGAATCCGACCAGCGCGGCATGAGCATCGTTCTCGAACTCAAGCGCGGCGCCCAGCCCAAGAAGGTGCTCAACCAGCTTTACAAATACACCATGCTCCAGTCCACCTTTGGGGTGCAGCTGCTGGCCTTGGTGGACGGCGAACCGCGCCTGCTCTCGCTCAAGCGTGCCTTGCAAATCTTCATCGAACACCGCCAGACGATCATCGTTCGCCGTTCGAACTTCGAACTGTCCAAGGCCCGCGCCCGCGCCCACATCCTGGACGGGCTGCTGATCGCCCTCGAAAACATAGACGCCGTGATCCAGACCATCCGCGAATCGCAGGATGCGGATGCGGCCAAGGAACGCCTGATGACGCGCTTCGAACTGAGCGAGCTTCAGGCCCAGGCCATCCTCGATATGCAGCTGCGCCGCCTGGCCGCCCTCGAACGCTGGAAGATCGAAGAAGAGCACAAACAGGTCATGGCCCAGATCGCCCACCTCGAAGACCTGCTCGCCAACCCGAAAAAGATCCTGGCTTTGATCCAGGACGACATGCGCGAAATCTCGGAAAAATACGGCGACGACCGCCGGACGCGCATTGCCGCCGACGCGACCGAAGAACTCAGCCTGGAAGACCTGGTGCAGGACGAAGCCGTGCTGATCAGCCTGACCGAGCGCGGCTACATCAAGCGCACCTCGGCCAGCGCCTACAAATCCCAGGGGATTGGCGGGCGCGGCGTCACGGCCCACACCACCAAGGAAGAAGACGAAGTGTTGATGGTGCTGCCGGCCCGCACCTTGCAGACGGTCCTGTTCTTCTCGGACAAGGGCAAGGTCTACTCCGAAAAGGTCTACCAGATCACCGATTCGGGCCGGACCGGGAAAGGGATACCGATTGTCAACGTGCTCAGCCTCGACGCCAACGAGCGCATCACTGCGGCTATCGCGGTCACGCGGTTCGATTCGCACGGTTACTGCACCCTGGCGACGGCCAAAGGCAAGATCAAACGGGTCGCCCTGGAAGAGTTCGCCTCCGTGCGGCCCTCGGGCTTGATCGCTATGACCCTCGAACCCGATGACGAACTCGGCTGGGCGCGCCTGACCACCGGCAAGGACGAGATCATCCTCGTCACCGAGCAGGGACAGGCACTGCGCTTCGCCGAAGATCAGGTCCGCTCGATGGGGCGGGCCGCCAGCGGGGTGCAGGGCATCCGCCTGGCGCAGGGCGATGCGGTCACCAGCATGACCAAGGTCCAGCCGGGAGGCTCGCTGCTAATCGTCACCGAGGGCGGATTTGGCAAGCAAACGCCCCTCGACGAGTATCCGGCCAAGGGCCGCGCCACCGGCGGCGTATCCACGATTGACAAGAAGGCCATCCCGGTGGTGGGCAAGATTACCGCCGCCCGCGTCGTCCAGCCGGAGGATCACATGACCCTCATCTCGGCCAACGGGGTCGCCATCCGCTTGAAGGTGAAGGACGTCAAAGTGGCCGGGCGCTCGACCCGCGGCGTGCGGATGATGCGTTTGCAGGCCGGCGATTTCGTGGCCGCCGTGGCCCGCATCGCCGCCTCGGACTTGAAGCGGGCCGGGGCCAAAATCAACGGCAACGGCGACCAGCCCGAAGAGACCCAGGCCGAACTGTTCGGCTCTGAGTAAGGCGCACATTCAAATTGTCCCACATAAAGAAGGACCCAAAGGATCGAATCCTTTGGGTCCTTTCGTGAGCAGTTTTTAGCGGATTTTAGAAGGTGGGGACGATAAAGCGCCCGAAGACGAACATCGCCATCACGCCCAGCACGCAGACCGTAAAGAACAGCATCACCGACAGTGCAAACCGCTGCATGGGATTCATCCCCAGGAAGGGTTTTCGGGGCTTGCGGGGCTTCTGGGGAGGTGGGGTTTCACTAAGGAAGTCCGGGAGTTCTTCTTCATCTTCCAGGAAGGGCGAGGATGCGGCTGATTCGCGGAGATTGTCTAACATGATTACCTCGTTACGGGTTGGGCTGGCAAAAGTATATCATATCCAGATCATAGCCCAGACAGGCGCAGACGCACATCCCCAAAATGGACTGAAACCGTTTCGCCGTTCTCCCCGCGCAGTTGCAGACTCCCGTCCGCGCCCAGGCCGAGCAGCTGGCCGCTGCGGGGTGGAACCTGACCGGACGGGTCCCAGGCCTGGACCTGTTCACCGCGATAGGCGAGGCGGTCTTCCCAGGCGGCGAGGAATTCCGGGCTGCCGAGGCGGGCGCGCCAGGCGATCAATTCGGACAGGATGCCGCGCAGCAGGGCGGGGCGGTCGAGGGTTTGGCCGGTTTCGTCTTCGAGACTGGTGGCCGGGAAATCCAGGTTTTCGGGAGGGGGGACGGAGGCGGAGAGGACGTTGAGGCCCATGCCCAGCACCAGGCTTTCGACCACCTCCCCCAGCCAGACGGTTTCGAGCAGGATGCCGGCCGCCTTACGGCCCCGGATCAGCACATCGTTGGGCCATTTGATACTGGCGGACAGACCGAATTTCTTCGAGAGGGTTTCGGTCAGGGCCAGGGCGCCCAGGGCGGTGAAAAAGACCGGGCGCTCGCGTTCGGATTCGTCCGGGCGCAGGATCAGGCTGAAGGCCAGCGCGGACCCAGCCGGGGTGTACCAGGTTCGGCCGGAGCGGCCGCGGCCGGAGGTCTGCTCATCGGCGAGGATCAGGCTAAAGTCCGGGGCGCTTTCGGCGGCCCAGGCCAGGGCCAGGTCGTTGGTCGAGCCGGTCGAGTCGAAATAGCGCAGCCCGCCGAGGGGGATGTCTGCAAGTGCCGTCTGGAGCGATTTTTTGTCCATATCGGGTAGGTGGACAGAATCGATTCTGGCCTACGGCAGGACGTACCAGGGGTTGATGTTCCCGCCGCCCTGGCGCACTTCGAAGTGCAGGTGGGCGCCGTAGGAGTTGCCGGTGTTGCCCGCCAGGCCGATTAACTGCCCGGCGAAGACGCTCTGGCAGGTGACGACGTTGATCTGGCTGAGGTGGGCGTAGAGGGTCGAGTAGCCGTTGCCGTGGTCGATCTGGATGACGTTGCCGTAGCCGTAGTTCCAGCCGCTGGAAGCCATTGTGACGACGCCGCTGTCCGCGGCGTAGACGGCTGCGCCTTCGCCGGCGGCGATGTCAATGCCCAGGTGGCCGGGGAAGTAATCGTTGCCGGAGAGGAAGTGGTTGTCGGCCGGCCAGACGAACGCGCCGCTGCCGACCGCCCCGCCGCCGCAGGATGCGCCGCCGGTGTTGGCCGTGCCGGTCCCCGCGCCCCGGGCGATGGTTGGCAAGGTGATGGCTTTCGACTCGCGCCAGCCGCCGGGGATCATCACCATCCGGCCGGGTTCGATCTTCGGGTTGGTCAGGTCGAGGGCGTTGCCTGGCCAGGAGAGGATGTCTTCGGGTTTGGCCAGGTACTCGGCTGCGACGGCTTCGACCGTATCGCCTTCCTGCCACTCGTAGAGCAGCCCGTCGGTGGGCGGGACGTGCAAAACCTGGCCCGGCTTGAGGCTGTGGGGATCGTCTTCGAGCACGTCATAATTGGCCCAGAGCAGGGTTTCGGGTTTGATGTTGTGTTCGCTGGCGATGCGGAACAGGGCGTCGCCGCGCACGACCGTATATTCGATGGCGTCGTAACGCGGCCGGTCGGGGATATTGGTTTTCAAGTAGGCCAGGCGCTGGATGCCGTTCCTGCTCCTGCCCGTGCTCAAGGCCGGCAGGCTGACCGCCCCCTGTTCGGGCGTCGCTTCGGCGGTTGGGATGGGTTCCGGCAGCGGCGCGGCGTTGGCAGAATTGGAAGTCTTCCAGAACGTGAATCCCAGCAGTAACGCAACGATGGCCGCGGTGACTCCCCAACTGATGATCGTGAACAGGCGGGAAGCGCGGGGTTTTCCTTCGTTTTCGCTCATAGGTTGTCTGTAAGATTGTCGAGGAATTCCTGGTTGTTTTTGGACCGGATCATGCGCTGGAGGATGGCTTCGGTGGCGACGGCCGGGTCCATGCCGGCCCCCTGGGGCGGCGGGGAGATCATTTGCAGGTACATGCGGCGCATCAGCCAGGCGCGCTGCAACACGTCGGGGCCGAGGAGCAGGTCCTCGCGGCGGGTGGACGAGCGCTCGATATCCACCGAGGGGAAGATGCGGCGTTCCTGCAAACGGCGGCTGAGATGCAGTTCCATGTTGCCGGTGCCTTTGAACTCTTCGTAAACCACGTCGTCCAGGCGGGAGCCGGTATCCACCAGGCAGGTGGCGATGATGGTCAGCGAGCCGCCTTCTTCCAGGTTGCGGGCCGCGCCGAAGAAACGCTTGGGCGGGTAGAGTGCTGACGGATCCATACCGCCGGAGAGCGTGCGCCCGGAGGGGTTGACGACCAGGTTGTAAGCCCGCGCTAGGCGGGTGATCGAGTCCATCAGGATGACCACGTGCTGCCCAATCTCGACCAGGCGCTTGGCGCGGTCGAGGGCGATCTCGGCGGTGCGGACGTGGGAGGTGACCGGCTCGTCGAAGGTGGAGGCGATCACTTCGGCGTCCACCGAGCGGTCCATATCGGTCACTTCTTCGGGGCGCTCGCCGATCAGGGCGACCATCAGATGCACGTCGGGATGTTTGGTCGAAATGGAGTTGGCGAGCTGCTTCAGGATGGTGGTCTTGCCGGCTTTGGGCGGCGAAACGATCAAGCCGCGCTGGCCGCGCCCGATCGGGGCAATCAGGTTGATCAGCCGGGGAGCCAGGGTATTCCGGTCGGTTTCGAGGTCGAAGCGTTTGTCGGGGAAGATCGGGGTAAGGGTTTCGAAGTTCGGGCGGCGGCGGGACTCTTCCGGGTCTTGCCCGTTGACCGATTCCACCTTGATCAGGCCGTAATGCCGTTCGGATTCACGCGGCGGGCGGACGTGCCCGATGATCATATCCCCGCTGCGCAGTTCGTGGCGCCTGAGCTGGGCCTGCGAAACGTAGATGTCCGAGTCGCTGATCTGGTAGCGCTCGGTCCGCAGGAAGCCGATCCCTTCGCTCATGATCTCCAGGATGCCGCCGCGGATCTCCTGGCCTTCGCGCTCCGCTTCCGCCTGTTTGATGTGCAGGATCAGCGCTTCTTTTTTGAGACGATAGGCATTGGTTATATCGTAATCTTTGCCCATTTGGCGCAAGGCGGCCAGGGGTTTATTTTCAAGTTCGAGAATGTTCATAAGTTTTCAATGCTCTCAATTTTGGGATATAGAATGATGGCAAATGCCAGCCCCCAACGGGTTAGGAAGTCTTATTTTGTTCAATTTGAATTCTCAGGGTGAAATATCCACAATCTTACGCTTGATAACCACGCGGAGGCGACTGCACACGGGGAAAACCAAGTCTGATGTCAACCAAAGGGGATGCACAAATTATAGCATGTATGTTCACTGCGCGCAACCGTTGAGGAAATGCAATTTAACCGGCCGGATTGCCTCCAATGATCCGGTTTTGCAGATCGAACAGGCGGCGGTACAGGCCGTCAATTGCCAGTAATTCGGAGTGGCGGCCCCGTTCGGCGATCCGGCCCCGGTCCAGCACGAGGACGGTGCCGACATTCTCCAGGCTGACCAGTCGGTGAGTGATGAGGATAGAAGTCCGCCCCGCCATCAGCCCGAAGAGCGTTTCCAGGACGGCCCGTTCGGTCAACGGGTCGAGGTTGGCGGTCGGTTCGTCGAGCACCAGGATGGGCGCCTCCTTGAGCAGGGCGCGGGCAATGGCGAGACGCTGGCGTTCGCCGCCGCTGAGACGGAATCCCTGTTCCCCGATCCGGGTCTCGTACCCGTCCTTCAGCCCGGCGATCCATTCGTGGATTTGGGCCTGACGCGCCGCCTCGATCATCTCCTCGTCCGACGCGCCCGGCCGGGCCAGTTTCAGGTTCTGGCGGATGCTGGCGTTGAAAAAGTACGAATTCTGCGAAACGACTGCAAATTGGGCGCGCACCTCTTCCCCGGCCAGTTGGTGCAGGTCGGTCCCATTCAATTGGATGCTGCCCCCGTCATACTCCCAAAAGCGCACCAGCAAATTGACCAGGGTCGACTTCCCCGCCCCGCTCGGCCCGACGATGGCGATGGACTCACCGGGTCGAAGGTCGAAGGTCAAATCTTGCAGGGCGGGAGTCGTCGTGTGGGGATAGGTGAAGGTGAGACCCGTAATTTGTAATTGGCAATTGGTAATGGATGGCTGATGACTGGATACTGGATACGGCTCACTGCTTACTGACAACCGATCACCGATTGCCGGTTCGGCCTCCACCACCTCAAACAACCTCCGGGCGGCTTCGGCGCTGCTGCTCATCGTCTGGGCCGCCAGCGGAAGCGGGGTGACGGCTTCGAATGCGGCCAGTGTGACCAGCCCCAGCGTTGCCAGCATCACGCCGGGGATTTGGCCTTGATGGATGAGCGGGATCGCCAGCAGGACGACCGTCCACAAGCCCAGGTTGCTCAGGAGCGTGCCAAGCCCGGTGTTGACGGCGTTGATGGCGGCCATCCGGCGCTGGATGCGCCCATAGTCTTGGCTGGCGGCGTCAATCTGCGCGGCGCGGTCGGCGGCCCGGCCAAAGGCCAGCAGGTCAGGCAGGCCCTGGATGCCGTCCACGAGCAGGGTGTGGAGGGCGGCGCGGCGGGCGATGAGCTTTTTTCCCGGTTTCCGGCTGACGGCCTGGGTGATGAACGGTGTGCCGGCCCCCAGCGCCAGCAGGGAGGCCAGCAGCGCCAGGGACAGGATCGGGTCGTAAGCCCACAAGAAAAGTCCCGTCCCCAGCGCCACCAGCACGGCCACCACCGGCGGCGAGACGACCCGGATGTAGAAATTCTCCAGAAATTCCACGTCTGCCACAATGCGGCTGAGCAAATCCCCGCTGCGGAAGTGCATCAAGCGGGCCGGGGCGAGCGGCTCCAGCGCCGTGTAGAACCAGACCCGCAGGCGGGCCAGCAGGTTGAAGGTTACGCCGTGCGAGACCAGCCGTTCGAGGTAGCGGAAGACGCCCCGGGCGATCCCGAAGAAGCGCACGCCCACCACCGCCACGCCAAAGTCCGCCACCGAGCCGTGCAGGGCGGCGGTCGAGATCAGCCAGGCGGAGGTGCCCATCAGGGCCACACTGGACCCGATGGTGGCCGCCCCCAGCAGCACCGACAGCCCCACCTGCCGCCACGACCCGCCCAGAAAGCCGAGCAGTCGCCCCAGCGTGCGGGTCGTGGACGGGCCGCGGTATTCCGGGCTGATGGCGTCGCCCAGGCTGCTGGATACGAGCGAATGTACGATTTTCTGCTCGTCGGCGCGGGCAGCGGGCAAAAACCCCGGCGGCGATGCTTCGGCAGCATACGCCTGCACCAGCCGGGCATAAGCGCCATTTTGCGCGATCAGTTCGTCATGCGTGCCGGTTTCGACGATGCGGCCCGCTTCCAACACGACGATTTTGTCGGCCTCGAAGACGGTATTCAGACGGTGGGCGATGGTGATGACGGTTCGGTTTCGGCCAAGTTCACGGAGGGCCTGGTCGAGTTGGGATTCGGTCTCCGGGTCCAGGCTGGAAGTGGGTTCGTCCAGGATGAGGAGCGGCGCGTCGAGGAGGAAGGCCCGCGCCAGCGCGAGACGTTGGGCCTGTCCGCCGCTTAGACGCGCCCCGCCCTCCCCGATTCGGGTCGCGTAGCCCTCCGGCAGCGAGGCGATGAACTCATCCAGGCGGGCTGCTTTGGCTGCGGCGGCCACTTCTGCATCGGTGGCGTCGGGCTTGCCGAGTTTGATGTTGGCGGCGAGGGTGTCGTTGAAGAGGTAGGGGCGTTGGGGGACCCAGGCAATTAAATTTGGAATTTTGAGTTCAGAATTCGAAATTCCAGTACGATCACGATGAATGATTACCCCCGATGTCGGCTGGATGAACCCTAACAGTAAATTGACCAGCGTAGATTTGCCCGCGCCGGTCTTGCCGACCAAGGCGATGTGCTGCCCGGCTTCGATGGTCAGGTTGATGTCTTGCAGGGCGGGGGCGGTTTCGCCGGGGTAAGTGTAAGAGAGATTAGATAAATGGAGAGTAGAGAATGGTTGCTGTTTACTGGAATCGCTCATCTCTGCTCTCTGCTCTCTGGTCTCTATGTCCAAAATCTCAAAAATCCGCCGCGCTGCGCTCGTGCCGGCCATGCCGGCGTGGAAGCGTAATCCGAGCATCCGCAGCGGCAGGTAGAATTCAGGGGCCAGGATGAGCAGGAAGAGCGCCGGTTGGAATTCCATGCGCGCATACAGCAGGCGGAATCCGATCTCGACCGCCAGGATGGCGGTGCTGAGGGTGGTCAGCAGTTCCAGCACCAGGGCCGAAAGGAAGGTGATCCGCAGCACGCCGAGGGTGGTGTCGCGGAAGCGTTCGGCTACGTCGGCGATGCGGGCAGTATGGGCCTTCGACTGGCCGAAGAGTTTGAGTGTGGTCAGTCCTTGCAGGCTGTCGAGGAAGTGGGCTGAGAGCAGGCTGAGCGTGTCCCACTGGCGTTTGGTGAGGGATTCGGCGGTCTTGCCGACCAGAACCATGAAGAAGGGGATCAGCGGGGCGGTGACGAGCAGGATCCCGGCGGAGAGCAGGTCGTTCGGGATAACGAAAGCCAGGATCAGGAGCGGGATGAGGGCGGAGGTGACCAGTTGCGGCAGGTACTGGCTGAAGTAGGCGTCCAGGGCTTCGATGCCTTCGACAGCCGCGGCGGTCAGTTCGCCGGTGCGCTGGCTGCGGGTGTAGGCCGGCCCGAGACTGAGGATGTGATCGAACAACCGCCGGCGCAGGTCGGTCTTGACCCGCACTGCGACCGCGTTGGCGCTGACTTCGCCCAGCCAGACCAGCAGGCCGCGCCCGAAGATGAGCGCCAGCAGGGTTTGCATCAGTGGCAGCACCTGGGCGAGGGTCTGCCCACCGAGGAAGACGCCGTCTACGACGCGGCTGAGGGACCAGGCCTGGCCGATGGTCAGGAGTCCGGCCAGAAGTCCCGCGAGGATCGTGGTGGATAAGGCCAAAAGGGAGGAGCGGCTGAGGGTCAGGAGTCGGCGGTGCATGTTAGCGTATCAAGTTCCAAGTTTCAAGTTAAATGACTGGAAGGTTGAGGAGGAATTCCGTCAACCTTCCAAATTATACAAGCGAAGTGGGTGAGTAGACGAGGGTCTTTTTGTCCGTGCTGACGCGCTGGCTCGAACGGGTGTTCAACCAAAAGAACACCCAATTCGTGCCGCCCGATTAAAGCGCAACGTTCACGAGCGCTTGCTGTGGTCCACCGCTTTGAGTATCTTGATATTCAAGACGACGAAGCGCCACAACTGGAATAATTTGAAGTTCATCCAGAATTTGTCTTTGGGGGTGATTTCCATTTTGGTCTCCATCAGGGATAAAAACCCGCTTCTTTCTACGGGACGGCTGCTCTCGTTATTCGGGGATGATCTGCCATCCGGGCAATCCGCGCAACTTCCACATGAAAGTCTCGTGGATCATGCGCTTCATCCAGGCGCCGCTCACGCCTATCTCCATGTGCGAGACGAACAAGTCACGGCCCTCCTCGTTCGGGTAGCGCTTCATGTCCGGCACGACCGGGTAGATGACCATGACGGCTGCGTTCCCATCCCAGAGCGAATCGCCCATGGAGGCGATACAGGCCGCCACCATCTCGGACATGCGCTCGTGGTGGGTCATCCGTCCGCGTTTGACCAGGTCCATGATGTTCAAAGCCACGACACGGCCGATAACGCCAGAGACCATGCCGGTGCGCGGCGGCGCGGCCGAAATGGACGTGCCATTTTTGGTGGTATGCGGCACAGAGATTGGCCCCGGCGGAGCAAAAGCAATTCCGGCCGCAAAAACGTTCGGGTAGGAAGGGTTCTGATAGGCCGAAGGCCAGGCATCCGGGTTGCGTTCCAGCACGTCGTAACTCAGGCCGTAGATGCCATCTACTAACACGAACCCGGCCGCGTTGACCAGTTTGGATGAGACGTCCTCGCCGTTCTTGCCAATATACTTGATGGGTTGGCCTTTGAACTGCGGGATGAGCATGGCAAAATCGTACTCCGTCTCGCCATACTCTCCTTCGTAGTTCTCCCAATAGATTTTTTTCTCATCCACTTTGTGTACGCCGGTCTGCACCTGCCAGCGGATGCCATAATCCTGGAAGATGGCAGTGATGAATTCCTCGCTGCTCAACAGTTTTCCACCTTTTTGACGCACGCGCAGGCCGCGCACACCGAAGTCGCCCAGCGCCTGTTCATTGGAAAGCCACAGCAGGTCGGCCTTGTCGCGCAAGCCCTTCTTGACCAGGTCCTTGTGAATGTTGACGAGGTACTCGAAGGCCGCTCCCTGGCAGGTCGCCCCAGGGTGGCCAGCGCCGATGACCATCTTGACATGCTCGCCCCTCTTCATGCGTTCCACCATCTCCAGGTACCTGTCGCGCGCCTGGATGGCGTGGGGCAGGGAACAAATCGAGTAGGTGTGGCCGCCGTGCGGTCCCAGGCCAGGCGTCCCCTCGAAGTTTAGTTTGGGACCGGTGGCAACGACCAGGTAGTCGTAATCCACACGCGCCGGCTCTTTCGAGCCGTCTTTTTCGGCCACGATATACTGGTCGCCGGCGTCTGGGTGGACTTCGGTAACACTGGCGTGGACGAACCTGACGTTCATGCGCTTGTAAACGGGTTCGAGTTTGAACGTGGTTTGTTCCGGCCTCATGTGCCCCACGCCCACCCATACCCAGGATGGAACGTAACCAAAGATGTCGTACTTGTTGACAACCGTGACTTCATGCTGCCTGCCGAGTTTGCTGCCCAAATAGAGGGCGGCGGTATGCCCAGCAAAGCCCGCTCCAAGAACAACGATTTTTGCCATTGTCTTTTTACCTGTAAGGAAAACGGACCGGAGCAGGCCGGGAAGCGGCCTGCTCCGGCAAAAGGTTTAGTACACCAGGGTCTTCGGGTCCGACTTGACGCGGGCGCGGAAGACGCGGTAGGTCCAGATTTTG
>DYLB01000026.1 GCA_020722305.1 Anaerolinea thermophila | reverse complement strand
ATGAGCATCGTGCAAAATCTTCGCGGTTGCGATAGATTTCCGAGAGTAATACTACATAGAGCCACTCGCCGGGGGCAGCTGCATACAAAGTTTTCGACCAACCTGGGTATATACTGCTCTCACCCGCTCCGCCGACTTGTGGTTTAATTGCCCCATGCCCGAACCCCGCCCCACCCCTCCGGCCATCCTGACCTACTCGCAATCGTCCCTGCAAGATTATGCCGACTGCCCGCGCCGCTTCCAACTGCGCTACCTCGACCGGCTCAAATGGCCGGGCGTGGAGACCGAACCCGCCCTGGAAAACGAAAAGCGCCAGGTCGAAGGCCAGCTCTTCCACCGCCTGGTCCAGCAGCACCTGGTCGGCATCCCGGCTGAACGGCTGGAGAAGCTGGCGAACACGCCAGACCTGTCCCGCTGGTGGGACGCATATCTCCATCACCGGCCAGAACTGACTGGCTACACGCTCTATCCAGAGCTAAGCCTCTCGGCCCCGGTGGGCGGGACGCGGCTGATGGCGAAATTCGACCTGGTAGCCATCCACCCTGATGGAAAAGCCCTGATCTATGACTGGAAGACCTACCAAAAGCGCACGCGGGACGAGTGGCTGGCAGCGCGCTGGCAGACGCGAGTCTACCGCTCCTTGCTGGTGCAAGCGGGAAGCCATTTGAACGGCGGCCGGCCCATCCTCCCGGAAAGTATCGAAATGGTCTACTGGTTCGCCAACTATCCCGACGATCCGGCACGCTTCGCCTACACCTCCGCCCAGTTCAAGCGGGATTGGTCCGCCATCTCAAGGATCGTGGAGGAGATCGCCGCCTCGGGTAGTTTCCCGATGACGGAGGACGACTCCCGCTGCCGCTTCTGCCCCTACCGTTCGTACTGTGACCGGGGCGTGGTCGCCGGGGACCTGGGCGATATCGAGGCCGAAGCCGAGTTGGACGAAGTGTTCGACATCAATTTCGAGCAGATCGGGGAAATCGAGTTTTAGGCAAGAATCCGGACTCAAAAAAATCTCGAAACCATTCAGCCCAACGTCGAAAAGAGCATTTACTCCGCTAATCTTCGCTAATCTCCACGAATAAAAAGGCCTCAAAACCGCAAAGGATTAGCGAAAACTTGTGCTGAGTTGGCGGTCGAGCCTGTCGAGACCTTATCGAAGCATTGGCGCAGATTAGCGGATAAACCGAAGGCTGAACAGATACAAAATCTCCTGATTTTTGACTTCCAATGTCGGGAGTCATTGGAGTCCGGCCAATTCTTTATTCCCCCAGGAAAATCCCCAGATGGTTGGCGACCGGGCGCTCCAGCCCCGGCACCCCGGCATGGATGGGCGAATTGAGCAGCTGCGGCTGGCCGTTCTTGTCTCGCACCACCAGCGTGGATGAGCCGCCGCCGTCCAGCGCCATGGCCACCTCTGCGCCGTAGTTGATCATCAGGGCCGCCAGTTCGGCGAAAGTCATGCCCTGGCTGTAGAGCGGCTGTCGCCCGTCAATCACCGCCAGGATGAGCGTGCTGCCCTTCCGGTCGAGGCCGACTGCGCTGCGCGGGGCGCGCTCGGTAGTATCCAGGCCGGCAACTGCCTCCCCGTTCTTGACAAGCATCCGGTCGCCGGCGAGGATGTTTTGCGGCTTGCCGGTCTCCAAGTTGAAGCTGATTTTGTTGTTGGCAGTGATGTAAAGCGTCGGACCGGGACCGTCGGCGTAGAGCTTGCCCTTCGACATGGTTTTGCCAATAGGCGTGACCGGGTCCCCGGAATGGGGATAATAATCCAGGCCGTTGGTGTACCAGGGCGTAAAGCCGCCGCCGTTGATGGCGATATCCACCCCAAACTCCTCCATGAACTCGGAGGTAGTGCGCGCCTTGAGCGGAGGCTCACCCTCCTCGGTCACATCCGGCGGCGTGACCAGGAAGCGCACCCCTGCCTGCTTGACGTCAATCAAGACGATGTGCATCACCAGCGGCTCCGGCAGGTAGCGCACCACCCGGCGGTAGATGACCCCTTCGGCCAGGGTGCGCCGGGTCGAGGTCGGCAGGACATGTTTGGTGAGCAGGGCATAGCCCGTCGGCGCGGCGAGCAGGCAGGCCGCGAGCAGCAGGCTGAATAGAATACATCCGGTTCGACGTTTTTTCTTCATGGGCTACTTATACCATTTGTAATCCCCCGCTTCGCTCGATTTAAGACGGCTCTCTGGGAATCTCCGTGATGACTGCTATATCTGGTGGCGTCCCGCAGGTCACGCTTCAAGCGTGACCTACATCTGGAGGTGCATCACGCTAATTCCCAATGAACCTTTAAGACGACTCTCGCAGCCAGGCCAGAGGATCATCGGGAGTATCAGGCTTCATAGATAACAAGTCCCTCTTGCAAAGCCGGTTTCAGGATCGTCCCTGGACTTTGACCGAATTCCTTTAAATCGTCTTCGGTGGCAACGACAACATCCACAGGAACACCGACTCCGCGCAAATTGCGGTAGATTTCCTGGGCCATACGGCGACGATGGACCGGCCCGCGCATTACAACCAGCAAATCCAGATCGCTATCCCGATTCGCCTGACTGCGCGCAGTTGAGCCAAAGAGCAGCACGCGGACAGGGCCGGCAGTATCTACGATACGCCGGGTAACTTCCTGAAGGATCGCATTCTTGGCAACAAGTGATGGCTGGGAACGGCTCACGGGACCTCTCATCCATTATACATTGCAAAGCTCAACAATGGCCCATTGAGCGGAAATTCCACATCTCAGGCCACCAGTTCCGCTTCGGCCTCGCGCATCGCATTGAACGAAGCAATCGCCACTTCCAGCATCTGCAAATCCGGCTCACGGGTGGTCAGCGACTGGAGCGCCAGGTTTGGGCGGATGATCGCCTGTACGAATTTCGAGTCGAGGTGGTTCGCCGTCCAGCGGATGTACTCGACCGCGATCCCAGCCAGGAGCGGGATGAGCAGGATGCGGGAGGCCAGCTTCCAGAATAGGGTCAGGTCGCCGAGCAGGGTGAAAACCAGGATCGAGACCAGCACCAGGGTCAACAGGAAGGCCGTGCCGCAGCGGGGATGTTCCCGCGAGAACTTCGCCACGTTTTCCGGCGTCAGTTCGGCCCCGGCTTCGTAGGCGTTGATGGTCTTATGCTCCGCCCCGTGATAGCCGAACACCCGGCGGATGTCGGGGATCTGACCGATGGCCCAGATATACCCGACCAGGATCGCCAGCCGGATCACACCTTCGAGTAAATTCGCCCAAAAAGGCGACAGTTCCAGCAATCCCAGTCCCGCCATCTGGAGCGCGCTGGCCTGCCCGGACTGGAACAAGGCCAGCAAATATTCCACCCCGCCAACCAGGGCGGCCGGCAGGACGAAGAACAGGCCGATTCCCAGTATCAGGGAAAAGCCCAGGGTCAGGTAGAGCGCCGGGCCTTCCAGCTTTTCGTCCTTGCCGGTCTGGACGTTGGCGGCCAGGGTCAGGGCGCGCATCCCCAGGCCGAGGGCGTCCCAGAGCAGGATCACGCCGCGCAGGAAGGGGATTTTGGTGATCTTGCTCCGGTACAGCTTTGCCAGCGGCTCCGTGTGGACGACGATCTTCCCTTCGGGGCTGCGCATTGCCACCGCGAAGGCTTTCTGGCCACGCATCATCACCCCTTCGATCACGGCCTGCCCGCCGTATGTGATAATTCGATCTTCCATACCGGTAATCCTTTTTAGGGGCGGATCTGAGACCCGCCCCGGCGAATTATAAATTGTAGAAAAAGTGGATCAAGGCTTCGATACCCTTGTACCAGACCGGCAGGGTCAGCTTCTCGTTGGGAGCGTGCAGGTTGTCGTCCGGCAGGCCGAAGCCGATCAGCACCGATTCGACCTTCAGCAGCGACTGCATCTGCCCGACCACCGGCACCGAGCCGCCCTCCCGCTTGAAGACCGGGCGTTTGCCCCAGACCGACTCCATTGCCGCGCTCATCGCCCGGACCGCGAAATTGTTTCGGTCTGAGATCGAGGCCGGGCTGCCTTTGGTGACTTCGACGACCTCCCAACTGACGGTTTCGGGGGCGTTTTCCCGCATATATTGTTTCAGGCTTTCGAAGATTTCGCTCGGGTCCTGGTCGGGGACGAGGCGGCACGAGACCTTGGCCATGGCCTCGGCGGGGATGACGGTCTTCCCGCCCGGGCCGGTCCAGCCGGCGATAATCCCGTTGACGTCGAGCGTGGGACGCGCGCCCGTGCGTTCCACCGGCGAATAGCCTTTTTCGCCCCACAACGCCGGGACGCCGGTTTGCTTCTTGTAGAAGGCCTCGTCCATAGCCAGGCGGGCCAGTTCGGCCCGTTCGTCCGCGTCCAGTTCACGGACCCGGTCGTAGAAACCGGGCAGGGTGATGTGGTTATTCTCGTCGTGCATCCCGGCGATGAGACGGGCCAGCTCGTTGGCCGGGTTGCGCACCACGCCGCCGCTGATCCCGGAGTGCAGGTCGTGGTCCGGCCCCTTGAGGCGGATCTCGAAATAGGCCAGGCCGCGCAGGGCATAGGTGATGGTCGGCAGGTCGGGGCCGAGCATCCCGGCATCCGGGTTGAGGCAGACGTCGCAAGCCAGCAGGTCCTTGTTGTCGGCGATAAAGGCCGCCAGGCTGGGCGAGCCGATTTCCTCCTCGCCCTCGATCAGCCACTTGACGTTCACCGGCAGGCTCCCGGTTCGGGTGATCGCTTCGACGGCTTTGAGCGAGGCAGCCACCTGGCCCTTCATGTCCGAGGCGCCGCGGCCGTAGAGGTTGTCGCCGCGCAGGGTTGGCTCGAAGGGCGGGGTCGTCCACAGCTCCACCGGGTCCACCGGTTGGACGTCGTAGTGGCCGTAGATCAGCACGGTCGGCTGATCCGCCCCGGCCCCCAGCCATTCGCCGTAAACGACGGGATGCCGGGCGGTAGGGTAGACCTGGACCTTGTCCATGCCGAGATCACGCAGTTGGGCGGCCACCCATTCGGCGGCCTTCTGGATGTCGGGTTTATAGGCGTCGTCGGTGGAAACCGAGGGAATGGAAACAATGGCTTTCAAGTCGTTCAGGAATTGCTCGCGGTGTGCGCGAGCGTATTGCAGGGCTTGTACTTGCATTGGGGTCTCCTGGGGTGGTTTTTATCGAACATTCCCGTAAAGATACCAGAACGGCTGCTCCGGGAAAACAGGTTTCAGCTCCCGCGCCCAGATGAATTCTCCGGGACGCCAGCGGGATTTCAGGGCGGAATCCAGCCTGGCCAGGGCGGAGCTTTCGGGCGGCGGGACCGGCAGTTCGGCGGCCAGCAGTTCCAGCAGCACCCGCCAGGATACTTCGTGGGCGTAGGAATCGGCGTGGTTATCGGGAGCCTGCCGCAGGTCCGAGAGATAGTTCTGCCAGAGCCTGAAGCGCGCCCCGAACTCGTGGGCGGCCTTGTTCTCCCAGGCCACGCGCCGGGAGCTGCGCAGGGCATCCACACGCCGCTCGAAATCCCGGACTTCGGCCTGTTTGGCCGGGGTGTCGGCATACGCTTGCAAACGCCGCAGGGCTGCCAGCAGACCGCCGAGGGTGAAGCGCGGCAGCGAATACCCTGACTTCGGGGCGCTCAACGGCCAGAACAGTTCTTTCGATAACAGGTAAGCAGGCAGGTCTTCAACTCCGGCCTTGACGAATTGCAGATCGGTTTCCCTGGCTGGCATGGATTCTCGTTATGGGATGGCCGTAGCCGTCGGTTCGACGCCGCGCCGGGTCACCAGGAACCAGGTGTTGATGGTCGCGAGGCGGTCGGCCGGCTCGAAGAGCGGCGGCATCTGCACCCCCTGTACCTGCGAGTCCACGCCGAAGGAGTAGACCGGGTAAAAGAGCGGCAGGGAGGGCAGTTCCTTGGCGAACGTTACCTGGAAATTATGGTACAGCCGCAGCCGCTCGGCCGGATCGACCTCGACCCGGGCCTGCTCGAGGAATTCGCTGGCAGGCTGGCTGTTCCACTGGGAGTAGTTCTGCCCGCCGGTGGCCTCGGCCTGGTGCCAGAACGGATACGGGTCGGGGTCGGGGGAGCGGGTCAGGTTCAAATCCACCAGCGCGGCCTGGTACTGGCGCGTCACCAGATGGTCGAAGAACAACTGGTCGTAGGGGAGGGCTTGTAAATTGACCCGCACGCCCAGTTTGGCCCAATCGCCCTGGATGGACTGGGCAATCGCGGTGTGGAGTTCGTCGTCCGGGTGGAGCAGGGTGAAGGACAGCGCCGTGCCTTCTTTTTCGCGCACCTCCCCGCCGGCGGCCGGGATGGTGTAACCGGCCGCGATCAGCATTTCGGTCGCGGCTTCCGGGTCATACGTGAGGCGTTCGATCTCATCGTAATAGGCCCAGGTGCCGGGGAAGAGCGGGCCGTCGGCGACGATGGCCTGGCCTTGCAGCAGGGTATCCACTATCCGCTGGCGGTTGAGGCCGAGCATCAGCGCCCGGCGGACTTCGGTTTCCTGCAGGAAGGCAGTTTCGGGATTGTCGAGGTTGAGCAGCACCAGGCTCATCTCCGGGAGACGGCCGGTGTAGACCGAAAGGGTGGGTTCCCCAAGCGCTTCTTCCAGGACGTCGGGCGTGATCTGGCTGACCCCGAGCACTTCACCCTGCTGGTAGGCGGTCAGCGCCTCGCGAGCGGTCGGGTAGTAGCGGAAGACGACCTGCTGGATGAAGGGAGCCTGGGCGTAGTAGTCCTCGAAAGCCGTCAACACAATGCCCGTGATCTGGCCGCCCTCGACCAGCAGGTGGTCGAACTTGTACGGCCCCGATCCCACCGGGCGGATGTTGAACTCGGCGTCTTGCAATCCCTCCGGGGGCGTGGACTCGAGCAGGTGTTTCGGGAGCAGGCCGAAGGTCAGGTAATCGAGGAACGGGGCGAACGGTTCGGGCAGGGTGAACTTGATCGTCTTGTCGTTCAGCCGCTCGACCTGGACCGTCTTCCACATCTCCTTGACGTCGTCCGGGTAGGCCGAAACGCTGCTCATCAGCAGGTCGAGGGTGAAGATCACGTCGTCGCTGGTAACAGGCTCGCCGTCATGCCAGACCGCCTCGGGGCGGATGGAGATGTTGTAGAGTGTGCCGTCCACCGAAATGCCCCAAGACTGGGCCAGGTCGGGCTGCGGGATGCCGCGCCCGTCGAAGCGGATCAGACTGCCGAAGAGCAGCCGGTCCACGGCCCGGTCGGCAGTGTTGTTCAGGTCCAGGAGCGGGTTGAGACGGCTGAGCGAACCCGCCATGGCCTCGGTGTAGACCCCGCCCGAAACGGGCTGGGAGACGAACGTCTGCTGGAGGGCTGGCTGCTGGCTCAACAACAGCACTGCCACCACGACCAGCGTGACGAGCACGACCAGGATTTGCCAGCGTAAGCGTTTCATAGGGACAAAAAAGAAAGGCCACTCGACCCTCAACCGGCCCATGCGGCCGCGCGCAGGTCAATGGCCTTCGGATGCGCGTGATAATCTAACGTGAAAGGAAGACCGCGGTGATCGCCAGGGCGAAGAACAGCACCGAAAGGACGATGGTCGCCCAGAACAGGGTGCGCTCGATCCCGCGCCGGGCGGTAAAGACGCCGCCGGTATCGGCCCCGGTCAACCCGCCCAGGCCGGCGCCCTTGCTCTGCAAGATGACACTGACGATCAGGGCAATGGAAACGATGATCAAACTGATGTGGATGACATTGAGCATTTTTAGTTAAGCCTCCTGCTATAATAGCGCCGGAATTATACCTGCGATACCAGAAAATCGTCAACCAGAGGTCTCATGCAAGAACTCGTCATCAACCTGCACATGCACACCACCTATTCGGACGGGAGCGGCTCCCACAAGGACCTGGCTGCCGCGGCCCTGGACACCGGCCTGGACGGGATCATCGTCACCGACCACAACGTGCTGGTGCGCGGGCCCGAGGGCTACTACCGGGAGGGCAAGCGGCGGCTCGCTCTGCTGGTGGCCGAGGAGATCCACGACCGGCTGCGCGTCCCGCAGAAGAACCACCTGCTGGCCTTCGGCGTCAGCCGCGACCTGACCTCGCTGGCCGACGACCCGCAGAAACTGATCAACGCCGTGCGGGGCGCGGGAGGCCTGGCCTTCATCGCCCATCCCAGCGACCTGGCTGCCCCCGCCTTCAACGAGGGCGACATCTCATGGGTGGACTGGGAGGTGGAAAACTTCACCGGCCTCGAACTCTGGAACGGATTCAGCGAGTTCAAATCCCGCCTAAAAAGCATCCCGCACGGGATTTTCTACGCCTACTTCCCGGCCTTCATCGGACGCGGCCCGCTGCCCGAAGTCCTCGCAAAGTGGGACGAACTGCTCGAAAGCGGCAAGCGGATCGTGGCCATCGGCGGCTCGGACGCCCATTGCCTGCACTACAAGTTTGGCCCGATCCACAAGGACATTTTCCCGTATCGCTTCCATTTCCGCACGGTCAACACCCACATCTTGACTCCCCGCCCGCTCGGCGAAGACTTCGAAGCCGACAAACGCATGATCCTGGAGGCCTTGGCCGAGGGCCGCGCCTTCATCGGGTACGATCTTCCTGGACCGACACGCGGGTTCCGTTTCACAGCCCAGGGCAAGGACCGGACGGCCGTCATGGGCGGCGAAATCCCGGCCCAGGGCGGGGTCACGCTCCAGGTGCGCCTGCCGGAGGCGGCCGAGTGCCGCCTGCTCAAAGACGGCGAACGCCTCAAGCGCTGGAGCAACCAGGTCATCTGTACCCATATCACCACCGAACCGGGCGTTTACCGCGTGGAAGTCTACCGGAATTACCTGGGGCGCAAACGCGGCTGGATTTACAGCAACCCGATTTATGTCCGGTGAGCTTCGACTCCGTTTTTTTCCGGCCCTTTGCAAATCCCCTACTCTGTGCTAAACTACAGCCCGTTTAACTGAGAAGTCACATCAACGTGTGACTCTTTCCACTCCCGGCTCGCCTACGGCGTTGAACGGGAGCAAACCCAAGGAAAGGAGGCTCCCTATGCGAAAATACGAACTCGTTTGCATCGTCCATCCCGACCTGGATGAGACCGCGTTCAACGGCGCGGTGGATAAGGTCAAGGGCTGGATCAGCGACTTCGGCGGCAGCGTCGACCAGGTTGATGTCTGGGGCCGTCGCCGGCTGGCGTATGCCATCGGCAAACAGCGCGAAGGCAACTACGTCCTGCTGCACGCCCAATTGGACCCCGCCAGCCTGAACGAGCTGGACCGCAACCTGCGGTTCCACGAACCCGTAATCCGCTTCATGATTACCCAAGCCAATTAGTTTCGCACACCTGATTTTCAGTTTCTGAGTCTGTTAATTCTTAAGGAGAACAGAATGAGCCGCGGTTTGAATAAAGTGATGATCATCGGCCACCTGGGACGCGACCCGGAAATGCGCTACACGCCTTCCGGCCGCCCTGTGACCACCTTCACGGTTGCCACCAGCCGTTCCTGGAACTCGGCCAATGGCGAACGCCATTCCGAGACCGAATGGTTCAACGTGGTCGCCTGGGGAAACCTGGCCGAAATTTGCAAACAATACCTGACCAAAGGCCAACAAGTTTACATCGAAGGCCGGCTCCAAACCCGCAAATGGGACGATAAGGAAGGCGGCAAGCACACCTCGGTGGAGATTGTCGCCAACGAGATGATGATGCTCGGCGACCGGCGCGAATCGAACCAGGCCAGCCAGAGCGCCGAAGGCGTTCCCGCAGAAAACTTTGAAGATCAGGTTGACGAAGACGAATTCCCGTTCTAACATCCTACGGAGAGTAAGTAATGTCAGATGATTACCGCAGCGACGAGAGAGGTCAAGGCCAGGGGCGAGGCGGCCGCTACTTCTTCACTCGTCCTAAAACATGCGCTTTTTGCACCGACAAGAATTTGGTCATCAACTACAAGCACGTTGACATTTTGAGACGTTACGTGACCGAAGACGGGCGCATCCGCCCGCGCCGACAGACCGGCGCCTGCGCCAAACATCAGCGGGCGCTGGCCGGCGCCATCAAACAGGCCCGCCACATCGCCCTGTTGCCCTTCAGCAGCGACCTGGACGAAGGCCGGTCCTGATCCGCAAACCTCGACGGGGCATGGGCGACAGCAATGCCCATGCCCCCTTCGGTTATCAGAGGTCCTTATGGCGAAAAACCGCCCCATCGTTCATAAAAGTAAAAAACACCTGGCGCGCCTGGAAATCGAACGCCGCCAAACAAAGGCCATCATCGCCACAGCCATCACAGTGGTGGTGATCGTGGTCCTGCTGATCGGCTACGGCATCCTGGATACGACGGTGCTGCAAGCACGCAAAGTCGTCGCGACCGTCGCCGGCGAAGAGATCACCGTCCACGACCTGCAAGTCCGCACCCGCATGCGCCGCGAGCAGTTGATCCAGACTTACATCAGCTATGCCCAGTTCAGCCAACTCTACGGCTTCGACTTGAACGCCCAGATGAGCCAGATCGAAACCGAACTGAGCGATCCGTTGGCGGTCGGCCAGGCAATGCTGGACGAACTGATAGACGGCACGCTGCTCAGCCAGGAAGCCGGGCGGCGCGGCATCACCGTCAGCGAGGCGGAGTTGGATGAGGCCATCCGGGCGGCCTTCGAATTCTACCCGGACGGCTCCCCGACCCCGACCCTCACGCCGACGCCGGTGGTCTATTCCACGCTCTCGCCCGCGCAGATCGCCATGGTCACGCTCACCCCTACGCCGACAGAGACCGTCGAGCCGTCGCCGACCGCCACACTCGAGGCCGAGGCTTCGCCCACCGCCACCCAGGCCGCGGACGCCACGCCGACCGTAACCCCCTTCCCCGATCCCACCGCCACGCCGTACACCGAGGCAGGTTTCCAGCAGGCCTACCAGGAAAATCTCGACAAATTGAAGACCGCCAACGCCAGCGAAGCCGATTACCGCAGAGTGGTGCGCGAAGACCTGCTGCGGAAGAAATTGTTCGAGATCGTCACCGCCGACGTAAAGCCGGAGACCGAACAGGTTTGGGTCCGCCACATCCTGGTGAAGACCGAAGAAGAAGCCAACCAGATCTACGACCGATTGATGAAAGGCGACGACTTCGGGGCGCTGGCCATCGAATTTTCCACGGATACGGTGTCCGCCCCCAAAGGCGGCGATTTGGGCTGGAACAAGTACGAGACCTTCGTGCCTGAATTTGCCGATGTGGCTTTCGCCCTGAAAATCGGCGAGATCAGCCAGCCCGTCAAAAGCGATTTCGGATGGCACGTGATCCAGGCCATCGGCCACGAGATGCGCCCCATGACCGCCGACGAATTCGACCAGGCCAAACAGGCCGCCTTCGATGAATGGCTGGCCGACCTGCGCCTCAAGACCGATATCGTTTACGTCGAAGGCTGGGAGCAATACGTCCCCTCCGACCCGGACCTGTACAAAGTCCTGCAAGGGATGTCTGGAGCCGGGCAATAACCCGCTGACCCGATCCTTGATCTAAAAAACGGAGGCCGTCCTTGCGACAGCCTCCGTTTTTGGTAGCAGCCAAAATTTGTTCGTCAGTCTCCGCGCCCCAGGAACTCGTCGCTGACCTCGTCCAGCCGCAGGCTGATGACCTGGCTGGCCGAGTCGCGCCCCATCGTGATGCCGTAGATCACGTCTGCCGCCTGGACGGTGTTGCGGTTGTGGGTGATGATGACGAACTGGGTCTGCCTGCTCAACTCCACCAGCAGGTCGCGGAAGCGGCCCACGTTGGCCTCGTCGAGCATGGCGTCCACCTCATCCAGGACGCACACGGGGGTCGGCGAAACCTTGAGCAGCGAGAAGACCAGGGCGATGGCCGTCAGGCTGCGCTCGCCGCCGGAGAGCAGCGCCAGCCCTTGCTCGCGCCGTCCGGGCAGGCGGGCCTCGATGTCAATCCCGGTCTCGGTCAGGTTGTCCGGGTCGGTCAACACCAGCCGGGCCGACCCGCCGCCGAACAGCCGCACGAAGATGTCCCGGAACTGCTGGGCCACCTCGTCGAAGGTCTTGGTGAATTCACGCCGGGTCAATTCGTCCAGTTCGGCGATGACTTGGCGCAGGTCGGTTTCGGCATGGCGCAGGTCTTCGACCTGGGCGGTCATGAACTCGAAGCGTTGGCGCTCGGTATCGTATTCCTGTTTCGCTTCCGGGTTGATGGCGCCCATCCGCCGCAGTTGGGCGCGCTTCTGGCTCAGGTTTTCTTCCAGGCCGGGGGATAATTCCTTGACGGCCGGCAACTGCTCGACCATGCCGTCGAGCGGCAGCGGCACCGGGCCGGAGACGTCCTCGGCGTAATCGAACATCACCAGCCCGAAATCGTCTTCGATCCGCTGGCGCAGGGACTCCAAGGCCTCCTGGCGGCGGGAAAGTTCCAATTGCGCCTGGTTGTAGACCCGCTCCGCGGCGCTCATGTTGCGCTGGGCGGCCAGTTCCTCTTCCTGCAAGCTGGTCTGGCGCTGCTCGGCCTGGGCCAGTTCGGCTTCTGCCGGTTCGATTTGCAATTGCAGGGCCTCGATCTGCTCGCCCAGGGCCGCTTCCTGGCCTCGCAGCGCTTCTTTTTCCGTTTCTAAAGCGCCGAGCGAACGGGCAATCTCCGCCACCCGCTCCACCTGTGCCTGCCGCTGGGATTCGAGACGCTCCAGGGACTGCTGACGCTCCTGGAGACGGGAACGGGCGCCGGCGGCGGACTGTTCGGCCACAGCCAGGCGGGTTTCCCAGTAGGCCAATTGGGATTGGACTTCATCCAGGCTCAGGCTGGCCAGTTCGGAGGTGAGCGTCCGCTGGCGCTCGATGGCTTCTTCCATCGCCGCCTCAAGCTCGGACCCCCGGCCTGCGGCGCGTTTCCGGTCATTTTCTGCGGCCGACAGTTCCTCCTGCAAGGCTTGAGACTGGCGCTGCTGCCACGCCAACTGGCGGCTGGCTGATTCGACCTCCAGCCCGGCCTGTTTCTCGGCTGCGGCGGCCTCGTCGAACTGCTGCCGCGCCTGCCGGACGGCGTTGGTGCGGTTGGCTAAATCCCGCTGCATTTCGGCCAGTAAGCCCGTCAGTCGCTGCAATTCTTTTTCGGCGGCTTGCAGGCTGCGCCCGGAAGCGGCCAGGGCTTCCTGCAACTCCCGTCGCTGGCGCGGCCGGCCCAGGGTCCCGGAACGAGCGGGGTTGCCAGCCAGGACCAGCCCGTCGGCGCGGAAGACCTCGCCTCGCAGGGTCACGGCCCGCACGTGAGGCGCCATCCCCTTGAGAATACGCCGCGCCGCAGCCCGGTGCTTGACGATCAAGACCTGGCCGAGCAGCAAGTCCAGCGCGGGCTGGAACTCGCGGGGCGCGGCGATCAGCCCGGAGGCCACGCCCAGGCAGCCGTCGTCCGCCGGGGCGGTGAGCGGCGGGAGGGGCATGAGCCAGTCCAACGGCAGGAGCGCCGCCCGTCCGGGCGCGTCGCTTTCGAGCAGCGACAGGGCGGTCTCGGCCTCCTTGCCGGAGGCGATCACCAGGGCGTCCAGGTGTTCGCCGAGGGCGGCGGCAATCGCGGCTTCGAATTCCGCCGGGACGTCCAGGGCGGCGCTCAGGGCGCCCCGGGTCCCGTCCAGGCGGGATTGGCGGGCGGCTTCGAGCAGGTAGCGGGTGCCTTCGGCATAGCCGGTGAGCGAGGCTTCGGCCTGTTCGAGCACGTCGAGCTGGGCTTCGAGCCGGGAATGTTCGGCTTTGCGGGCGTTGAGCGCCTCGATCTGGACCATGCGGTCGGCTTCCAGGTCGGAGACTTCGGCCTGGCGGGATTTCAAGCCGTCTTCGGCTTTCTTCAGGGCCGCTTCGGCCCGCTGGCGGGTTTTGGCGGCTTCTTGTTGGGTGCTGCCCGCCCGGCGCAGGCTCTCGTCTGCCGCGGCGATGGAATCCTGGGCGGCGACCAGTTTCCCGGTCAGGGAGTCGATCCGGGTGGAGAGTTCGTCCAGCCGGGCCTGGCGTTCGGCGCGTTGGGCGGTCAGGGCATTGATCGTCTGGCGGACCTGCTGGAGCCGTTGTTCGATCCGGTCTCGCTCCGCTTGCCGGGCCTGGACGGCCTGGCGGGCGGTGTCGGTTTGGGTTTTGGCTTCGTCGAGTTCGGCTTGCAGGCGGGTGATTTCCGCTTCCAGTTCGGCCAGGCGTTCGGCGGCGTAGCCGCGCTCCTCGCTCAGCCGCTCCTGTTCGGTCAGTGCCGTCTGGCGGCTTTCCCGCAGGGAACGGCGGCGCTCGTCCATCACGGCCAGGCCGCGGCGGAGGGTCTCGCGGCTGTTGCGCAGTTGGGAGGCGTCGCGCTGCCAGGCGCTCAGGCGTTGGCGGAGTTCCTGCAAACTGGCGTGTGAGACGGTAAAACTCTGCATGGTTTTCTGGTATGCCTGACGGGCCTGGTCGAGACGGGTCTCCTGCTGGCGGGCGGAGTCGCGGGCCGCGGCCAGTTCCTGCTGGGCCTGATGCCAGTGATAGCCGTACCACTCGCGCAGAAGCACGTGCAAATCCGCCTGGACCGCGCTGTATTCCTCGGCCCGGCGGGCTTGGCGTTCCAGGCTGCGGATGCGCGGGGTCAGTTCGGCCATGATGTCGAGGACGCGTTCCAGGTTGCGTTTGGTCGTATCCAGGCGGCGCAGGGCTTCTTCGCGGCGGGCGCGGTACAGGCCGATCCCGGCGGCTTCCTCGAACAGGCGGCGGCGCTCGTCGGCTTTGAGGGCCAGGGAGGCGTCCACCAGCCCCTGGCCGAGGATGGTGTAGGTCCGCTCGCTCAGGCCGGACTGGGCCAATAATTCGTTGATCTCGCGCAGGCGCACGTGCTGGCTGTTGAGCAGGTACTCGTTGCGCCCGTCGCGGTAGGCGCGGCGGGAGAGGGCCACTTCGCTGAAATCCACCGGCAGCCAGTTGTTGGAATTGTCGAAGGTGATGGTGGCCGAGGCCATGCCGGCCCGGGGCCGGTGTTCGGAGCCGGCGAAGATCATATCCTCGGTCTTTTTGGCTCGCAGGATGCTGTAAGTCTGTTCGCCCAGCACCCAGCGCAGCGAGTCGGCAATGTTGGATTTGCCCGAACCGTTCGGGCCGACGATGGCCGTGATTCCCTCGGCGAACTCGAAGACGGTGCGCGAGGCGAAGGTTTTGTATCCGTGCAATTCAAGGGATTTGAGACGAAGCGGCATTTTTTCCAGAATTTGTGAGTTTAGAGCAGGCCGAGGGATTCGAGCAGGGCCTGGGCCGCAGCCTCTTCGGCAACCTGTTTGCTTGGGCCGGTGCCGCGTCCGTGGTAGTCGCTCCCCACGTGGACTTCCACGTCGAAGCGTTTGTCGTGGTCGGGGCCGCTGGATTCGAGGGTGATGTAGTGCGGGATTCCGAAACGCCGGGCCTGGGCCCATTCTTGCAGGCGGCTCTTCGGGTCGAAAATATCCGGCTGGAGCAGGATCGCTTCGGAGGCTTCTTCGAGCAGCGGGGTGATGAATTCGACCACCGCCGGGATGCCCTTGTCGAGGTACAGCCCGCCGATCACGGCTTCGAAGGTGGCGCACAGCAACCCTTTGCGCCGCCGGCCTCCGGCCTGCTGTTCCCCCCGTCCGAGGCGCATGGCAGCCCCCAGGTCCAGTTGGCGGGCGAAGGCGGCCAATTGTTCGGTCCGCACCAGCGCCGAGCGCATGCGGGTCATCTCACCCTCCGTCATTTCGGGGAAGCGGTTGTACAGCCAGGCGCCGACGACGAAATCGAGGACGGCATCGCCCAGGAATTCGAGGCGCTCGTTATCCTGGATCACATCTGCATTTTCGTTGCGATAGGAACGATGGGTCAACGCTCGCGCCAACAGGTACAGGTCATCGAAGGGCAACGCCAGGCGCCGCGCCAGCGATTCGGGGGATTCGATCTCACCCCGGGGTTGCGGGTCAGGATTCATGGGAGTCTCCCCGGAACTCAGGGAGCGTCAGCCGCGAAAGCGCTTCGCAGCTGGCGGCCGCTCAGTTCCGTATGAAATTTTTGTGCGAAGCGATTGTACACGCAATACGCACGGTAACACAACCCTTGAGCCTTAAAGATTCGGGCATCAGCTCACGCCATTTTGAGATAAAATGAACCGGCATTCAAAAGGAGCAACTCATGGCAACGGGAGAAACGCCGCGGTTTTTGCAAGCCATCGAACTCGGAGTTGGCGCCTGGCAATGGGGAGACAAAGTCATCTGGAATTACGGGCGTGGTTACGCAGAGGCCGACATTCGTGCGGCCTTCGATGTTTCAATCGGCCAGGGCGTTACTTTCATAGACACTGCCGAAATCTACGCGATGGGCAAATCCGAGCGGCTCGTCGGCAAATTCATCCAAACGACCGAGCAGCCCACCCTGGTGGCGACCAAGTACTTCCCGTTCCCCTGGCGCTTTGGACGGAAATCGGTCATTGCGGCCCTGAAACGCAGCCTGGAGCGCCTCGGATTGGATTCGGTTGCTCTCTACCAGGTCCACTGGCCGCCGGTAATGGGGTCCATCGAAGCGCTGATGGACGGGATGGCTGAGGCGGTCGAAATGGGCCTGACCCGGGCCGTCGGCGTCTCCAACTTCAACCAGAACCAGATGATGACCGCCTACTCTGCCCTCTCCCGGCGCGGCCTGACCCTCGGCTCGAATCAGTTGGAATATTCACTGCTCGACCGGCGGATCGAGAAGAACGGCCTGCTCCAGCGCTGCAAGGAATTGGGGGTACGCGTCATCGCTTACAGCCCGCTCGGGCAGGGCCTGCTGACCGGCAAATATTCCGCCGAGAATCCCCCGCCCGGACTGCGCGGCCGCCAATACGGTCATCTGCTGGGAAGGATCGGGCCGCTGATCAAATTGATGACTGAAATCGGCCAGGATATCGGCGGGAAGGCCCCGGCCCAGATCGCCCTCAACTGGTGCCTGTGCAAGGGGACGCTCCCCATCCCCGGCGCAAAGACCGCCGAACAGGCCGAAATGAATGCCGGCAGCACCGGCTGGCGACTGACCGAAGAACAAATCGCCGCGCTAGATGAAGCCAGCGACAAGATCAACCGATGAGGGCCGCACGGGGATTTCAAGTGGCAAGTGGCAAGCACGAAGTGGCAAGTTTCAAGTGTCAAGTACGAAGTGGCAAGTGTCAGGTGTCAAGTGCCAAGTGTCAGGTGTCAAGTGTCGAGTTCCAAGTGTCAAGTTCCAAGTGGCAAGTGTCAGGTGTCAGGTGTCGAGTTCCAAGTGGCAAGTTCCAAGTGGCAAGTGTCAGGTGTCAAGTGGGGATTTAATTGCCAGTCCTCCGCGTTGA
>DYLB01000025.1 GCA_020722305.1 Anaerolinea thermophila | reverse complement strand
GGCAACCGCAAGGGTTGCCCTTACAGGGGTGAACCCTGTTCCTGGGCAGGGGTGAACCCTGTTCCTGGGCAGGGGTGAACCCTGTTCCTGGGCAGGGGTGAACCCTGCCCCTACACATCAAATGTCCCAACAAAAACATCCCCTCCGTCGCATGATCCCCGGGCTGGTCGTCAGCCTGGGGCTGATCGCGGCCATCCTTTACTTCGTGGACCTGCCGACCATGCTGGCGGCGATAAAATCCGCCAATTACGGCTTGCTGGCGCTGGCCCTGGCGCTCAGCTTTGGCTGGCTGGGCATCCGCGGCTTCGTCTGGCGCACCCTGCTGCGGGACGCGCCGTCCTACAAAGACACCTTCTTGACCCTGGGCGAGGGCTACCTGCTCAACTACGTCCTGCCCTTCCGTCTGGGCGAATTAGGCCGGGCCTTCCTGCTCAGCCGCAAGACATCCCTGACCTTCGTCGAAATCCTGCCGACCATCGTCATCGAGCGGGCGGTGGACATTGCCTACTCGGCCGGCATCCTGATCATCGCCGTGCCGTTCGTGGTCGGGGCGGAAGGGGCCGAACAGATCGGCTTTGTCATGGGCGGGATCATCGTCCTGGGACTGGCTGCCCTGTATTTCCTGGCCCGCAACCGGGATTGGGCGGTACGGACCTTCGAGAATTTGTCCAGGCGTTGGCCGGTCTTGCAGCGCTTCGGCGGCAGTTTCCTCGGCTCGTTCTTCGACGGGTTGGGCGTGTTGACCGATACCGGGCTTTTTCTGCGTTTCCTGGGCTGGATGACGTTAAACTGGGGCCTGGGTCTTTTCCAATATTTCATCATCATCCGCGCCTTTTACCCCGCCGCCACCCTGACCTGGAGCCTGTTTACTATGGGTGTGACCGCCTTCGGCAACGCCATCCCGGCCCTGCCCGGCTCGGTGGGGACGTTGGAGGGCGCCATCGGCGGCGCGCTGACCCTGCTCTCCGGCGACCAGTCCACGGCGCTGGCGGTGGCGCTGACCGTGCGCCTGTACTTCTACCTGAGCGGCGGCCTGCTCGGGGCGCTTGCCCTGTCCCGCGAGGGCCAGACGCTTTCGGGAATTTACCTTCAACTGATGCAATTGCGCGCCAGGGAAACCCCCGAACCAAAAGGCTAGGGCGCAGAAGGGGCGGATAGGGTAGAATTGCCAGATGCTGCCGCTGTACGACACGATTTCCTCCCGCAGAACCCCGGTCATGACCTGGCTGCTGATCGGCCTGAACGCCGCGGTCTTCTACTACGAGCTTCGGCTTGGCTCACAAGACCTCGGCAGGTTATTCAACACTTGGGGGCTGATCCCTGCCCGTTTATTTGCCGACCCGGTCTCGAACTGGATGATGGTCTTTACCAGCATGTTCTTGCACGGCGGCTGGCTGCACATCCTGAGCAATTTGTGGATCCTCTTCATCTTCGGCGATAACGTCGAAGACCGGCTGGGGCATGGCCGTTATCTCGTTTTCTACCTGATGAGCGGCGCTGCGGCTGCGCTCTTGCAGGCCTTGTTCACAGCCGGCAGCAGCGGACCCGTGATCGGCGCCAGCGGCGCGATTGCCGGAGTGCTGGGCGCTTACCTGCTCTTTTTCCCGCGGGCGCGGATCGTTACCCTGGTGTTCATCTTTATTTTCATCACCACCATCGAAATTCCCGCAGTCCTTTTTCTGGGAGTGTGGTTCATCCTCCAACTTTTTTCCGGCGCAGTGGCATTGGGTGAAGGCGTATCCAGCGGGGTCGCCTGGTGGGCCCACATCGGCGGTTTTGCCTTTGGCATGGCGGCAACACTGATCTTCGGAGTCCGCCGCGCCCGGCGCGAACACTGACAATAGCTTTTCCACTTCTGTATTGACATAGGAGAAAGATGCCGAAAAACTATTTCATCACCGGCGGGGCCGGGTTCATCGGGTCGAACTACGTCCACCGCCTGCTCGAACGCGGCGAAAAAGTGACCATCTACGACAATCTCAGCCGGGCCGGTGCGCCGCGCAACCTGGCCTGGCTGGAGGAAACCTTCGGGAAAACGGGATTCAGGCTTGTCGTCGGGGACGTGCGCGACGCGGCCCTTTTGACGGCCGCCAGCCGCGAGGCGGAGGTCATCGTCCATTTGGCGGGGCAGGTCGCGGTGACGACATCCGTCACCAAACCCCGCGAAGATTTCGAGATCAACGCCCTGGGCACGTTCAACGTGCTGGAGGCTGCCCGCCTCAACGAGCGCAAACCGTTCGTGATCTACGCCTCGACCAACAAGGTCTACGGCGGCATGGAAGATGTGGAGGTAATCGAACACGCCACCCGCTGGGCCTACAAGGACCTGCCGCACGGCTGCCCGGAATCCCAGCCGCTGGATTTTCACTCGCCCTACGGCTGTTCGAAAGGGACGGGTGACCAGTACGTGCGGGACTATGCCCGCATTTACGACATCCCAACAGTTGTTTTCCGCCAGAGCTGCATCTACGGGCCGCGACAGTTCGGGGTGGAGGATCAGGGCTGGGTGGCGTGGTTTGTCATCGCCGCCGTGACCGGCCGCCCGCTCTCAATCTACGGCGACGGCAAGCAGGTGCGCGACCTGCTCCACGTCTACGATCTGCTGGACGCCTACGACCTGGCCCTGGCGAACCCGGCTAAGGTGACGGGAGAGGTCTTCAACCTGGGCGGCGGCCCCTCGAACGTGATCTCGATCTGGACCGAGTTCGGGCCGATGCTCGAAAAACTGGTTGGACACCCGCTCCCGGTGGCGCGCGGCGACTGGCGTCCCGGCGACCAGAAGGTCTTCGTGGCCGACATCCGCAAGGCCGAAAAAGTGTTGGGCTGGAATCCGAAATATGACGTGGAAAGCGGTGTGAAGCAGTTGTTCGAGTGGGTCAGCAAAAACAAAAGGTTGTTCTCCTAAAAAAGCCGTCCATTGGGTACGTTATAATCCACCCGTTCTATGAAAATCCTGACTGTCCTCACCTACTATCGCCCACACACCTCCGGGCTGACGATCTACGCCGAGCGCCTGGCGGAGGCTTTTGTCCGACGCGGCCACGAGGTGACCGTCTTCACCTCCCACTTCGACCCGTCCACGCCCCGCGAGGAAATCCGCAACGGGGTGCGGATCGTGCGCTCGCCGGTCGCCTTTCGCCTGAGCAAGGGCGTCATCATGCCGTTGTTCGGATGGCAAGTGACCCAACTGGTCGCCAAACACGACGTGGTCCAGTTGCACCTGCCGCAGTTCGACGCCCCCGGCGTGGCCTTGCGCGCCCGGCTGTTTGGCAAACCTGCCGTGCTGACCTATCACTGCGACCTGCAGCTGCCCTCCGGGCTGTTCAACCGACTCGTCAACAGCGTGGTGCATTTCCAGAACAACATGGCCGGGCGGCTGGCGAACCGGATCGTGACCTACACCCAGGATTACGCCGACCACTCACCCTATCTCTCCCGCTACAAGCACAAACTGACCACCTTCCTGCCGCCGGTGGTGCTGCCCGATCCCCAACCCGGCTCGCCGGAAGCCTTCGCCCAGAAATACAAGACTCAAGAGAACCGCCCCGTCATTGGCATGGCCGCCCGCTTCGCCGCCGAAAAAGGAGTCGAAGTGCTGCTGGATGCCCTGCCGCAGATCATCGAGAAATATCCGAGGGCGCAGGTGCTTTTCGCCGGGCAGTACCGGGACGTGATGGGCGAACGGGCCTACTACGGCCGGCTCATGCCCCGCATCCGGGAATACGAAGCCGCAGGCCACTGGACCTTCCTGGGCGTGCTTAACCCGGTTCAGATGGCGGCCTTCTATCCCAACCTGGACGCGCTGGTCGTCCCCTCCCTGAACTCAACCGAAGCCTTCGGGCTGGTGCAGATCGAAGCCATGCTGCACAACGTCCCCTGTGTGGCCTCGGCCCTGCCGGGAGTCCGCCAGCCGGTGCGGATGCACGGGATGGGCAACGTAGCCGCCATCGGCTCAGCGGATGAACTGGCCACCGGCCTGCTGGATATTTTCGATCACAAAGAAAAATTCCGCTGCGATACGGCTGAACTGGCCCGTCTGTATGACCCCGAAAGCGTGGCGGAGAATTACGAGAAGTTGTTCATGCAGTTGATGTAGCGCAAATTGACACTTTGCGTTACGGGATCACTCTGAACCCCTGTTCCCGGAAATGCGCGTCGAAAGTGAAGGCGGTCTCGATCCCCTCCCGGCGCATGGTCGCAAAAGCGGAGCAGTCCACCAGCGAGAGTTGGCGGCGGTTGGCCGACAGGACGTCCTGAACAATGGCAGAATGTTGATCTTCATCCACCCAAATCACCTGAATGAAAGGCAGGACATTATCGAGTAACTTCCGCACAACCGAAAGACCAAGCCGCCCCTGGATCAAAGAAATGCTTTCGACGATAACATAATTGTTTGAAATTAAGTCAACGTCATTGTTGCCAAAACCATTCCAGGTATCCAAGGCAGCCAGGTTATTGGTTTCGGCGGTGTTAACAAGCGCAAAGATTGCAGAAGTATCTACGAAGATTTTTTCCATGTGCCGTAAATTTCCGTCAGGTACTCATCGTGGTTGATTGACACATCTGTTTTGCCTTCGATGTCTCGGAATTCGTCAGGATGTTCCTTAACGTACTGAATGAAATTTCGTAACCGCTGCCGCTTCTCCTCACGGGACACCACCTCGGCTTCCGCCGCCACGTACTGCGCCACGCTCTCGCGCACCAGTTTCGCCACCGAGGTCTTGCGAGCCTTCGCCAGCTCTTTCAGCGCTTTCATCTGTTCTTCCGTCAATTGAACCATCGTGCGGATCATAAACGCCTCGATTCTGCTATCACTTTTCAGGAAACTGCTATCATTTTACCATGACCGATAAAGACTTCCTCTTCATCCAAATCCGCGAGATGCCCTATTTTCGCGGCCTGCTACGGGCGGTCGAATCCCGTTTCTACCAGGACCTCGATCTGCCCGCCCCAACCCTCGACGTGGGCTGCGGCGACGGGCATTTTGCCGCCCGCACCTTTCCCCGCAAACTCGATGTCGGCCTCGACCCCTGGCACGGCCCGATCCACGAGGCCAAGACCTTCGCCAGCTACAAAGGCCTCGTCGAAGCGGACGCCGGGCAAAGCCCATTCCCAGACGCGGCTTTCGCCTCCGCCGTCAGCAACTCGGTGCTGGAACACATCCCCCACGTGGAGCGGGTGCTGGCCGAGACCGCCCGCGTCCTCCGCCCCGGCGCGCCCTTCGTCTTTTGCGTGCCGAACCACAACTTCCTGCCCAACCTGTCCGTTGCCCGCTTCCTCGACCGGATCGGCCTCAGGCCCCTCGCCCGCGCCTACCGGGCCTTCTTCAACCGGATTTCACGCCACCACCACTGCGACGACCCCGAAACCTGGGAACGCCGCCTCGAGGCCGCCGGGTTCACGCTCGAACGCTACTGGCATTATTTCTCGCCCTCGGCCCTGGCCGCCCTCGAATGGGGACATTACTTCGGCCTGCCGTCGCTCATCAGCAAAAAACTCTTCGGGCGCTGGATCCTCGTCCCATCCCGCTGGAACCTGGCCCCGCTCCTGGCCCCGCTGCGCCGCTATTACGACGAACCCGTCCCACAGGCGCAGGGGTCCTACACATTCTACATCGCCCGGCGCAAATAATCCTCATCTGATAAAATCGCACCCATGCAAGAACCCAGCGTGCTCGATTACGTCAAATCAAAAATCTACTTCTGGCGCGGGGAAAAGGTGGACCTGCCCGAAGCGCCCGAACCGGCCCCGCTCCCCCCGAGCGAGCCGGACGAAGAGCCTGCCGCGCCCGTGGAGGCGGAACGCCGTCCCCTGGCCTGGCGCACCCTGGCGGCCCTGGCCCTGGCGCTGGCTGCCCAACGCATCCTCGAACCGCCACACGAAAATCCGGCGCCCATTATTTTTATGGCCAGCATTTTGTTCGCTTCCGCAATCGGTTTCGTGATCCTGGCGTACCTGCGCGGCGAATGGCGCCTGCCCGATCTCTCCCCCGAGCGGACGGCTTTCGACCCGCTCACCTACCGGCCCTGGTTGATCCTGGGATCGCTGGTCTTATCCGTGACGGCCTTCGGGCTGTTCACCCACAACCTGTTCACCTGGTTAAACGTCAGCCTGTGGCTGGCGGGGCTTTTCCTTTTTGCCTGGGGCTTTTGGCTGGGCAAGATAACTTTCAAGCGCCCGGATTTCCGCAGCTTGCTCACCCCCTGGAATGGCCTGGTACTTTTGGCCGCCCTGGTCGTCGTGTATTATCGTGTCTACGATTTGACGGGGGTGCTCTCGGAGCCGTTCAGCGACCACATCGAGAAACTCTACGACGTGCGCGATGTGCTCGACGGCGCGACCTATATCTTCTTCCCGCGCAACACCGGGCGCGAGTTCATCCAAATGTACGTGACGGCCGCGGTGGCCAAACTTTTCGGCACCGGCCTGTCGTTCATGAGCCTGAAAATCGGCACGGTGATCATCGGATTGGGCGCGCTGCCGTTCATTTACCTGCTCGGCAGGGAGATCGGCGGCAAGCGGGTGGGACTCTTCGCCCTCTTGCTGGCCGGGATTGCTTACTGGCCGAACGTCATCAGCCGGGTGGGGCTGCGCTTCCCGCTCTACCCGCTCTTCGCCGCTCCCACCCTCTATTACCTGGTCCGCGGCCTGCGCCGCTCGAACCGCAACGACTTCATCCTGTCGGGCATATTTTTAGGGCTGGGGCTGCACGGCTATAGTTCCTTCCGGTTCATGCCCTTTGTGGTCGTGATCGCCATCCTGGTCTATGCCCTGCACCAAAAGGATAAAGAAGCCCGCCAACAAGCCTTCACCTGGCTGGTCATCTCAACCATAGCCGCCTTCATCGTTTTCCTGCCCTTGTTGCGCTACACGCTGGAAAACCCGGAATCGGTCTTCTACCGGGCCATGACCCGCCTGACGGATGCCGAGAAGCCGCTGCCCGGTCCGGTTTTCCTGATTTTCCTTCAAAACCTGTGGAACGCCCTGACCATGTTCCAGTGGTCGAATGGGAGCATCTGGGTCCACAGCATTCCCAATCGCCCGGCATTGGATGTCGTTTCGGGGGCGCTGTTGGTGCTCGGTGTGGTGCTGGTCATCCTTCGCTACGCCCGCCAGCGCAACTGGCTGGACCTGTTCCTGCTGCTCAGCATCCCGCTGCTGCTGATGCCTTCGATCCTGTCACTGGCCTTTCCCAACGAGAACCCGTCGCTGAACCGTACCGGCGGGGCAATCGTCCCGGTATTCATCATCGTGGCGATGGCGCTGGATGGCCTGGTGACAGGCCTCGGGTCCAGCCTGAACCGGCGGCGGGGACAGCTCCTGGCCTGGGGCGTGGCCGGCCTGCTGCTGGTCCTCTCGGCCACTCAGAATTACCGCCTCGTTTTCGACGTGTTCAAGACCCAATTTACCAATAATGCCTGGAACTCGTCCGAGATGGCGGCGCAGATTAACCTGTTCGCCGAGACGGATGGCAGTATCACCCAGGCCTGGATCGTCCCGTATCCCTTCTGGGTGGACACGCGCCTGCTCAGCACCCAGACCGGCTACTTCGAGCAGGATTTTACAATGTGGCCCGAAAACATCCCCGACACGCTCTCCATCCCCGGCCCGAAGCTGTTCCTGCTCAAACCGGAAGATACCGAGACCCTGGCCCTGCTGCAATCGCTTTATCCGCAGGGAACGATCAACCGCTATCCGTCCCGCTCACCGGGCCGTGACTTCCTGATGTTCCGCGTGCCGTAACCCTGCCCGTTATTTTTAGAGTCTATGACCCGAAAAGACAAGCATCCCTGGCTCTATGACCTGCTGTTGATCGTCGTCCTGCTGACCGGCACCTATTTCCGCACCATAGGCCTGAACTGGGACGAGAACCAACACCTGCACCCTGACGAGCGCTTCCTGACCATGGTCGAGACGGGCATTGCTCCGGTCGGCGCTCCCCAGGATCAACTGGGGCCGCCGCCCACGCTCCAGACCCAGGAATGGCGCCAACGCTACGCGGACGTCATGCCGGATTGCGACGAATGGGGCGGATATTTTGATACGTACTGCTCCCCACTCAACCCGGATAACCGCGGCTACACGTTCTACGTCTACGGCGACCTGCCGATTATCGCCGTGCGCTACACCGCCGAAGCGATGACGACCGTCAGCCAGTGGGCGGCCCAAAAGCTGGAAGACGGCGCGCCGTCCGGGCTGTGGGGCCGGGCACTGACCGAACTGGCCCGCACCCCCACCTGGACCGGTTACGACGAAGTGCCGCTGGTCGGACGACAGCTTTCGACGATTTCGGATTTGGGTTCGATCATCCTTTTGTATTTCATCGTGGCCCGCATTTACAACCGCAAAGTGGGATTGCTGGCGGCGGCCTTTTCGTCGCTGGCGGTGTTGCAAATCCAGCAATCTCACTTCTTCACGGTAGATACCTTCGCCAACTTCTTCATCTTCCTGGCGATCTACTTCGCGGTCAAGATCGCCACTCAAAAAGAGGGTGTTCCAGAAAGCAGCGGCGTTACGCATCACGGATTACGTCGTTCGTATTCTGTAAAGAATTTCATCACCGACCCTCTCCTCCTCAACAGCCTCGGCTTCGGCCTGGCCCTGGGGATGTCGGTGGCCTGCAAGCTCAACGCCGCCCCGCTGGCGGTCCTGCTGCCGGGCGCGTTCGCGGTCAACTTGTTCCGAGACGGGAACCCGTTCAAAGGCAAATCCCCGGCGGAGACCGAGCGGCTGATGGGTCTCATCGCCGTCTTCCTGGTGGCCGGCGCGCTGGCCTCGCTGCTGGCCTTTCGGGTCTTCCAACCGTATGCCTTCCGCGGGCCGAGTTTCTTTGGCATCCTGCCCAACCCGCACTGGATTGATACCATCGCCGAACAGCGCGCCCAGGCCAGCGGCGATATTGACGTGCCTTTCGCCCTGCAATGGGCGCGGCGCTCGCACCTGTTCTCCTTCGAAAACCTGACCGAATGGGGCCTGGGGCTGCCGCTCGGCCTCCTGGCTTGGGCCGGCGTACTGGTCATGGGCTGGCGCATTTTCCGGGGCGAGTGGCGTCAGCACAGCCTGCTCTGGGGCTGGACGGTGCTTTACTTCCTCTGGCAGTCCACCCAGTCCAACCCGACCATGCGTTACCAGTTGCCGATCTACCCGCTGCTGGCGATGATGGCGGCCTGGGTCACGGTTGAAGGCTTAAAGTTGAAAGTTGCACGAAAGACTTTCGACTTAAGGCCTTTGACATGGATCGTTGGGATCTTGGTTCTGATCCTGACCTTCGCCTACGCCTTCGCCTTCACCCGGATTTACACCCGCCCGCACACCCGCGTCGCCGCCGCCCGCTGGATCTACCAGAACGTGCCGGGAGCGGTGGACCTGTCCATCCAAACCGAAAACGGACTCTACCTCCAGCCGCTCTCCTACCCGGACCAAGCCATCGTGTCCGGCGCGCCGCTCATCATTGGATTGAATGCCAACGCCAGCGGCACGCTGACCGAGATTGTCCTGCACCGGGTCACGGACATGCAGCCGGCGGGGATGCAGACCCTGACCGTTTCCGTCCTGGCCGAGGGCGAGAAGGTGGCGTGGGCCAGCCTCAACGCGGATTTTGGCGTTTCCAGCGGGCCTTTCAGGCTGGCGCTCGACCATCCCCTGGAGATTGCCAAAGACGTTTACTACGAATTGCAATTCGAGACTACCGGCGGGACGCTCTCGCTCAGCGGAGCGGTGGTCGCCAACGAATCCAGTTGGGACGACGGCCAGCCGCTGCGGATTGACGGTTACGACGGCTTCGGCGGCATCTACACCGGCCTGAACCTGGAACTGTACTGGGACGACAACCCCGACAAGCTCCAGCGCTTCTACGATATCCTCGGCCAGGCAGATTACCTCTTCATCACCTCCAACCGCCAGTGGGCCACGATCACCCGCGTCCCGGAGCGCTACCCGCTGACCACAGCCTACTACCGGGCGCTGATCGGCTGCCCGCCGGAGCAGGACGTGATCTACTGCTACAACGTGGCCCGCCCCGGCGATTATGAGGGGCAATTGGGTTTCGAGCTGGTCAAAGTCTTCGAGTCGTTCCCCAGCCTCGACCTGCCCGGCGGCTTTCACTGGGAAGCCAATACCCAGTTCGCCGAGGAAGCCTTCACCGTTTACGACGCCACCAAAGTGCTGATCTTCAAGAAGTCCGGTGATTTCAGCCGGGAGCAGGTCGAAGCTATCCTCGGCAAGGTGGACCTGAGCAATGTCGTCCATCTGACGCCGCGCCGGGCCGCCGATTACAAGGACCTGATGCTGCCCGCCGACAGACTGGCCCGGCAGCAGGCGGGCGGCACCTGGTCGGAGCTGTTCGACACCTCGGCGCTGATCAACCGCTATCCCGCCCTGGGACTGTTGTGGTGGTATGTGTTCGTATTCCTTCTGGGCCTCATCACTTATCCGCTGCTGCGGCTGGTCTTCCCCGGCCTGAAGGACCGCGGCTACCCGCTGGCCCGCGCCGCCGGGCTGGTCATCCTGGCTTATTTCTCGTGGCTGGCCGGGTCGGTCGGGCTGGCGTATTCGCGGACCACCATCGGCGTGGTGCTGGCCCTTTTGGCGGTGGCAGGCCTCGGGTCCGGGTGGATGCAGCGGGAGGAACTGCTCGCCGAGTGGAAGTCGAAGAAACGGTACTTCCTGCTCGCCGAGGGAATCTTCCTGTCCTTCTTCCTCTTCGATTTGCTCGTCCGCCTGGGCAACCCCGACCTGTGGCATCCGGCCAAGGGCGGCGAGCGCCCGATGGATTTTTCGTATTTCAACGCGGTGCTCAAGAGTACCTCGTTCCCGCCGTATGACCCCTGGTTTGCGGGCGGGTACATCAATTATTACTATTACGGGTTCGTGCTGGTCGGCACGCCGGTGAAGCTGCTCGGCATCGTGCCGACGATTGCCTATAACTTCCTCCTGCCGACGATCTTCGCCATGGTGGCGGCGGGAGCGTTCTCGATCGGGTGGAACCTGGTTCAGAGAGCTGGGAGCAGGGAATTGGAGAACAATGACTACTCTCCACGCTCTGATCTCTATTCTCTTTTTACCGGCCTGGCTTCTTCAGCGGCGGTCGTGCTGCTCGGCAACCTGGGGACGATGCAGCTGGTCTTTCAGGCTTTGCAAAAAGTGGGCGCGCCCGACGGCATCATCGAAGTTGCCAGCATCCCGCAGCGCTGGGCCTGGGCCTTTGGCGGATTGGTCAAGGTGCTAACCGGGACGCTGCTGCCGGTCAACGTGGGCGAGTGGTACTGGAACCCCAGCCGGGTCATGCCCTCCGGCCCCGGCAACGAGATCACCGAGTTCCCCTATTTCACTTTCCTGTACAGCGACCTGCACGCCCACATGCTGGTGCTGCTGCTAACCACCCTGACGATTGCCTGGGCGGTCTCGGCCATCAAGGCCCAGGGCAAATGGGCGGGCGGATTATCTGCTGGGCTGTCGTTCGGCTTCGCCGGGCTGGTCGTGGGAGCCATCAGACCGACCAATACCTGGGATTATTACACCTACCTGCTGCTGGCCGCGATTGCGGTCGGGTACGCCGTCTGGCGCGGCGGGCAGGGACGCAGCTCCCTCAACCGGTTCCTGTTGGCGGTGGGCAGCATGGCCCTGCTGGCCGGGCTATCGAAAATTTTCTACCAGCCCTACGACCACTGGTACGGCCTGGGCTACAACCAGGTCAGCCGCTGGCTGGGGCCGTACACCCCGTTCTCGTCATATTTCACCCACTGGGGATTGTTCCTGTTCGTCATCACAGCCTGGATGAGTTGGGAGACCCGCGAGTGGATGGCGAACACGCCCTTATCTTCGTTACAAAAACTGCGCCCGTACCGCTTTCTGATCGAGGTCTCGGCCAGCGCCGTAATCGTGATGCTGATCGCCCTGGCCGCCTTTGGGGTCAAGATCGGCTGGATCGCCCTGCCGCTGGCCGTCTGGGCCTTGGTCCTGATCCTGCGCCCCGGTCAGCCGGACGTCAAGCGCCTGGTCCTGTTCATGATCGGGACCGGGATGCTGCTGACCATCGTGGTCGAGCTGGTCGTCCTGGTCGGCGACATCGGGCGGATGAACACCATCTTCAAGATTTACCTGCAAGCCTGGATGCTGCTGGCCATCAGCGCTGCGGCCGGTTTCGGCTGGCTGCTGCCCGACCTGCGGCGCTGGACGGCAGGCTGGCGCTCGTTCTTCGAGGGGACCGGCATCCTGCTGCTCGTCATCGCCGCCATGTTCACCCTCACCGCCACTTTCGACAAAATCCATGACCGCATGGCCCCCGCCGCCCCCCACAGCCTGGACAGCATGGCGTACATGAAATACGCCCAATATTGGGACAAGGGTGACATGGACCTGAGCCAGGACTACGACGCTATCCGCTGGATGCAGGAGAACGTGCAGGGTTCGCCGCTGATCGTCGAGGCCCAAACCGTCGAATACCTGTGGGGCAAACGCTACACTATCTACACTGGCCTGCCCGGCGTCGTCGGCTGGAACTGGCACCAGCGCCAGCAGCGCGGCGGCGTGGTCCCGGCGGAATGGGTCGAGAAGCGGGTCCAGGAGATTGACGCTTTTTACGAGAGCATCAATCCGTTCGAAACCCGGACCTTCCTCGAAAAATACAATGTGCGTTACATCATCGTCGGCCAACTGGAACGGAACTATTACAGCCCCGAAGGTCTCGCCAAATTCGAGCAGTACAATGACCTTTACTGGAAGGAAGTTTACCGTGACCGGGCCACGGTCATCTACGAAGTGCTGCCATAACACGCAACCCTGCCTGTGCAGCGTGTTCCGCAGGAGACTGATAGAAATGATCACCCACCTCACCACCCGCGACGCCTGGCTGGCCGCCCGTCAAACCGGCGTTTACACCACCCCCAGCCTGCGCTCGGAAGGCTTCATCCATTGCTCGCGCCCCGACCAGATCGTGAAGGTCGCCAACGCCTTTTACGCCGGCCAGAGCGGACTGGTGCTGCTGGTCATTGACCCGTCCCGGCTGACCGGTGAACTCAAATGGGAACCGCCCGTTCATCCCGCCCCCGGCCGGGCCCCCGTCACGGACGATCTGTTCCCGCACCTCTACGGCCCGCTCAACCTCGACGCGGTCACCTCCGTCCTCGACTTCCCGCCCGACGAAACCGGCCTCTTCCACCTTCCACCTTCACTGATTACTGGTTACTGATGACTGGTTACTGATTACTGATGACTGGTTACTGATTACTGATGACTGGTTACTGATTACTGATGATCTTCCTCTCCTGGTATCTCCTCACCACCCTCCTCAGCCTGCTTGCCTTCCCGCTGACCTGGCACCTCTTCCCGGCCCTGGCTGACCGCGGCTACAGCCTGGCCCGCACCGTTGGCCTGCTCATCTGGGCCTACGTTTTTTGGATGCTGGCCTCGCTCGGCGTCGCCCAAAACGACATCGGCGGCATCCTGCTGGGATTGCTGGCGCTTGGCGGATTGAGCGTCTGGGCGCTTTTGGACCGTGGACGGAAGACCGAAGACAGTCAACTCCCCACTGTCCCCGGTCTACGGTCTACGGTCGAATGGCTCAAAGCCAACTGGCGCACCGTCGCCATAGTCGAAATCCTGTTCCTGGCCGCCTTCGGGTTCATGGCCTTCGTCCGGGCCAACAACCCGGAGATCGTCGCCACCGAAAAGCCGATGGAACTGGCCTTCATCAACGCCATCCTGCGCTCGCCGACCTTCCCGCCCAACGACCCCTGGCTCTCCGGCTACTCGATCTCGTACTACCACTTCGGCTACATCATGGCCGCCATGCTCGCCAAACTGACCGCCACCCCCGGCAGCGTAGCCTTCAACCTGATGCTCTCGCTCGTCTTCGCCCTGGCTGCCGTCGGCGCCTACGGCATCCTCTACAACCTGCTCGCCGCCCACGCAGCACGCCCCTCGCCCCATACCCCGCGCAACCCCGCCCCATCTGAAAACCGCCCACCGGTCACTGAACACTGGTCACTGAACACTGGTCTCCCTCTCCTCGGCCCCCTCTTCCTGCTCCTCGTCTCCAACCTCGAAGGCTTCCTCGATGCGCTCCACACCCGCGGCCTGTTCTGGCCCAAAGACCCCGGCGCCTTCAACTTCTGGGCCTGGCTCAACATCAAGGACCTCAGTGACATCCCTTCCGGGAGCGGTTGGATTCCCACCCGGCATTGGTGGTGGTGGCGCGCCTCCCGCGTCATCATGGACACCGACCTGAGGGGCGTCATCAGCGACCTCTCCCCGATTGACGAATTCCCCTTCTTTTCTTTCCTGCTCGGCGACCTGCATCCGCACGTGCTGGCCATCCCCTTTGGCCTCCTGGCTGTCGGCGTGGCGCTCAACCTGTTCTTCCAGCGCGAAAAGCCGTCCATTCACATTTTCGGCCTGCCGCTCCACCTGCGCCAAATGGACTTCGCCTTCGCCGCCCTCGTCCTGGGCGGGCTGGCCTTCCTCAACACCTGGGACATCCTGCCCTACGCCGCCCTCATCGTCCTCGCCTACACCCTGGCCAGCGTCTTCGAGCAGGGCTGGGGCTGGGACCGTCTCGAAGACCTGTTCGGCTTCGGCCTGCCGCTCGGCCTGCTCTCGATTCTGCTCTACCTGCCCTTCTACCTCGGATTTTCCTCCCAGGCCGGCGGCCCCCTGCCCAACCTGGTCTACGCCACCCGGGGCGCCCACCTGTGGGTCATGTTTGGGACGCTGTTCGTGCCACTCTTCGCCTGGATCATTTTCCAATGGCGCCGCCAGAAGCCCAAACTGGCCCTCGCGCTCTCCTTGACGTCCGGCCTGGTCCTGCTCCTTTGGGCCTTATCCTGGCTGATGGCCTGGATCGCCACCTACCTCCGCCCAGACGTGGCCCAGGCCGAGATGCTCGCCCAGGGTGCTTCGAGTTTCGGCGTCTTCTTCAAGGACGCGACCATCCGCCGCATCGCCCACGGCGGCGGGCTGCTCACCCTGCTGGCCCTCCTCGTCCCCGCCCTGGCCCTGATCGTCGCCAACAACCGTTCGCCCCAAACCAAAGACGAAGCTCCCGCTACCGCCCGCCGTTCACCGTCCACCGTCTTTGTCCTGCTGCTCATCGGCCTCGGCGTCCTGCTCATCCTCGCCCCCGAATTCGTCTACCTGCGCGACCAGTTCGGGACGCGCATGAACACAGTCTTCAAATTCTACTACCAGGCCTGGATCCTGCTCTCGCTGGCGGCGGCCTTCGGCGCGGCGGCCCTGCTTCGCTCCCTGCGCGGCCCGGCGGACTGGGCCTGGCGCGTCGGCCTGTCGCTGGCACTCATCGCCGGGCTGACCTATCCCGCCCTCAGCCTGCCGAACAAGACCGAGAATTTCAAACCCCTCTTTGGCCGCACCCTCGACGGGGCGGCCCACCTCGATCAAGAGAACCCCGACGATGCCGCCGCCATCCGCTTTTTACAGGATATGCCTCTCGGTGTGGTCGCCGAAGCCAGCATCGCTGGGGGCAGTTACACTCTCTACGGGCGGATCAGCACCCACACCGGCCTGCCCACCGTCCTCGGCTGGCCTGGCCACGAGGGACAGTGGCGCGGCAGCTACGAGCCGCAGGGAACCCGCCTGACCGACATCGAGACCCTCTACACCACCTCCGACTGGATCGAAGCCAGTGGCATCATCCAGCGTTACGGCATCCGCTACGTGGTCGTCGGCAGCATGGAAAAGAACACCTACAACGTCAGAGAAGAAAAATTCCAGCGCTTCCTGAAACTCATCTTCCAGGAGGGGGAAACCGCGGTTTACCAGGTCCCGTAAAAAGTCCTGCTCCAATGTGAATCCGTAAAGGTCCGATCACAAAGGAACAGGGCTTTCACATTTTTCGGCCTCCCTATCCAAACGCATCCAGCAGGCGGTAGTAGCGGGCGGCCAGGGGCAAGAACCAGGCCCGCTCCCGGTAGAAGAAATACGTCGGGTGAGGGATTTCGGCGAAGGGGCTGGCGGTCTTCTCGCCGGTCAGCAGTTGGGCCAGTTCCCGCCCCAGGTAGAGCGCCACGTGGAAGCCGTGCCCGCCGTAGCCCATCGCATAATGCACACCGTTCACCCGCCCGATGTGGGGCATCAAGTCGAAGGTCAGGCCTAGCTTGCCGCTCCAGGTGTGGGTGACGGGCACGCCTGCAAGCTGGGGGAAGGCCCGCAGCATCTGACCCCGCAGGATCTGGGCGCTCTCGCCCAAGTCGAGATCGGTGCTCAGGTTGTTGCGCCCGCCCCACAGCATCCGCCCGTCGGGGGTCAGGCGGAAATAGTTCAGGAACCACTTGGCGTCCCACATCATGCGGCCCTTCGGGCTGATCTCCTGCTGCAACTCCGGCGAGAGCGGCTCGGTGACGATGATGTAACTGCCGACCGGCAGGACCCGGGACTTGAGACCGGGGACGAGGCTTTCGGTGTACCCGTTGGTCGCCGAAATCACTTCCCGGACCCGGAGGAGGCCGCGCCGGGTGTGGACAGTGAACCCCTCCCCGGTCTTTTCCAGCCGCGTCACCGGGGCATTCTCGACCAGGGTTGCGCCGTATTTTGCCGCCACCCTCGCCACCCCGAAGACGAATTTGGCCGGGTGCAGCCCCGCCCCGTGTTCGTCAACGATCCCGCCGAAGTAGGCGGTGCTGCCGACTTCGGCCTTCAATTCGGATGGGGAAATAACCTGCATCTCGTGGCCGAGCACGCGCCGGTTCCATTCGGCTTCGGATTTGAAGTCCTCGAAGTGGGAGGGTTTGTACGCCAGGCAGATCGAGCCGTTCTCCTGGAAGTCGCAGTCTACGCCTTCGGTGAAGACAAATTCCTTGACCAGGTTGAAAGCCTCTAGCGAGGCCTGCCAGAAGATGTGACCGTATTTCTCACCATAGCGATTGAAGATGGCCGGGGCAGGGCGCTTCAGCCCGCAGCCGGTCATGCCGCCGTTACGGGACGAAGCGCCCCAGCCGATAGTCTCCCGCTCCAGCACGACGACGGTCGCGCCGCTTTTGGCCAGGGTGCGGGCCGCGCTCAAACCGGTGTAGCCGCCGCCGATGACCGCCACATCAGCAGACTCGGGGAGGGCGTCAGCCACCGGCAGGTCGTCGGGACGGGAGCAGGACCAGGTCCAGAAAGGTTCGGATATCATCATGTTTGAGGGTAGTGCTGCTTAGATCAAGGAGTCCGAAGTCTCCGACTTCGGCGCAAAATCAGGCCCTGGCAGGAGGCTTCGCCTTCGAGGTAGCCGAGAGCGATCGTCCCCCGCCGCAGGCGGTCAGGGCGAGGGCCGCCGCGGCCAGGCAGGGAACACAGGACGGTCAGTTTTTTCATCTTGTCCTTCTCCTTTCATACAATATTGACTCCACTGCAAAAAGGTATTTTTCAACGCAAAGGCGCAAAGCCGCCAAGAT